>JAUIEX010000059.1 GCA_030429725.1 Alphaproteobacteria bacterium
CAGTTTTGAAACATTAAGCTAAACACCGCTCCACTATTCACAGTGTGGCCATAAGCCGCTATACAGCGCATATGTTCACCGGCATTATCAGCGATATTGGCACAATCACGGCAAAAGCACCCGTGGCCTCCGGCACGCGTTTTACCATCCGCACCGCCTATGAAACCGCCACCATCGCGCTGGGCGCTTCCATTGCCTGCAGTGGCATCTGTTTGACGGTGACGGAAAAAACAGCGGATAGTTTCTCCGTAGAAGCCTCTCCGGAAACGCTTTCCCTTACCACGGCATCAGCGTGGCAGGTGGGCACAAAGCTGAATCTGGAACGTGCCCTTAAAGCTGGGGATGAGCTTGGCGGACATATTGTTTCCGGCCATGTGGATGGGCTGGGTGCGATCACCCAGCTTTTGCAGGAAGGCGATTTTTGGCGGCTGGACGTTGCCGTGCCCCCGGTGCTTGCGCCATTTGTGGCGGCGAAAGGTTCGATCACAATGGACGGCATTTCGCTGACGATCAACCGCGTGGAGGACACCGCAGAGGGCACAATAATCAGCCTGATGATTATCCCGCATACATGGCAAAATACCACGCTACACCAACGTGATAACGGGGATTCCGTCAATCTGGAAATTGACATGCTGGCACGCTACATGCAGCGGATGATTGCTTACCAGAACCCGGTATAATGTTGACAATAGGCACACATTGTCATATAAATGACAATTGTGGAATTTCGCTATTCGGATGAGAAAAATGCGTGGCTTAAGGCACAGCGCCGCATCTCGTTCGAGGATATTATTGCAGCCATTGATGCAGGTGCCATTGTTGATATTTTGCGTCATAAGAATGAAGAGGATTATCCGGGGCAATTGCTTCTCATTCTGGTAATGTGCAGTGAGGTATGGGCGGTTCCGGCGGTTGATGAAGGTGAAACCATGTTTTTAAAAACAGCGTACCCGGATAGAAATTTACGCAAACATTACCTTGCACATGGAGGGACAGATGACAAAAAAACCTGACAATTTTCTAACGCAGGACGAGCAGAAAATTTACGATGACATACATCAGGGGAATTATGTGCCCTTGGATGAGGGTGCATATGCTGCCATGAAACAGCGTTTGGAGCAGGCGGCAGCGCAGAATATCCGGAAGGATGCGCGTATTAACATCCGCCTTTCTTCCGAAGATCTGCGGGAGATCAAACTACGTGCTAATCTGGACGGCATTCCGTATCAGACGCTTATTTCAAGTATTCTGCACCGTTATGTTAATGACCGCTTGATACCGCGCTAGACTTGCACCATACCAACCGCATGAGTTTTTCTGAATATCTTGCGCCGATTGAGGCCATTATTGAAGATGCCAAAGCCGGGCGCATGTTCATTCTTGTGGATGATGAAGACCGGGAAAATGAAGGTGATCTTGTTATTCCCGCGCAGCATGCCAATGCTGAGGCCATTAATTTTATGGCTAAATATGGGCGCGGTTTGATCTGCCTGGCGCTAACGAAAGAGCGCACGGAAGCACTAGGCCTTTCCCTGATGGCGCCGCAGAACGGCACCCGTCACCAGACGGCGTTCACCACCTCTATCGAAGCGCGGGAGGGTGTAACCACCGGCATTTCCGCGGCGGATCGTGCGCATACGATTCAGGTGGCGATTGATGCGGATAAAGGCAAAAATGATATTGTTTCCCCCGGCCATGTGTTTCCGCTGATTGCACGCAGCGGCGGCGTTTTGGTGCGTGCCGGGCACACGGAGGCGGCGGTGGATATTGCCCGCATGGCGGGGCTGAATCCATCGGGTGTGATCTGCGAGATCATGAAGGATGATGGCAGCATGGCGCGGCTGCCGGATCTGATTCCCTTTGCGAAGGAACATGGGCTGAACATCGCCACCATTGCCGATCTTATCAGCTATCGCCGCAAGCATGAATCACTGGTCAGGCGCGTGCTGGAAACGGAGTTCCACAGCAAATGGGGCGGGGAATTCAAGCTGATCGTCTATGCCAACCAGCTTGATTATGCTGAACATATTGCGCTGGTGAAGGGTAACATCACCCCGAATGAGCCAACATTGGTGCGCATGCACAGCATTGATGTGCTGCGTGATGTGCTGGGTGATGAGTTCAATCAGGCGCATAAGCAGCGCAGTCTGGAAATCATCGCCAAGGCCGGAAAGGGCGTGGTGGTGCTGTTGCGTGAGCCCACGCCCACCACCATTTCAGACCGTCTTCGCGCCCGCGCCACGGGCAAGAATGATCCTTCCAAAAGCCTGCGGGATTATGGCATCGGCGCGCAGATTCTGTTAGATTTGGGCGTGAAGCAAATGACCCTCCTCGCCCACCAGCAGAAAGACCCTGTGGGGCTGGAAGGCTATGGGCTGGAGATCACCGGATACCGGGAGCCTGTGTAGCATGCATTTGTGCGCCATTTGTCGTACAATGCTTTTATGTCTATGTCTGAGCGCATCAACACACGTATTGACCCTGAATTGAAGCAGGCTGCGCTTTCCGTTTTCAATAAACTTGGTATCTCGGAGGCGGAGGCCATCCGCATGTTTTATGCGCAGGTTGACTTGCAACAGGGCATTCCGTTCAGCCTCAGCATTCCTAATGCCGCCACACAAAAGGCCATGAAAGAAGGCGAACAAGGCAACCTTAAGACTTATATTTCATCTGCCGAACTGTTTGATGATTTAGGCACTGTTAGCTAATTACTAAGGCATTTAGGTGCTGGAGCGCACCGGCACCCATGCAGACCTATTCGATAAATGACGCCACCGCCGCCACATCCTGTGCTATCTGCGCTTTCAGGCTTTGCAGGCTGTCGAACTTCTGTTCCGGGCGCAGAAAACGCTGCAGCACGATGGTGATGGGCTGCCCGTAAAGATCGCCCGTATAATTCAGCAGATGCGCCTCCAGCAATTCACGCGTGCCGGAAACGGTGGGGCGAATGCCGATATTCACCGCCGCTTTATGTTGTGTGCCATCCGGTAAAGTGGCCAGCGCCGCATAAACCCCATAACGTGGGCGCAGCATGGCATTCATACGCAGATTCGCCGTTGGAAAGCCAAGTTCTCTGCCCTTTCGGTCGCCTGCAATCACACGCCCCATGATCGCATAAGGCCGGCCTAAGAGCGCGGCGGCATCCGCCATTTCTCCAGCCTTGATATGCTCACGAATGGCAGTGGAGGAAATGCGCCGATGCCCGTTCTCCGTCCCCACATCCTCCATAACATTCACGGTAAAACCATGTGCTTTGCCAGCTTCCGCCAGTAGTGCCACATCACCCTGCCGCCGATGGCCAAAGATAAAATCCTTCCCCACCAGCACCTCTTTCACCTTGATGCCGTCCACCAGTAATTGCTGAATGAAATTATGCGGAGAGAGTGCGGCAAACGCACGTGAAAAACGCTGAATATAAAGCGCATCCAGACCGGCATCTTTCAGTAAGTGTAATTTCTGGTGCAGGGAAGTCAGGCGGAAAGGCGGTGCATCCGGGGTTAGAACTTCACGCGGGTGCGGCTCAAAGCTGAGCAGTCCCGCCGGAATATTGGCGGCTTTAGCGCGTTTGACGGTTTCGGCAATGATGGCCTGATGCCCCGTATGCAGCCCGTCAAAGCTGCCCAGCGCCACCACCGCCTGTTGCAGGCGTTCAGGGCAGTGCATTGGGTGACGGATAACCTGCATTGGAGGTTCTTCTATGAAAGCACGGAGGTTAAACCCCGGACGTGGCTTTCGGTAGGTTTTTTTTCCGCCGTGGGTGGAAAAGCACCAGCACCGGAGCGGCAATGAAAATGGAGGAATAGGTTCCGATCACCACCCCGAAAAGCACGGCCAGACTGAAGGTTTCAATCGCACCCGTGCCAACCCACACCAAGGCCACCAACGCGGCCAGCGTGGTGCCGCCGGTGAGAATCGTGCGAGACAATGTTTCATTGATGGCTTTATCCAATAATTCAGCCAGCGGCATCTTTTTAAACTTTCGCAGATTTTCACGAATGCGGTCATAGATCACCACGGAATCATTAATGGAATAACCGATAATGGTGAGCATGGCCGCCACGGATGTCAGGCTGAATTCCAGATCAAGCAGGCTGAAAAAACCGAAGGTTAAGATAACATCATGCACCAATGCAATGATGGCGCCGGCGCCAAATTGCCACTCAAAACGTATGGAAATATAGATCAGCATACCAAGGAAGGCCAGCGCCAACGCCGTGATACCGGCGGTGACAAGCTCCTCACCCACCTGCGGGCCAACCACATCAATCTTCCGATATTCCGGGGCAGTGCCTAATTGTTCTTCCAGCAATTGTTTGACTTTGGCTTGCGCTTCCTGCTCGGCTTCAGCCTCACCTTGTGCCGCCAGACGAATCATCACATCCTTCGGCGTGCCAAGATTTTGCAGGGTAACTTCCCCCTGAATCTGCTGCGACAAAATGGCGCGCAATGGAGCAAGTTCCACGGCTTCCGTATGGCGAATCTCCATGACGGTGCCGCCGGTAAAGTCGATCCCGAAATTTAAGCCCCGTGTGAACAGCAGAAAGATGCTGGCAGCAACTAAAAGGCCGCTTAGTCCGAAAGCCAGCCATTTGGCCTGCAAAAAACGGATATTGGTATCATTGGGGATTAAATGGATCGGTTTCATGGCGCTGGTATACAGGCGTGTTGCGTTCATGTCCAGACAGTGCCGTGATGCGAGAAGCCGCGTCTAACGGGAATAATAGGTATCGGCTTCGTTTTTCAACCGCATGATTTCGCGCTGCAGGTGATTGATGCGGGCATCCTGCGGGTGGATGGGGCGGCCACAGATTGCCACCACCTTGCGGCGGAATGTTTTGGGCAGCCAGCGATGCCATTTCTCCAGATCACGGCGGCTGAAGATACTGCCCCATAAGCCTTTCAGTGCAATGGGATAAATGGGAACCTGACTTTCTTTTGCCATCCATTCCACGCCAAATTTGAAGCGTGTCATGTTGCCGGTGTAGGTCAGCTGGCCTTCGGGAAAGATACAGACCACATCGCCCTGCGCCAGCCCGCGCTTGACTTCATCCAGCGCCCGCTCAACCGAATGGCGGGTCGGCTCAATGGGGATGGCATTGGCCATAGACATAAAATAATGCACGCCGGGCGCATAATAAATCTCTTTTTCAATAATGTAGCGCACTTTGCGCTTGCAGGCAGTGTGCAGGATTAACCCGTCCATATAGGACACATGATTGCTGATGAGGATGGCTGCGCCGTGGGTGGGGATATTATCAAAGCCGATAAAGCGGCAGCGATAAAGCAGTCGTGTCAGAATTTTTGCGCCATAGCGGAAAAAAAGTTCAGGACTGGAAAAAAATGCCTTCAGACCCTGCCAGAATTGCCGCAACTGTTGCGTTCGGGAAGGCGAATGATCAGCAGAATGGCTCATGCTGCACTGCAAAAAAATAATTCTTATAATAGACTGATTTCACTATGGAATTATACCATATTGCGGATGTTTTCACCATCAATAAAAGCATTATATTTCGGTTTGGCATCATTATTGCGTCTTATGGGGCGAATGTGTGCAACAGTTGAGAGGGAAGCGCCATGAATATGAAGTCGATGCCATTATTTAATATTATGCAGCAACGCATGGGTTATCTGGCGGAGCGTCAGGTGCATTTGTCGCAGAATATTGCCAATGTCAACACACCAGGATACCAGCCAACGGATTTAAAGAAGGTTGATTTTCAGAAGTTTATCGGAAAAGAGCCGCCTTTTTCCGCGCTGGTTCGCACCAATGACAAGCATATGGTGATGGGGCAGAATATGCCGGGCAGCGGCCGTTTCGAGGGAGGAAAAATGCGCTCCCCATTTGAAACGACGCTGGTGGGAAATAGTGTGAATCTGGATGAGCAAATGGTAAAAATGAATGCGGTGAGTCAGGATTATCGGACAACAACGCAGACCTACCGTAAAATGACACAAATGCTGCAAACGGCGCTGGGCAACCAATAAGCGCTATAGTTAAACGCAAGAATTAAGGAGAGAAACAATGCCGGGAATTACGACATCCATTGAAATTGCGGCCTCCGGGATGATGGTGCAAAGTGAACGCATGCGGGTGGCGGCGGAAAATATTGCCAATTCGGAATCCGTTAGCCTGACGCCCGGTGGCGAGCCTTACCGCCGGAAAACGATTTATTTTGAGAATGTGCTGAATAAGGAGCTGGGCGCAGAGATGGTGCAGGTTTCAAAAATTGGCCGTGATCCTTCGCAGTTTCGTCTGGCATATGAACCGCACCACCCGGCGGCGGATGAAAAGGGCTATGTGCTATACCCGAATGTGGATCGCACCATTGAAAGTCAGGATATCAAAGAGGCGCAGCGCAGCTATGAGGCAAATCTTGGGGTGATTGAAGTTTCCAAGGCGATGGTTGCACGGACGCTTGACCTGCTGCAATAATCCGGGCTATGACTTCCGGCTGGGACTGTTGAGAGAGTGAGTATAGGCTCTGTTGTGATTTGGAGTGATATTTTGCCATGAGACTGATTTTGCTGAAGAACAAAGAAAATTTCTCTGGGAATAGTGGTGCTATTTTCAAGAAATTTTATGCCGTTAATCGGCAAAATCAG
>JAUIEX010000012.1 GCA_030429725.1 Alphaproteobacteria bacterium
GATTGATCTTCACCATAAAATGGCCAAAATAAGGTGATGCGTTTCTCCGCCATTTTGCTTGTTGTTACTTTTGCGCTGGCGGGCTGTGTTGGCCAGAAGCTTGCCGTTCCTTATGGCAATGAAAGAGAAATTGAGGCTGAGAAACATGCGCAGGAGCGCGCTTTGCATGGTGTTGCCACGCTTGATTATAGCACATTGCGCTATTCGGCTTCCAAAAAGAAGAAGATGGTGAAGCGAATGCAGGGGATTATCAATCGTCTGAGTCCGCATGCTATTGAGTTTTGCCGTGATCTGGGGGTGACGGATAAGCGCTGCACCATGCTGGTGGAAATTGGTAAGGGCGTTGGGGTGAATGCCCATGCGGATGGGCGGAAGATTGTGGTTTATCCGGCGCTGATGGATTTTGCCAAGTCTGACAATGATGTGGCGTTTATTGTATCACATGAATACGCCCATCAGATTCTGGGGCATATTGCGGCCACGCGGCGCAACATGATGATAGGCGGGATGCTTGGCATGGTTGCTGATGTTGCGGTGGCGGCCAATGGCGGCAAAAGCAAAGCGACGGGAACGGGGCTTGGCGCGCAGACAGCGCGTTTATTTTATTCTCCTGCGCTTGAATTGGAGGCCGATTATGCCGCGCTTTACCTGCTGGCACGTGCCGGTTTTGATTATAGGAGAGCGCCGGAATTCTGGCAGAAAATGAATGTTCATAATCCTGATTCAATTTATGTGCAGACTACGCACCCTACCACGCCTGCAAGATATGTGACGATGCAGAAAACAATTGCGGAAATTGAACGAAAAAAACGTGATAAACGCTTGTTAATTCCTAATTCCAAGCTAAATTAGTGGCCAGCAGGAGTGGCTATGGCTGAATTTACGTTACCGAGAAATTCCAAGGTTGAAAAAGGGGAGTTTTACCCGGCGCCGAAGGGTGCAAAAAATACCAAGAAGGTGAATGTGTATCGCTGGGATCCGGAGGGGGAAGGCAACCCGCGGCTGGACACATATGAGATTGATATTGATAAATGTGGCCCAATGGTGCTGGATGCCATTATTAAGATTAAAAATGAGGTGGATAGCACGCTGACCTTCCGCCGTTCCTGCCGGGAGGGGATTTGCGGTTCCTGCGCGATGAATATTAACGGTACGAACACGCTTGCCTGCACCTGTGCGGTGGAAAACGGCAAGGATGAGGTGACGATTTACCCGCTGCCGCACATGGAAGTGGTGAAGGATCTGGTGCCGGATCTGAATGGTTTTTATAAGCAATATGAATCGATTGAGCCATGGCTGCAGAATGATGAGGAGCCGGAGGGCGATGATGAGCGGCTGCAATCGCCGGAGGATCGCGCAAAGCTGGACGGGCTTTATGAATGTATTTTATGCGCGTGCTGCTCCACCTCCTGCCCAAGCTATTGGTGGAACGGGGATAAATATCTGGGGCCGGCCATTTTGCTGCAGGCTTATCGCTGGCTGGCGGACAGCCGTGATAAGGGAACGGAAAGGCGCTTGGAATCGCTGGATGATGCGTTTAAATTATTCCGCTGCCATACGATTATGAACTGCACCAAAACCTGCCCGAAGGGGCTGAACCCGGCCAAGGCCATTGCGGAAATTAAAAAGATGGTGGCGGAAAGGCTTTAGGCGCTTTTTTGGTGCGTTGACCCTTTCAGGTGACTGTGGCATAGTTCCCGCAACTTTGGGAGCTTTAAGATGCTGCGTGCTTATTCTGTTTTTTTTGCCTTGACGTTTTTTATGTTGGTTGGGTTGCCTGCCATGGCGCGTGATCAGGTGCGCGCGGTGGGGTCATCCACGGTGTATCCTTTTGTGACGGTGGCGGCGGAGGAATTTGGCCGGAATACGACCTTTCGGACGCCAATTGTGGAAGCCACCGGCACGGGCGGCGGGATTAAGCTTTTTTGCGGTGGAATTGGAGAGCAATATGCCGATATTGTGAATGCCTCCCGCGCGATTGAAACTTCCGAGCTGGCCATGTGTGCGGAAAATGGCATTCAGGATGTGCTGGAATTTAAGATTGGTTATGATGGTATTGTTTTGGCGAATGCACTGGATTCACCGGAATTTTCCTTAACTAAAATGCAGATCTTTTTAGCGCTGGCAAAGGAGATTCCTTCCGGCGGCAAGCTGGTGACCAACACTTACCGGAAATGGAGTGAGATTGACCCCACATTGCCGGATGTGGAGATTGAAGTGATTGGCCCGCCACCAACATCCGGCACGCGGGATTCGTTTGTGCATCTGGTGCTTGAGAAAGCATGCAAGAATCTGCCGGAGTTTGTGGCCGCGTACCCGGATGAAAAAATGCGTCAAAAGCAATGCCATATGGTGCGTGAAGATGGCCCGTTTATAACGGCGGGGGAAAATGATAACCTGATTATTCAGAAATTAACGCATAACTCTGCGGCGCTGGGGATTTTTGGTTTTGGCTTTCTGGATCAAAATGCCAGCCTGGTTAAAGCGGCAAAAATTAATGGTGTGGTGCCGGATTATGACACGATTGCCAGTTATGAATATACGGTAGCACGTCCGCTTTACATTTATGTGAAGGCGGAGCATGGCGCGGTGGTGCCAAGCCTGAAGCCCTTTGTCACCGAAATTTTGAGTAATGCTTCGGTGGGTGAGGATGGCTATCTGACAATGAAAGGGTTGATTCCGCTGCCTGAAGAGCAACAAAATCAGTATCGCAGCAAGGCTGCTTCCGAGCTTTAAATGTTTGAGACGCCGTTGCTTGACCGGGTGAAGGATGCGTCCGATACGCGCCATTTTTCGCATGCCCAGCTAAAGCAACTGGCGGATGAATTGCGCGCGGAAACGGTGCGGATTGTTTCAAACACCGGGGGGCATTTAGGCGCTGGGCTGGGTGTGGTGGAGCTGACGGTGGCGTTGCATCATGTGTTTGAAACGCCGGAGGATCGGCTGATCTGGGATGTGGGGCATCAGTCCTATCCGCATAAAATTCTGACCGGTCGTCGGGAGGCAATGCACCAATTGCGGCAGAAAGATGGCATTGCGGGTTTTACCAAACGTGCGGAAAGTGCGTATGACCCTTTCGGTGCCGGGCATAGTTCAACCTCCATTTCCGCCGGGCAGGGCATGGCGGTGGGCGCTGCACTTTCCGGAGAAAAGCGGAATGTGGTGGCGGTGATTGGTGACGGTGCGATGAGTGCGGGCATGGCCTATGAGGCGTTGAATAATGCCGGGGCGCGTGACGAAAAACTGATCGTGATTCTCAATGATAATGAGATGTCGATTGCGCCGGCGGTGGGCGCAATGAGCGCTTATCTTTCACGTATGGTTTCGTCCAAAGGCTATCATTCTTTGCGGAACATGGCAAAAAAAGCAGTGAGCAAGCTGCCGGAAGCGGTGGAGCGGGCAGCAAAATTGACGGAGCAATATGCCAAGCAGCTCACCATGCACCATAACTTTTTCGAAGAAATGGGGTTCTATTACATTGGCCCGCTGGATGGGCATAATCTGGAGCATTTACTGCCGGTGCTGGAAAATGTCCGCGATAGTGAAGAGGCGGGGCCGGTGCTGATCCATGTGGTGACGGAAAAAGGCCATGGGTTTGAATCACCGGAAACGAATGCTGAGAAATTCCACGCGGTGAAACGGTTTGATATTGCCACCGGCGTGCAACAGAAGAGCAAGCCGAAGGCCACGACATTCACGGCGGCCTTTGCCAAAGCGCTGATTGCGGAGGCGGCGCTGGATAAAAATTTGGTGGGGATTACCGCCGCAATGCCTTCCGGCACGGGAATGGATGCGTTTGGCAAAGCGTATCCGGAGCGGATGTTTGATGTTGGCATTGCCGAGCAGCATGCGGTGACCTTTGCCGCCGGGCTTGCCTGCGAGGGGGTGAAGCCCTTTGTGGCAATCTATTCAACATTCCTTCAGCGCGCTTATGACCAGATTGTGCATGACGTGGCGATCCAGAATCTGCCGGTGCGCTTTGCGATTGACCGCGCCGGGCTGGTGGGGCAGGACGGCCCGACCCACGCCGGTGCATTTGATGTTGCCTATCTTGGCTGTTTGCCGAATTTTGTGTTGATGGCCGCTGCCGATGAGCTTGAGCTGATGCATATGACAGCCACGGCTGCCGCCTATGATGCCGGGCCGATTGCCTTCCGCTATCCGCGTGGTGAGGGGCAAGGGCTGGATTTGCCGGCGCGCGGAGAAGTGCTTGAAATTGGCAAAGGGCGCGTGGTGAAAGAGGGAACGCAGATTGCAATTTTATCTTACGGTGCACGTTTGGCGGAGGCATTAAAGGCCGCTGAAAACCTGGATAAACAGGGGCTTTCCACCAGTGTGGCGGATGCACGTTTTGCCAAGCCTTTGGATGAGGCTTTGATTGATGCGCTGGCGCAGAACCACTCGCTGTTGGTGCTGCTGGAAGAAGGCAGCATGGGCGGCTTTAACAGCTTTGTGTTGGATTACCTCAACCGCAAAGGCCATCTGAGCGCGGGCTTGAATTGCCTGACGATATGCTTACCCGATAGCTATATTCAACAGGCCTCGCCGGAAGAGATGCTGGCAGAGGTGGGGCTGGATGCTGCCGGGATTGAAAGGAAAATTCTGGAAATGGTGGCAAGAGACGATGCGCAGCATCAGTCTTCACTTAAAATAACTTCCGAGACGAAATAGGGGGAACACGCCCTGAGGCTTATCAACCGGATGCCCAGAGGCTGTTATTGATTTTGCCAGTGAAGAAGGCTTCATGTGCGGCGAGCTCTTCTTCGGTTGGCGCATGTGGGCGGGGTTGCAGAAGAGTATCACGCTTTTGAAAATTACTTTCTATGGTTGAGCTTTGCTCTTTCTTATTGCCTGCCTGTTGACTTAAATCCAGCCCTGTCTGTGCGCCGCCCATCAGCTCCAGATACATGGCGGCCAGCAGCTCGGCATCCAGCAAAGCGCCATGCAGCGTGCGCTCCGTATTGTCTATTCCGAAGCGCTTACAGAGCGCATCCAGCGAAGCGGGTGAGCCGGGAAAGCGTTTGCGTGCTTCCTGCAACGTGTCAAATGCCTGAGACATGGGAATGTTATTGCGGCGGATATGCGTGAGTTCGGCATTAAGAAATTTCATATCAAACGGCGCATTGTGAATGACCAGCTGGCTATCCCCGATAAAATTCAGAAATTCATCGGCAATGGCGGCAAAAACGGGCTTATCAAGCAGAAAATCCTGTGTTAGCCCGTGAACATCCACGGCTTCCTGCGGCACGTCACGTTCCGGGTTTATGTAGAGATGCAGGTGACGCCCGGTTGGCAGGCGGTTAACCATCTCCACGCAGCCAATTTCAATGATGCGATGGCCTTGAGACGGCTCAAACCCAGTGGTTTCCGTATCCAATGCAATTTCGCGAATGATGCCCATCCGGGCAGTTTACCCCTCCATCCAGTTTGAGACAAGGGTGGTGGCTTCCTGAATGGCAGATTGAATATCTTGCTCCATATTGATGGCGGCGGTGGCTTTTTGACGTTTTTCCTCTTGCGGCATTTGTTGCGCAACCAATGCTTTGACTTGCTCCATGGTGATGGAGTTACCTGTTTTTTCTGCGCGTGACCGAATGCGCTCAAGCTGTGTTTGCTCACTGGCATGGCTGCATAGGGTGTGGGTGCAGAGTGTTTCTGCACCGGTTTCAAACAGCAGGGGAATATCCAGGATAATCAAAGGCAGATTGGCTTTTTTTCCGGCCGCAATAAATGCCTCCTCCTGCCGGCGGACGTGAGGGTGCAGAATATCCTGCAATTTTTTTAGTGTGGCGGCGTCATCCTGAATTTTTTGCTGCCTAAGCGCTTTGTTCATGCTGCCATCTTCTTCCCAAACATCCGGAAATGTTTTTCTCAGACCCTCATAAGCAACGCTGCCGGGTGAAGAGAGCTTTTTGGCTGCAGCATCAGCATCAAAAGACGGGGCATTAAAATGCTTACTGATGCCGCGTGCTAATGTTGTTTTCCCTGACCCCATCGAGCCAGTAATTCCAAGAATAATCACAACAGAGCCTAATCTATTTAATGTTCAGCTTTAGAAATTGAGTGATCCAGACGTTTTAACAACCAAATACACTCATTGGGGAGTTTATGGGTGTTTTTAATGCGGACATAAGATGTTTGGAACTCAATATTTTTACTGTTTAAATGTGGCCATAAATCAGAAGATTGTGAAAGCAGGGTGCGAATTGTGTCGGCATTGGTTGAGTCTGTCAGATAAAGATCGCATGTTTGCTGTTCGTCATAAAAGACAACCAAAATGATATATTGCTTAAGCTTGGCTTCCAGTTTTTTGAGCCTTATCTGGCGGACGCTGAGTCCGGTTGTCCACAGCGTATTATCCGCAATTGCCTGATTATAAAAGTCCGTAAATTTCTGGCCAGCTGCAGCGCAACTGGCCAGGCTATAATGCTTGTCCGGCATGATAATCCTCTCTCTTCCCGATTTGATCGTAGCATGTTTTTTCTTGTGTAACAATGCTCTATAGGGGATAACTCATTTTCATGATGATTTCTGATGACTTTCTACGTGCGGTGTTGCGTTTTGTCTGTGACTCCAAAGAGTTGATAAAGATGCCGAATGATGTGGAAAAGCTTGCAGACTTGGTTGGTTTTACGGGTGTTTCAGAGGCTTTGGTTGATCGTGCTGTGATCCGTTTTCAGGAACGCATGGCACGATCTGGCCGGCAAACGCTTGGGGTGATGGTGGAATGTGCTGTTTTCAGTTTGCTTGAGCAGATTGAGCAGGTGGCCGTGCTGGCTGAAAATAAGCAGATCTATAACGGCAAACAAACCATTGGAGAGCTGGACACGCTCTTGAGGGTGGATCAAAAACTGGTGCATGCGGAAATTGCCGTGAAGTTTTATATGGCCTACCCACCGGAAAAGCCTGAAATGTGGCTGGGGCCAAATGCCAAAGATAGCTTTAAGATCAAGGCTGAAAATCTTTTGCATCACCAGATTCGTCTTTCCGAGAAAGTGATGGTCAAGCGCCAGCTATGTGAAGAAGGGCTGATGGGTGAGGGCGAAATGGTGGGTCATGCGCTGTGCGTTAAGGGGGTGCTGTTTCATCATGCCTTGCATGCGGTGCCGGCGCTTCCGGATGAGGCGGCGGATGATTGTGAGCGCGGACGCTGGTGCTTTGCGCATGAATGGGCGGAAACTTACCCGCAGCTGGAGGCAGAAGGGCTTCATGCCTGCATGTTGGAGCGCTTAGAGTGGATTGCCGCTTCTTCGGTCATTTCCGATGTAAGGAAAATGGAGGTGACGGCAGAGTTAAACCGCCCGTTAATGCTGGTGCTTTGTAAGCGTGAGGTGGCAGAAAAACAAAGCTTCACAGCGGTTGAGAGATTCTTTATCATGCCGGATAACTGGCCGGAGAAGGAAGATGTCAAAACGCACGGAAGTAAATCGTGAAGATCGCATCAAGCGCTTGCTTTACCAGAGCTGGTATCGCGGATGTAAAGAGACGGACAAATTGCTGGGCTATTTTGCCCGGGCGAATCTGGCGCGTTTTGATGATGTGGATCTGGATGCATTTGAAGCGATCCTGCTTGAGAGTGATCGCGATCTTTTTGACTGGCTGACGGAAAAAAAGCCATTACCACCGCATTATGTAAACCACCCGGTGATGACGCGGCTGATGAAATTCAACGTGGCGCATTATGTGCAAAATACAGGTAAGGAGTCGCCCACATCATGAGCGAGGAATGGCAAGATCTGGAACATGATACCATGCCTTTTTTGGGTTGGCATCTTCGCTTAACGGCGTCCGATAAGGGTTTGGTTTCGATTCTTCCCTATGTTGAAGCAGAAGTGCCGGCAAGGCAGGAAGTGAAGAATGTTCACCTGAAAGTGGCAAAATTATGGCTTAACAGCTATTTGCAGGGTGTGGCGGCGCAGATGCCGTCGCTGGAGATGCGAGGAACGGCATTTCAGAAAGCTGTGTGGCAGGCGGTTTTGAATGTGAAGGCCGGCGAGGTGATAAGCTATGGCGCGCTGGCCAAAGCGATGGGGCACCCAAAGGCGGCGCGTGCCGTGGGGGCGGCGCTGGGGAAAAATCCACTGCATGTGATGGTGCCGTGTCACCGTGTGGTTGCGGCCGGTGGTGCGCTGACGGGGTATGCTGGCGGGTTGGATAAAAAAGAGGCGCTACTGCATTTTGAGCGGGAGAGTGCCAGTCAACAATATGCCGCGCGGAAAGTGGCTTAAGCGTTCCGTAGAAAATATCCCGGGAGTTTTATTGTTGCTGCATGACCATACGTGCCAGCAGTTGGTTCTGCGTTTCAATGGCATCCAGCAGCTCTTTCAGCGCAACGTTTGATGCGGAGGTGCCGCCTGTTTCGGCAGCTTCCATGAAGGAGTTGTTGAGGCGGTTCATGGCTTCTGTCGTTAGCTTTTGTTGATTGAGTAATTGTTTCAAAAGATTGTTGTTCGTGGCAATCTGGTCAATCAGTTTGTCCATCTTGCTGTTGGTAACATTGGCGTTTTTTTCCATCTGTTCCTGAATGGTCAGCACCTTCTGCCCGCGATTGCTGCCGAAAAAGATTTCATCCGTGCGTCCCGCCTGTGCCGGCATTGCCAGAAAAATAGCGCATATCAGGCACAATAGTGCCGTGAAACGATTGGTTTTCATCTTCATCATGGATAGAGCATATAAAATGCATGGGAAGGTTGCTATCATAAAATGATGAAACGGATTTTGATTGTGGGTATTGGCGGCGTGGGTGGCCTTTTGGCGGAGCTTCTGCGAGAGTCGGGCTTTGAAGTTACCGGCCTGGATCACGCCCGTGGGGGGCAGATGCCGGACTGGCTGGAAGTGGTTGAGGCGGATGTGACCTCGCCGGCGGCGTTGGCCGGTGCGCTGGAAGGGAAAGATGCGGTGATTTCCTGCCTGCCATTTCATTTGACTGCGCATGTGGCGGAGGCCGCGCACAAGGCAGGTGTGCATTATTTTGATCCAACGGAAGATGTGGCCACAACGGAGCATGTGCTGGAAATGGGCAAAACGGCGCACGCGTTGATGGTGCCGCAATGTGGGTTGGCGCCGGGTATTATTGGCATTATGGGAGCGTACTTAGCTTCGTTGTGTGATGAAGGTCAGCCGATGCGGCATATAAAATTGCGCGTGGGGGCGTTGCCGCGCCATCCGATTGGCCAGCTTGGTTATGCGGGGAACTGGTCTTTGGAAGGGCTGGTGCATGAATGTATTGCCGAATGTGACGTGATTGAAGATGGGGAACGGCGCAAGGTGCCGCCACTGCGCAAGGCGGAGATTTTACGGATTGATGGTGTGGAATATGAAGCTTTCACCACGTCCGGCGGGCTTGGCACAATGACGGAAACCTATCTTGGCCGTGTGGAGACGCTGAATTATAAATCCATCCGCTATCCCGGGCATTTGGCGGGAATGAAGCTGCTTCTGGAGGAGCTGCGTTTTCGGGAAGAGCCGGATTTGCTGGTTTCAAAACTGCGCTACGCTCTGCCGCCGGATGATGAGGATCGAGTGTTAGTGCATGCTTCGGTGCAGGGTGTTGTTGGTGGAAAAATGCAAACCAAAGAGATTGTGGCAGATTTCCCGGCAATTAATATTGCAGGAAAACAGCGCCCGGCGATTTTGTGGACCACGGCCTGCTCCATTGCGGCGGTGGTGGAAATGGCGCTGGCCGGTGCATTAGGCGACAAGGGGTTCGTGCGGCAGGAAGAGATTGCGCTGACGGAATTTCTGAAGACAAAAAATGGCGCTATCTTTGCTGAATATCATGAAGGGCTGAAGGCGATTAAAGCGGCCTGATTGGCCGGCATTGCGCCTAAAAATTGCGGGAAACGGCAAAGCGGATGATGGTTTCAAGATCAGTTTTAACAGGGTGATCCGGGAAAATTGATAATGCATCAATGCCGGCCTGCGCATAAGATTCGGCGCGCTCTTTTACCGTTTGAAGCGTGTTATATTTCATCACTAATTCCAAAGTTTTTTGCAGTGTTGTTTGTTCATCCAGATCAACTTCCTGATGGATAACGGACTGCCAGAATTGCTGCTCTTCCTTCGTTGATTGTTGATAGGCCAGAATGATGGGGAGGGTCATTTTGCCCTCACGCAGATCATCGCCAATATGTTTACCGAGCGTGTCCTGATCCGCCGCATAATCCAGAGCATCATCCATCAGCTGGAAGGCAATGCCCAGATGCATGCCATAATGATGGAGTGCTTTCTTTTGCTGTTCCGTACTATTGCCGATGACGGCGCCAACATGGCAGGCTGCCGCAAAGAGTTGCGCGGTCTTTGCCTGAATAATGGCGAAATAAGTTTCCTCCGTGGTGGAGATATCGTTGCGGGCGGAAAGCTGCTTCACTTCACCCTGACTGATGATGGCGGAGCTTTCGGCAATGATGCGCAGCACTTCCACATCGCCATCCTGCGCCATGACCTCAAAAGATTTGCTGAGTAAAAAATCTCCCACCAGAACGCTGGCGGCATTGTTCCAGACGGTGTTGGCGGTGAGCTTGCCCCGGCGAAGCTTGCTATCATCCACCACATCATCATGCAGCAGGGTGGCGGTGTGAAGAAACTCAACGCAGGTGGCCAGTTCAATATGGCGTTTGCCTTGATACCCCAACATGGTGGCGCAAAGAGTGGTGAGCAAAGGGCGCAGGCGCTTGCCGCCGGAATTGACGATGTGGTTAACCACCTCCCCAATCAAAGGCGCTTCGCTTTCGGTTAATATTTTGATGAGGGCATCAATGGCTTCCAGATCGCCCCTATAGCGCTGTTTGATGCTGTGGAACACGTTATGCATGTGGCCGGATGTGCTTTATTTGGCCGCTCGGAGGCGCTTAAAGGCGGCTTCCAGATCCGCAATCAAGTCCTCGGCATCTTCCAGCCCAACATAAAAACGCAGGCAGCTGCCTTTGTGCGGCCATGTGCTGGCAGTGCGGATGGCGGACGGATCAAACGGGATCACCAGGCTTTCATAACCGCCCCAGGAAACGCCGATCATGAACAGGCTCATGGCATCCAGCATGGCGCTGAGCTGGGCGTGGGAATAGGTTTGATTCAGCACGATAGAGAAAAAGCTGGCCGCGCCACTGTAATCTCTTTTCCAGAGATCATGCCCGGCATCGGACGGATGTTGCGGCGTTAAAATTTTATCGACTTCCGGCTGCGCTTCGATCCATTTCAGCAGGCTGCCGGTGGTTTCCTGCTGTTGCTTCAGCCGTGCGCCAACCGTGCGCAGGCCACGCAAGGCCAGGCTGCAATCATACGGGCTGGTGGAGGTGCCATAATGATGCATCACTTTATTGATGGCTTTGGTGTGGCTTTCTTTGGAAAGCACGGCGCCAAGAATAATATCCGAATGGCCGCCGATATATTTGGTGACGGCCAGCACTTCCACATCCACACCATGCGAAAGTGGCTGGAAAAATAGCGGCGCCGCCCAGGAATTATCCATGATGGTGGTGATGTTATGTGCTTTTGCCACGGCAACGATGGCGGGAACATCCTGCATTTCAAAGGTGAGCGAGCCGGGGGATTCCAGAAAAATAACTTTGGTATTAGGCTGAATCAACGCGGCGATGTCGCTGCCGATGGTGGGGTTGTAATAGGTGGTTTCAATGCCTTGGCGTTTAAGCTCCTTATTACAAAAACGGCGCGTGGGGCCATAGACGGAATCAACCATCAGGACATGGTCGCCGCTGGAAAGGAAGGCAAGGAGTGCCGTGGTGATGGCCGCCAGCCCGGATGGGGTGATGACGCAGCCATCCGCGCCGGAAAGTTCACAGAGCGCCTGCTGCAGGGCGAAAGTGGTGGGCGTGCCGGCAATGCCATAGCCATAATCATAGCTTCCTGCATCTTTAGTGATGGGATAGACGGCGCGGCCGCGTTCGGCTTTGCTGAAACTTTCCAGATCCGGGAAGATAACGGTGGATGTCTGAAAAATTGGCGTATTGACGCTTCCGGCAAAGGCTTGGGGGTTCTTGCCGGATGTCACCAAGCTGGTGATTTTTGACTGATTTTTTTTGCTCATGTCGAGCCTATAGCACTCAGAGAAAATATTGTATAGCCGGCTTGAAATATTGCGGTAGATAAATTGCATCTGTGATTAATATCCGCCATAGTCTGCAAAAAAACCTTTGGAGAAAGAAATGAATGCACCACTGAAAAGCGCACCGGCTGATTTTACGGATTATAAAGTTGCCGATATTGGCCTTGCCGCAGCGGGAAGGCGGGAAATTAGCCTGGCAGAAACGGAGATGCCGGGGCTGATGGCGCTGCGGGAGGAATATGGTGCCAGCCAGCCTTTGAAAGATGCGCGTATTCTTGGCTGTTTGCATATGACGGTGGAAACGGCGGTGCTGATTGAAACATTGGTGGCGCTGGGCGCGGATGTGCGCTGGAGTTCCTGCAATATTTACTCCACGGTGGACGCGGCGGCAGCGGCCATCGCAGCGGCAGGGATTCCGGTTTATGCATGGAAGGGCGAAACGGAAGAGGAATATGTGTGGTGCATTGAGCAGACGATTATCGGTAAAGAAGGCTGGACGCCAAACATGCTGCTGGATGATGGCGGGGATCTGACCGCAATAATGCATGAGAAATATCCGCATTTGCTGGATGAGGTGAAGGGCGTTTCCGAAGAAACGACAACGGGTGTGAAGGCGCTTAACAAGCTGGCAAAGCAGGGTAAGCTCAAGATTCCGGCGATTAATGTGAATGATTCGGTGACCAAATCTAAATTTGATAATCTGTATGGCTGCCGTGAAAGTTTGCTGGATGGCATTAAACGTGCCACGGATGTGATGATTGCCGGGAAAATTGCCGTGGTGGCCGGTTATGGCGATGTGGGGAAAGGTTCCGCCGCGGCGCTGCGCGGGCAGGGCGCGCGTGTGCTTGTTACGGAGATTGACCCGATCAACGCCCTGCAGGCAACCATGGAAGGCTATGAAGTGACGACCATGGATGAGGCGGCACCACAAGGCGACATCTTTGTGACGACAACCGGCAACAAGGACATTATCACGATTGACCATATGCGTGCGATGAAAGACCGCGCCATTGTAAGTAATATCGGCCATTTTGATAATGAAATTCAGATTGAGGCGCTGCGTAATATGCAGTGGCAGGAAATTAAGCCGCAGGTGGATGAAGTGACATTTCCGGACGGTAAACGTCTGGTGATTCTGGCAAAAGGGCGCTTGGTGAATCTGGGTTGTGCCACCGGGCACCCGGCATTTGTGATGAGCTTTTCTTTTGCGAATCAGGTGATTGCGCAGATGGAGCTTTGGAGGAATAGCGGTGAATATGAGAAAAAAGTGTATATGCTGCCGAAAAAGCTGGATGAAAAAGTGGCACGGCTGCATTTAAATAAGCTTGGGGTGAAACTGGAGCGTCTGACAGCGGAGCAGGCGGATTATCTTGGTGTGGATGTTGATGGCCCTTATAAGCCGGAGCATTATCGTTACTAAAAGTGTTTGCGTGGCGAACAGAGCCTAGGCATTGATGATGGATTTAAGCAAAAATTTTAGCCCGGATGAGCTGCAGGTGATGCTGCTTATCTGTTTATTTGTGCTGTTTTTTTGTATTGGCCTGACGCTGATCTTACTGTTTCGTAATCGCAAATTATCCAGCCGCACGCGCAAAATGGCGTATCATATTTTTGGCCTGAAAGAGGAACTTCAGCAGGAGCATGCGCGTTATCTTTCCAAGTCTGAACGGATTGACCGCCTAAAGCTGGATTTAGAAAATCTAGCAGGCCATCTGAATGCCCTTGCGCCACTTTTTGAACAAATGCCTTTTCCGGTATGGCGGCGTGAGGCAAATGGAACCATTAGCCTGGCCAATCTGGCGTATCTGCGCATCACGGGTGATGATAAAATCACAGGGAAGGAGCATCAGCCAATCAGAGAGCTGCACCGTGATATTTCTTTGCTGATGCAGGATAAGCAGCAGCAGAAAAACAGCATGGCAACCTATGTGATTGTGGATGGGGACAGGCGTTTCTTTGAAATCACGGAAATGCGGTTGGCAGATGGCAGTGTTCTTGGCTTTGCTATTGACCGGACGGAGTATAATGAAAAGCGCCGCGAGCTGGAGGAATTAACATCCATGCAATCGGATGTGATGTCCAGCGCCCGCTCCGGCATGGCAATGTTTGGCGCAGATGCAAGGCTGCAATTTTATAATCAGGCTTATGCCAAATTGTGGAATATGCAGGAGGAATGGCTTGCCCAGATGCCCAGCTATGGAGAGGTGCTGGAATATTTGCGAGAGAAGCGTTTGCTGCCGGAGCAGGCCAATTTTAGTAATTTTAAGAAGGATCAACTGGCGCTTTTCCAAAATCTGCTGAAGAAGAAAGAGGAGTATATTTACCTGCCAGATGGTTCGGTGATTCAAATGACGATTATCCCGCATCAGCAGGGTGGGTTGTTGTTTATTTATGATGATTTAACGGAAAAAATTATGCTGGAGCGTTCGTATAATGAGGCGATTTCGGTGAAGCGTTCAACGCTGGATAATTTGCAGGAAGGCTTGGTGGTGTTTGGACAGGATGGCAAGCTACAATTATGCAATCCTGTTTTTACCGAAATCTGGAATTTGCCGTCTAATTGCGATGAGAAACAGCAGCATATTGCAGATGTAATTGAAGAAACAAAGCCCTTCTTTGAAATGTCAGACGACTGGGAGGCGTATAAGGAGCAGATGGTTTCATCGATCATGAGCCGTAAAAAGATCCGGCAGAAAATTGAGCGTGCGGATGGCTCGATTATTGATATGTCGACCGTGCCGCTGCCGGACGGTGCAACGCTGGTGACGTATAATGACGTGACAGCTTCCGAGCGTTTGCAGCAATCTTTGCGTGCAGAGAAACAGGCATTGGAAGAGGCGGACGATTTGAAAAATAAGTTTATGGCAAATGTTTCGTATGAATTGCGCTCTCCGTTGACATCCATTCAGGGCTTTGCCGAGGTTTTGCAGCAGGAATATTTCGGCAAGCTGAATCAAAAGCAGCAGGAATATGTGCAGGATATTTACGATTCCTGCCAGCAGCTTAATCGGCTGGTGAATAACGTGCTGGATGTGACCAGCATTGATGCGGGGTTCTTTGAGCTTCAAATGCAGCCTGTCGGCGTGGAAGAGCTGGTGACGCCACTCTTCGCGGAGGCGGAAAAGCTGGCAACGAAGAAGGGCATTGGCTGGCAGGTGGAGATTGATGCCAAGAATGCCGTGATTGAGGCGGATGCGGAAAAGCTGCGGCAGGTGTTCTTTAACCTGATTGAAAATGCCATTATCCATACGAATGAAGGTGAGGTGAAGCTGCATATTGCGCAGGCAAACGGGCAATTGCGAGTGAAGATCATTGATACGGGCTGTGGCATTTCATCCGATGAGCAGGAAGAGGTGTTCCAGAAATTCTATAAATCCAGCAATAATACGATGCCGGGAACCGGGCTTGGCCTGACGGCGGCGCGGCATATTGTGGAGCTGCATCAGGGGGCGTTGCTGTTGGATTCCGAAATGGGCAAAGGGACAACAATCACCTGTCACTTTAAGTTGGTGGAGTAAGTGGCGGTTGACGTGCAAGAAAATAACGCACTGATGCTTGAGGATTTGCAGGCCACAGCAAAGCTGGCTCGGAAGGTGGCGGCATTATTGACAGCGCAGGATTGCGTGTTGCTTTCCGGCGATCTGGGGGCGGGTAAAACAACCTTTGCGCAATATTTGATTGGTGCGGTGGCGGTGGAAAAGGACTGCGCGGTGCAAAGCCCAACATTTACGTTGGTGCAGACATACCCGGTTAGCTTACACGATGGTGTGGCAACGGAGTTATGGCATGCCGATCTTTACCGTATTGAGTCCGCCGGCGAGTTGGCGGAAATTGGGTTGGAAGAAATTTTGGGCATGCAGCCCTGTGTGGTGGAATGGCCGGAGCGTGTGGGGCTGAATTTTTTTTATGGCGATATTTTGCATCTGAGTTTTTTTCATGATGATGCTTGTGAAACCGCTCGTTATGCTACAATGCAAGGGCATGGGCGATGGTTGAAGGTTATTCCAAAACTTGCTGAGATGAGCATGATAAAGGGCAAATAAATGGAAAGCCGTGAGCAGCAAAAACAGGATTTTCTGACGCGCATCGGGTGGGGAGAGGCCAAGCGCGGCTTTCTTTCCGGGGATGCTTCTTTTCGTTCCTATGAAAGATTGCGCTTACCGCGCCCCATACAAATAACACTGCCGGATGGCGCCGGCGCCGTGGAGAGCATGGATATTGAATTTGCGGTGCTGATGGATGCCCCGCCGGATAAAGAGGAGACGCAACCCTTTATCCGTATGACGCATTTTTTAAGGCAGGCCGGGTTGCGCGCACCCGCCATTTTGGCGCAGGATGTGTTGCATGGTTTTTTACTGTTGGAAGATTTTGGCGATGCACGTTTTACCCGGATGCTGGCGGATAAGGTAGTGAACGCCGCCTTACTGAAGCAGGAAAAAGAGCTTTATATCAAGGCAGTGGACGCACTTATTCACCTGCATGGACAAGGGCTGCCTGAGGGAGTTGCGAAGTATGATCTGAATTTGCTGATGAAGGAGGTGGGGCTGTTTAAGGAATGGTATGCGCCATGGCTTTCTGCGATGTGTGGGCATGTTATTTCATCCCAGGCTTTTGTGGAAATGGAAACAGTGATGGCGGCGGCCTTACAGGCAATGCCGGCATTGGCAGAGGTGACAGTGCTGCGGGATTATCATGCCGATAATCTGATGGTGGTTTCCGGTGCGCGTGGGTTGCAGGCTTTGGGTGTGCTGGATTATCAGGATGCGGTGATCGGCTCCCCGGCCTATGATCTGGTTTCATTGCTGGAGGATGCGCGCCGTGATTTTCTAACAGCCGAACATGATAATTTTGTGGGAGCGCTTCTGCATTATTATCAGATGAACCGCCCGGAAGTGGCAATGGATGATTTGCTCTATCACTATCATGTGCTGGGTGCGCAGCGTAACCTTAAAATTATTGGCATATTCTGCCGTCTGGCATTGCGCGATGGTAAAAAGCATTATCTGCCACATTTGCCACGGGTTTTTGGTCATTTGAATCGTGATTTGCGCCACCCTGCACTGAGCAAGCTGGCGCAGTGGGTTCAGCTCAATATTCCGGCGGAATTACAAAAAATTTCACAGAGGGTGGCGGATGTCTGACATTACAATGCCAGGATATGCGATGCTTTTTGCCGCCGGGCTGGGGACGCGCATGCGCCCGCGGACAAACCACACGCCAAAGCCGTTAATTGAAGTGAACGGAAAGGCGCTGATGGATTATGGCCTTGCCTTGCTGGATGAAGCCGGGGTGGAAAATGTTGTGGTCAATACGCACCATCTCTCCGAGCAGATTGAGCAACATGTTCGCACCATTAACAGGCCGAAGTTGCACCTGATTTATGAACCGGTGCTGCTGGAGACAGGTGGCGGGCTTGTGAATGCTCAAGCGCATCTCGGTGATGAATTTTTTGTGCTGAATAGTGATACGATTACTTTGCCACGAGTGGAGAATCCGTTGATGCGGATGGCAGAGGCATGGCAGCCCGAAGTGATGGACGCGCTTCTGCTTCTACAGCCACGCGCCGCGGCGTTTGGCTATGATGGCGGCGGGGATTTTGACCTTGCGGATGACAATCAGCCTGCGCAGCTATTGCGGATGGAGATGCCGCCGCGTGGTTATGTTTATACCGGGATTATGTTGATGAAAGCGAAGCTGCTGGCGGGGTTGAAGGCAGAGCCTTTCTCGCTGAATCAGATTTTATTTAACCGCGTTGCTGATGATGGTTCGATGCGTGGCGTTTATGGGCTGGTGCATGATGGTAAATGGCTGCATATTGGCACAGAGGCAGCCATTGCAGAGGCGGAAATGGAGCTGACCTAGGGTTCTGTTGAGGAATTTTACAGCAGAAGTTTAATATTTATAACCGCTAACCCACCCAGGCACTGTTCCGGGGCTGATGCCCATCACCCATTCAAGCAGGGTGAAAGCAATCAGGCTGATGAGGATGATGGAGAACAGGTTCATCAGAATACCGGCTTTGATCATCTGTGGAATGCGAATATAGCCACTGGCAAAAACAATGGCGTTAGGCGGGGTGGCCATGGGCAGCATGAAAGCGCAGGATGCGGCGAGTGTGGCGGGGATGGCAAAGAGTAAAGGATCTTCGTTTAACTGATAGGCGATAGCGCTTAGTACGGGCAGGAAGACGGTGATAAGCGCCAGATTGCTCATCATTTCCGTCATCAGAAGCACCAATGCCGTGATGGCAACCACCAGCCAGATAATGCCAAAAACGGAGATGGAGCTGAGATGAGTTCCCACCAGTTCAATGAGCCCACTCTCTTGCATTGCGCCCGCCAATGCCAGCCCACCGCCGAAGAGTAATAGAATGCCCCAGGGGAGGTTGCGCGTATCTTCCCACTGCAGCAGGAACTGCCCACGTTTGTGATCCACGGGCAGGAGAAATAAACTGACAGCAGCCAGAACCGCAATGGTGGTATCATTAAGCTTATCAAAAGGCAGTGCCCCTTTGAAAATCCAGAGAAAGGCGGTGCAGATAAAAACGCAGAGCACCATCAGCTCACCTTTTTTAACGCGACCAAGCTTTTTCCACTCACGCTGCATAATGTCGTCCGCACCTTCAATATGCTCTCTCCCCGTACGGTAAACCATTTGTGTTAGAACAAACCAGCACAGGGCAAGCATGATCACAGCGAAGGGAAGGCCAATCATCATCCAGTCCGCAAATTGAATGGTAAAGCCATAGGTGCGATCTAAATATCCTGCTAAAATCGCGTTGGGTGGCGTGCCGATGATGGTGGCTGTGCCGCCGATATTGGCAGCAAAGGCAATGCCCAACATCACACAAACCGCAAAGTTACGTTTGGATTTTTCTTCAATATTTTCGTTGGGGTTTCCGTCCTGATCATTCAACAGCAGATGTAAGACGGATAAAGCGATGGGCAGCATCATGACAGTGGTGGCGGTGTTGCTCATCCACATGCTGAGGAACGCCGTGGCCAGCATGAAGCCGCCAACAATGCCGCTTGGCCTGGTGCCGGTGAGGCGCAAAATACCGATGGCGATACGCTTATGAAGCTGCCAGCGCTCCATGGCCAGTGCCAGAACAAACCCGCCCATGAACAGGAATACGATGGGGTTGGCATAATTGGCGGTAACCTGCTTCAGCGGAACAACCTCCAGAAGTGGGAACATGATAATGGGCAACAGCGCCGTAACGGGAATGGGTGTGGCTTCCGTGATCCACCAGGTGAGCATGAGAACGGCAACGCAGACCACTTTCCAGCCGGAGTCCGTAAAGACTTCCGGTGTTGGAAGAAGCATGAGAACGGAAAAAATACCCAGCCCCAATAGGATGCGGGAAACTTTGTTGGAAACAACCATGATGAGAGCGTCTGTCATAACATTCTTAATTAACGCCAGCGTAAGGTGAGGGCTAGCACAAAAATGCATATCCCTGACTTTCATGGTAAGAAAACTGGTTGCACTCTGCTTCAGAGTGCGCTAATCCGCTTCGCATCATCAAATGTAAGCGGGTGTAGCTCAGGGGTAGAGCGTTACCTTGCCAAGGTAAATGTCGAGAGTTCGAATCTCTTCACCCGCTCCATTTATTTTCTAAAATTCATGAAATTGATGTTCCGTGCAGTAAGCTGTTGCATCGTTTGATGCATGGCCTATAACCCTTTTTTTAAAAAGGAAATGCTATGACCCAATTTGTACTCTCATTGATAACGATCTTTCTGGCAACGGCCGCCCATGCACAGGATGCGCCGCAGGAGCCGGGCTTTATGAGCCTGATGCCGTTGGTGCTGATTTTTGTCATCTTCTGGATTTTGATTATACGCCCGCAAAGCAAACGTTTGAAAGAACATAGCGACATGGTTGCAAATTTGAAGCGCGGTGACGCGATTGTGACTGCCGGCGGCATTCATGGCAAGATCAGCAAGGTGAATGATGCTGAAGGTACGCTGGAAGTGGAAATTGCAAAAGATGTGAATGTGACGGTGGCGCGCGCGACGGTTGCAGAGCTGAAAGTGGCGGCGCCTGAGGCAAAATCCGAAGCGAAGAAGGTGGCGGCTAAAAAGCCCGCAGCTTCCAAGAAAACTACGGCAACCAAGAAGAAATAAGCGATGCTGTTTTTCCCGCGCTGGAAAAAAATATGCGTTTGGCTGGTGGTGGCAACTGGCCTGTGGCTGGCGCTGCCAAATAGTTTTTCAGAGCCGGTGAAGCAGCGTATCGGCATGCTTTTTCCCGAGAACAGAATTGCATTAGGGCTTGATCTTCAGGGCGGGTCGCACTTGCTGCTTCAGGTGGAAATGGCTGAATATCTGAGGGAATATCATCAGGGCTCGGTGGATACGCTGCGGACAAAAATGCGGCAGGAGCGCCTTGGCTATACCGGGCTTTCAGCGCTGAAAAATGGTGCAACATTTACCGTGCGGGAGATGACAGATATTGAGGCTGTTGAAGCAATGCTCAGAGATTTTCGTGCTGAATATACCTATGAGATTGCTGAAGGTGGCGTGGTGACATTGGAGCTTCGTCCGGAGGAGCGGGAGCGGATTACGCGTCAGGTGCTGGCGCAGTCCATTGAAATTGTGCGCCGCCGTGTGGATGAAACCGGCACAAGGGAGCCGATCATTGCGCGGCAGGGTGATGATCGGATTGTGTTGCAGGTGCCGGGGCTGAAAAACCCGGAGATGTTAAAATCATTGCTGGGTAAAACGGCTAAAATGACGTTTCATCTGATGGATGAAACGCAGCCATTTGTCAGCCAGCGGGTTCCGGCGCGCCCGGGATATATGGTACTTCCCGGCGAGGGGGATAAAAATTTCTACCATATTCTGCGAAAAATTGAACTGAGCGGCGAGCTGTTGGTGGATGCTTCGGTGACATTTGATCAGGGTATGCCGGTGGTGAATTTTCGTTTTAACACACGTGGCGGCAAGTTATTTGGTGATATTACGAAAAATAATGTGGGTAAGCCGTTCGCGATTGTTCTGGATGGTAAGGTGATTAGTGCTCCTCGGATCAATTCGCCGATACTGGGCGGGTCGGGGATTATTTCCGGTAACTTTACGGTGGAGAGCGCAAACGAGCTGGCGATGCTGCTGCGCTCCGGGGCGCTTCCTGCGCCACTCACGGTGATTGAAGAGCGTACTGTGGGGCCAAGTTTGGGTGAAGATTCCATCTTGGCAGGAAAAAAAGCGGCCTTGATTGGGGTGTGCCTTGTGATGATCACGATGTTTTTGATTTACAGGCGTTTTGGCATTTATTCTAACATTGCTTTGCTGGTTAATATGGTTTTACTCTTTGCCGTGTTAACATTGTTTCAGGCCACGCTGACCCTGCCGGGGATTGCCGGGATGGTGTTGACGATGGGGATGGCGGTGGATGCGAATGTGCTGATTTTTGAGCGGATTCGGGAAGAAATAAGGCTTGGAAAAACGCCCTATGCGGCGATTGATCTTGGTTTTAGCCAGGCATTCCGCACCATTCTGGATGCCAATATTACCACGCTGATTGCCACGATTCTGCTGTTTATTTTAGGCTCCGGTCCGGTGAAGGGCTTTGCGGTGACGTTGTGCATCGGGATTTTGGTGAGTATGTTTTCCGCGATTTTATTTACGCGCATGCTGGTGGTGCAATGGCTGGTGAAACATAAGCCGAAGACGCTGGTGCTCTAGCCAAAGCGATGGATATTACACCGCGCATTGCCGAAGGTGCCAAGCTGATTGATGGCTATGGCGATGGCGGGTTTCGCGTGCAGAATGTTCGTTATGAGCAGACTATTTTCGTGATGCCGGATCAGTTGCAATTGCGTGAAGAAAAAGCATTCGCAGAACTTGCGCCTGAAGCATTTCAACAGCTTAGCGAGCTATTTTCCGTGGAAATCATGTTAATTGGCACCGGTGCAAAGCAACAATTTTTAGCCAATGAACAGGCGCATATGGCGCAGCAGCTGCCTTTTTCAATTGATTGCATGGAGACGGGCGCGGCCTGCCGAACGTATAATGTGTTGTTGGCGGAAGGGCGGCAAGTGGCGGCGCTGCTTTTTCCGGTTTAGACATTGTTAGCTAACAGTGTCTAATGCGAAGCTCAGTTGCAATTCTTCAAGCCGGGATATAGAACCGCACTATGCAACATGCTTCCTCCATCAACTGGCTTGGCTTTAAAACGCTTTATATCAAAGAAGTGCGCCGATTTTTAAAGGTGTATAACCAAACGCTGGTTGCGCCGGCGGTGACGGCGATGCTGTTTCTTTCGGTGTTTACGCTGGCGGTGGGCAACCACCGTGCGGAGATTGCGGGCATTCCCTTCATTCAGTTCATGGTGCCGGGGCTGATTATGATGACGATGGTGCAGAATGCGTTTGCCAACACATCATCTTCGCTGACCATGGGCAAGGTGTTGGGAATTATCATTGATGTGCTGCTGCCGCCTTTAAGCGCTGGCGAGGTGACCATGGCGATGATGCTGGGCGGCATTACGCGCGGCATTTTCTGCGGTGTTGTGGTGGCCTTGGCCACGTTATTTTTTGTGCCGCTGGGGCTGCATGATTTTGGCCTGATGGTGTTTTATGTGGTGATGGCGAATATGATGCTTTCGCTGCTTGGTGTGATGACGGGTATTTTAAGTGATACATTTGATCAAAGTGCGGCCATCACCAGTTATATTATTACGCCGTTATCGTTCCTTTCCGGCACATTTTATTCGGTGAAGCAATTGCCGGAATTCTGGCAATTGTTGAATCATTTTAACCCGTTTTTTTATATGATTGATGGCTTTCGCTATAGCATCACCGGGCATCATGACGGCAATCTGCTGGCAGGCATGGTGACGCTGAGTGTGGTCAATCTGGTGTTGCTTTTTGCGTGTTACCGCATGTTTGCCACGGGCTTTCGGCTGAAGACATAATGATAGCTTTGTCATTGCGAGGAACGCGGTGACGCAGCAATCTCTGAGCGGCACAAGCTTGCCGCGTCGGCTCTTTGAGCCTTCCTCGCAATGACGAATAAGGTCTATTAATTAAAAATTCATTAATTCTCTTGCAGAGAGAGAGCAATTTTGATAGAATATTAAGGATTTTGTACTCTTATAAGGTGGTTTTCCAACTTATAAGTTTGAGTTCCCGTGCGCTCACGCGCACCACATACTGTATGTTGTACTATATCTAAAAAAAAATTTTATGAAAAAATTCGATTTCTACTCCACCCAGGGAGAAAATTACATCCTCGGCGAAGGCCGGGATGGAGACTGGGAGAACCGCGAAGTCGATGGTGACGCCACCACCATCGACAAAACAAAAAAGCGCCGCCTCTTTGAGGCCGGCAAAAAGGTTTCAAGTGGCCAGGGAGCACCCTGGCCAAGTGGCGGCGAAGGTGGCAGCAGTGGCGAAAGCGGCGGGTGTGTGGTACTTTTCATCGGCCTCACGGCCGGTGGAATGGCCGCCATCTACGGCGCCATCCAAACCATTGCGACCATGCTCGCGTAAGCGAGCCGCATCATCTCTGAGCCTGTCAGGAAATGATGTGAAGGATTGACAGGAAAAGCCTCGCCCCCGTAAGGGTGTGCGGGGCTTTTTGCGTTTTGGGCTTCTGAAATTCCGTCTCGCCCCATTGACTTGGCCTTCGCTTCCTGCATAATTGCTCTTTGGTTTTTTACGGGAGTTATCATCAATGAGCCATGTATTGCCGGTTTATGCGCGGTGCGATCTGACATTCACCCGAGGGGAAGGCGTTTATCTTTTTGATGCGGCGGAAAATCGCTATCTTGACCTGGCGGCGGGCATTGCCGTGAACTCCATGGGGCACAGCCATCCGGCCTTGGTGAAGGCGCTGAAAGAGCAGGGCGAGAAATTGTGGCATACCTCCAACATGTATCAGATTGACGGGCTGGAAGCGTTGGCGACGAAGATTTGCGATGCGACGGATTTTGCCGATTATGTGTTCTTCTGCAATTCCGGGGCGGAGGCGGTGGAAGCGGGCTTGAAGATGATCCGTAAATATCAGCACGGTGTGGGCAACCCGAATAAATTTCGCGTGATTACGTTTGAAGGGGCGTTCCATGGGCGCACGCTGGCGACGATTTCCGCTGCGGCCAAGCCCAAAGTGCTGGAGGGGTTTGAGCCGGCGGTGGATGGGTTTGACAAAGTGCCGTTTGGTGATCTTGATGCTGTGGAAGCGGCCATTGGTGAACATACGGGCGGCATATTGATTGAGCCGGTGCAGGGCGAGGGCGGCGTGCGGGTGTGTTCCGCTGAATTTTTGCAGGGTTTAAGAAAATTATGTGACCGGCATGATCTGGTGCTGATGTTTGACGGCGTGCAATGCGGCATGGGGCGTACAGGCAAGTTCTTTTCCCATGAATGGACGGGCGTTTCACCGGATATCACTTCCTCCGCTAAAGGCATTGCCGGCGGCTTTCCGCTGGGCGCATGTTTGGTGAATGAGCGGGTTGGCAAGCATATGACGGCCGGTTCGCATGGCTCCACCTATGGCAGCAATCCGCTGGCGGTGGCGGTGTGCGCGGCAACCATGGAGGTGATGCTGGCGGATGGATTTCTGGAGCATGTGGTGAAGGTGGGGGATTATTTCACCCATCAATTGCAGCAATTGGCTCAGGAATTTCCGGAGATGGTGCAGGAGGTGCGCGGGCGCGGGCTGATGATTGGGCTGCGTGTGGCAACGGATTCGAAGGATTTTGTTGAAAAACTGCGCAAGAAGCATGTGTTGACGGCGCCGGCGGCGGAGAATGTGGTGCGCTTTTTGCCACCATTGATTTTAGAAGAAAAACATGTGGATGAAGGCATCGCCGCCATCCGCGAGGTGTGTAAGGAGCTTATGGGGTGAGTTTTACGTCAGTGTGAGCGAGTGGGATGAATAGCGCGATCTTTCTCCTGCTTCATGAAGATTTCCGCGTTGGCTTTCAACCTCCTCGCAATGACGCTTTATAAAGGTAACATTATGACAAAAAGAGATTTTTTAGATATTCACGACCATGATGAAGCTACGCTGCGCGGCATTCTGAAGCGCGCCGGTGAGCTGAAGGCGGGGTTGAAAGCCGGCAAGCGGCCAAAGCTGCTGGAAGATGTGCAGCTGGGGATGATTTTTGAGAAGGCTTCCACACGGACGCGGGTTTCCTTCGAGGTTGGCATCAGCCAGCTGGGCGGGCATGCGGTGGTGATGACCAGTCAGGATTCCCAGCTTGGGCGCGGGGAAACGATTGAGGATACCGCACGGGTGCTTTCGCGCTATCTGGATATGATCATGATCCGCACTTTTAAGCATGACAGTTTGCAGAAACTGGCGGAATATGCCGATGTGCCGGTGATTAACGGGCTGACGGATGCCAGCCATCCCTGTCAGGTGATGACGGATGTGTTCACCTTTGAAGAGCATGTGGGAGAAATTAAGGGGCGTACGATTGCCTGGGTGGGGGATTGTAATAATATGACGCAAAGCTGGATTCATGCCGCGGATGCGTTTGGCTTTCAGTTGCAGATTGCCGCGCCGGAAGAGCTGGCTTTTATGGAGGTTTCCAGCCCGAATGTAACGATTACGCAGGATCTGGAAGAGGCGGTGCGTGGCGCGGATGCGGTGACAACGGATACGTGGGTTTCCATGGGTGATAATGATGCGGAGCGGCGCAAGGCGCTGCTGGCGCCCTATCAGGTGACGGACGCGGTGATGAATCTTGCGGCGGAGCATGCGATTTTCCTGCATTGCCTGCCGGCACATCGGGAAGAGGAAGCAACGGGCTCTGTTATGGATGGTGCGCGCAGCGTGATTTTTGATGAAGCCGAAAACCGCCTGCATGTGCAGAAAGCCATCATGTTATGGTGTTTGGGGAAGTGAGTATTATAGATTATAATCAGTTGCTTATTGTCAATTATCTATTATCTGAATAAAAAAAAGGCGCCCTCGTGCCGGGCGCCCTGGTCTCATCTGAAGATCAAGCTATTGCTTGATCTTCAGTTCTGCGTCATATGCTCCCACGTAGGTGAGAGCGACGCTTCGTCTGGCGCGATCTGTGCAAATGCACAGATCGCCGGACCCTTGCTGGCCTGCTACCGTGTAGTTCGTGGCGGCAGGCGTGAAGAATGCAGTGTCATGCTCCGCTGTGTCGCGAAGCACAAGATAGATGGTAAGTCTATCTTGCAAGACACCGCTTTCAATCACGCTTTGGTCAGCACCATCAACCATGAAGGTCGCGGTGCCTCCCTCAGCCACCAAGTCTACAGCTACCTGATAGCAGGGAGCGTGAGTCATAGACTCACACTCATCCTTTTTACAGGCGGTGCAGACCAGCAGGATGGAAAGCAAAAAAGTTATTTTTTTCATACTCTTTTTTTTAGAGTTAAAAAAAATTGGTTTCACAACGCAGGTAAGGCTACCGCGTTATGGTCATGATTCTGCAATGCGTGTGATTGAACACAGCCGCGGGCGCGGCACAAAACAGTCCGTCAGATCGTAGGGTGATCATACGGAAAACAGCATTAAGAGGATTGCTCCTCACACTCTCCCACCATGACGACAGAAAGAGCTGCACTGTTTCAGTCATCACGACTATAACCCCGGGGCTTTGGCTGACGCCAAAGAATTGCACGACCCGGAAAAAGAACGAAACTGAAGGATACCATAAAAACGTTGAAAAATATATAAAAATACAGATTTGAAAGGCCGCTCATGATAATAGCGAGGATAACTCCCCCTTCACGGGGGAGTCGGAATCTCTGATTCCGGTGGGGGTCCATATTTACTGCAAACTGTACTGCCCACTGCCGACAAAATAACCCCCCACCGAGTCGCCGCGCTTTGCTGACGGCTTCTCGACTCCCCCGTAAAGGGGGAGCTATCCCATTGCCTTCATCACCGTGCCGATATCCTGGCTGGTTTGGCCGCCAAGGGGGCTTTGGAAGGTCATTTCCTCCCCGGTTTTGGGGTGAATGAGGGTGAGTTGATGGGCGTGGAGCGCCTGCCGCGTGAGTGCGGAAAGTGCCTGCTGAACGGGCTGGGGCAGGGCTTGCAGGAATTTACCGTGGAGTGGCGGGCTATAGACGGGATCACTGATGATGGGCGTGCGGATATGTTGCATATGGACGCGAATTTGGTGCGTGCGACCGGTATCCAGCGTGCATTCCACCAGGGCGGCCTTGCCCGCCAGCAGCACACGCAAGGTTTGATAATCGGTGGTGGCGCTTTTTCCGCCGGTTTTAACAACGGTGCGTTTGGTGCGGTCTTTCGGGTGGCGATCCAGCCGGGTGTGGATGGTTCCCTCTGCAGGGGAAGGGATGTTCCACACCAGCGCATGGTAAATTCGCTTAAGCCTGCGCGTTTGCAACTGCTCCGATAAATGCCGGTGAGCCTCATCATGCTTGGCGATGACCAATAAGCCGCTGGTATCCTTATCCAGACGGTGAACGATGCCCGGGCGCTCCACGCCGCCAATGCCGGAGAGAGAGCCTTTGCAATGATGCAGCAAGGCGTTGGCGAGTGTGTCCTGATGCTGGCCGGCGCCGGGGTGGACGGTTAACCCGGCCTGTTTATCAATGACCAGAATATCCTCATCCTCATAGGCAATATGCAACAGAATGGAGGGGGAGGGCACTAACAGGCTTGGTTTTAACGCCGGAATGGTAAGGTTATATTCTTCTCCGGCCTGCACTTTGTAAGACGCTTTAGGTGTGCTGCCGGTTTGAGTGATGATGGCGCAATCTTTCAGCAGTGATTGAATGCGTGCGCGGGTGAGGCCGGTTTGCAGCGCCAGTGCGGCATCCAGCCGCTGGCCGGATTGTTCCGGGGAGATAAGAATGTGCTGGTGTTGGGAAGATTCTTCTGTCATAGCCACCTTATGGCAGGAAGTCTGACATTCTGGAAGCGTGTCGTGATTGTTCAGGGCATTTTACTTGTTTGTGCGATGCTTTTTACCATTATTCTGGTGATGATGAAGCTGATGGGAGCCCTTAACGGTCAGGCCGGGCAGTCTTGTGACACGATGCCATACAGTGTGGCGGAGGAGGTTGAAGCCATGGCCGCAGATGGTGGGATGTTATATGTGGCGCAGAAACATGCGGATGGTATAACAAAAATTATACGCTTGCAGCCTTGCGACTAAGGAAAAATGCTGCAATTTTTATTGACACGCCGCACGCAAGCGCGTAAACAACGCGCTCTTAGACGAGGCTATTATGAAAACATACAGTGCTAAACCATCTGAAATTCAGCAGAAATGGTGGGTTATTGATGCGCAAGACTTGGTGCTTGGCCGCCTTGCCAGCCAGGTGGCAACTATGTTGCGCGGAAAGCATAAACCGACCTACACACCGCATATGGATTGTGGCGATCATATTGTGGTTGTGAATGCTGATAAAGTACATTTGACCGGAAAGAAGCGTGAGCAGAAGGTGTTTTACTGGCATACCGGTTTCCCTGGTGGTATTAAAAGCATTAATGCAGACACCCAACTAAATGGCCGTTTTCCGGAGCGTTTGGTGGTCAAAGCGGTGGAGCGTATGATTTCGCGTAATCCGCTGGGTCGTCGTCAAATGAAAAAGCTGCATGTTTATGCCGGTGATGCTCATCCACATGAAGCTCAGAAGCCTGAACAATTGAATCTGGCCGAAAAGAACGAAAAAAACAGGAAGCGTAACTAATGTCTGAAACTCAAAAAAACGAAGCGCCGGTTGAGGCAAAAGAAGCAACTGAAGCGGCAGTGGCGGAGCAGGCGATAGAGCGTGTTTCTAAAGTTGATAAGCTGGGCCGTGCTTATGCAACCGGTCGTCGTAAAGTTTCTTCCGCCCGTGTTTGGATTAAACCCGGAACCGGAAAAGTTTTTGTTAATAAGAAGCCGATGAATGATTATTTCAAACGTCCTGTGCTGCAGATGTTGGTGAATCAGCCATTCAACGCAACGGAAACGCTCAATAAATTTGATGCATTCGTGACGGTTGAAGGTGGTGGACTTTCCGGGCAGGCCGGTGCGGTGCGTCATGGTATTTCCCGTGCGTTGGATATTTATGCTCCTGATTTGCATACAATATTGCGCCGGGGTGGATATTTAACTCGCGACAGTCGTGTTGTTGAGCGTAAAAAATACGGTAAGGCGAAGGCCCGTCGTAGCTTCCAGTTCTCGAAGCGTTAGAAAGATACTTATCTTACGAGATTACAGGGGCGCGACGGCGCCCCTTTTCGTATCAGCTAAAAAATTTTGCAGATTGTGTGAAATGCTATCATGACGGCATAACGCCAATATGCTACATAACCAAAATGAGTAAGAAGATGATTAACGCAGTGATTATTGGCGCAAGTGGCTATACGGGAGCGGAGCTGATTCGGCTGCTTTCAAACCATTCCAAGGTGAAGATTGCGGCATTGGTGGCAGAGAGTAACGCCGGAAAGAAGGCGGATGAACTTTACAGCCATCTTTACGGTGCCGGTTTGCCGGATCTTGTGACATTTGATGAGGTTGATTTTACGGGAGTGGACGTGGCTTTTTGCTGTTTGCCGCACGCCACCACGCATAATATTGCAAAGAGAATCCCTGAGTCTGTGGTGATTATTGATCTGTCAGCGGATTTCCGGATTGACGATGCGACAACCTATGAGGCGTGGTATGCGGTGCCGCATACTGCGGCGGAACTGCAAGCAAACGCGGTTTATGGCTTAACGGAGCATGCGCGGGACGCTGTGAGGCGCGCGCGGCTGATTGCCTGTCCGGGCTGTTATCCAACATCGATGTTGCTGCCGTTGCTGCCGCTGCTTCGGCAGAAAATAATCTCCGGTGAGGGTATTATTGTGGACGCCAAATCCGGAATTACCGGTGCCGGGCGGGGTGCGAAGACGGCCAATTTGTTTACGGAAGTGAATGATTCCGTGCGGCCTTACGGCATTGGTGGTCATCGGCATGTGGCTGAGGTGGAGCAAGAGCTTTCCAAGGTGGCAGGTGAAGCCGTGCAGATTAGCTTTACACCGCAGGTGGTGCCAATGAACCGGGGGATATTGTCGTGTATTTATGCGACATTTCTAGGTGGGAAGACAATCAAAGAAGCACGAAAAGCGTTAACGGATGCTTACCGGGATGATCCTTTTGTGGTGGTGCTTCCCGAAGGAAAAACGCCGCAAACACGGGATGTGATGGGCAGCAATCAATGTCGGATTGCCCTGTTTGAAGATCGTGTTGCCGGGCGGATTATTGTGCTTTCAGTGATTGATAATCTGGTGAAAGGTGCTTCCGGGCAGGCGGTGCAGAATATGAATATCCGGTTTGGATTCTCGGAAGCCGAGGGGCTGGAAAGTCTGGCGCTTTTTCCTTAGTGCGGTAACGCCGTGGAGGTATGACTTTCGTTTGTTGAGATATACTTTATAATGCGGTGATGTCATACGAACCAATCATTCTTCCCTATAAAGGAAAGCTTCCAAAAATTGCGCCGGATGCGTTTATTGCGCCGGGCGCGGTGATCATTGGTGATGTTGAAATTGGCAGTAAAGCCGGGGTGTGGTTTGGCTGCGTGATTCGCGGGGATGTCAATCATATCCGCATTGGTGAGCGTACGAACATTCAGGATGGTACGGTGGTGCATGTAACGCGCGTCACCAGCCCAACGATTATCGGCAGCGGGGTGACAATTGGGCATAGTGTGTTGTTGCATGGCTGCACGATTGAGGATGGTAGTTTTATTGGGATGCATAGCACGGTGATGGACGATGCTGTGGTCAGCGTTGGTGGTATGGTGGCGGCAGGAGCATTGGTGACACCACGTAAAACCGTGCCGAAAGGTGAAATCTGGGGCGGAAACCCGGCCAAACTTCTGCGTGAAATGACGCAGGCGGAGAAGGATTTTATTCCGGTTTCTGCGGATAATTATGTGCGCCTGGCGGCAGAATACCTGGCGGAAAGCAATAAGTAGTAAGCAGCCTGAACTGCCTACTACTTATCGGTTATTTCCACCTAGATTCGGTTGAGTTCTTCCAGAAGCTCATCCGCCGTGGTGATGATCTTGGTGTTCGCCTGGAAAGCGCGTTGTGCCTCAATCAAAAGGGTTAATTCTTCTGATAGTTCAGTTGTGGCACGCTCCAACGCCCGGACGGAAATCTTTCCAACACCTGCGCCCCCTGCAACCTGCAGAGAGAATTCACCTGAGTTATCGGATTGATCAAAGACGTTTCCTTCCTGTGCCGTCAGGCCATTGGCATTAGGGAATGCGGCTAACGGAATCTGGAATACTTTACGCGACTCACCGTTACTGAAATTAGCAATCACTTCGCCAATTTCGTTAATTTCCAGGCTGCTGAGAAGACCGGAGCCGGCGCCATTCTGATCGGCAAATTGTACGTTATAATTACCGCTAAGCTGGCTGAGGCCGTCTGAAAGGCCAACGCCGGGCAGGCCTGCGGTTCCAAAATCAAAGGAAATGCTGCTGCTTAATGCTTCATTTGCCCAGACGATGCTAACTGGATTAGTAAGCCCGGCATCCACGTTACGTAATGTGCCGTCACCGTTAAACTCAATATTGCCATAGGCAATCAAGCCATCCTCCCGGTTGCTGATAAGTTCATCGGGATTAACGGCAACCACTTCCGATGCCCAGAGGTTATTGCCGATTTTTGCAAAATTAACCCGCACATCATGGCCATTACCCAGTGAATCAAAAATCCTGATGTTACGGCTGAAATTCGGAGAAATTTCACCGGAGGCCATATTGGAGCTGGGTGAAGTTGGCCCGCCACCGGTGGCGGCATAGATGGGGTCAATGGTAACATCGGCATAATCAGGCGGTGTGCCGGGAGTGACGGTGCCGCGTGTGAGATCAAATTCCAGTTTGAATGTACCATCATTGGAGGTGGCATCCTCGTCAAACAGAATAGTTGTCAGTGGATCCAGCGCATAAATCTCTGCCGTGGAAGCATTGGCCGGGCTGTTGACCGTTGCGCCCAGTTCACCTGTTTCAATGGCAACATTGGCCAGACCCTGCAGGGATGCAAAGCGGTTAGTGCCGGCAGTGGTGGTGACAAAAGTGGCGGGAGCAGCGGTGGCGTCCATATCCGCTGCGATGGTGCCGGTGACATCCGTAATGGTCATGGCTTCATTAGCATCATCCGGTGCTATCCAGAGGCGGTTATTTGCCACACGTGCGGAGAGGCCATCAACATTATCAATGGCTTCTGCCAGGGTGCTTAAGCTGTTAAATTCACCCAGATCGGTACTGACCGTTCCCTGATCTTTATAAGTAAAGGTGAAGGTTCCAACGGAGCCGGTGCCAACAGTAAAATTATCACCATCGGTTGGAACGGTGAAGCGGTCACCGGCGGAGGTGGCACCGAATAGTGGCGTGCCAACCGTGACGGCATCGGAGTAGGCTATGCCACCATAGGTGAAGGTGTAAGTATTGCCTGTTCCCAATGTAACGGAAAGTTGATCACCGATGACGATACCGGTGGCGCCGCCGCCCACCGTACCGGTTTGGATCAGCACATCATCCGCATCAATGCCATAGTTAGCGCCGGATGTATCCGCACCGCTTGGGGTGAACGTATCGCCCGCGCCTTGAAGAATATTTTCACTGGCGTCCAGGTTCAAACCAAGCTCCACCCGTGTGGTGGCAAATGCCAGACCGGAAATATCCCGCGTGTTCACGCTTTGCAAACTTTCCAAAAGCTGGCTGGAAGTGGTGTTCTCGTTGCCAATTTCACCGGGGCGTAGGCCTTCATTATCCAGTGGCCATGCCTGAAGGTAATAGCCGGCCGTGTTGACAAAATATCCCAGATCATCCTGACGGAAAGAACCGGCACGAGTGTAGGTGTAGGAGCCATCGCCAAATTCAGGATTATCTTTGACCACAAAGAAGCCCTGACCGGAAATAGCAACGTCCGTTGCAACGCCCGTGCCCTGAATAAGACCCTGCTGGTCAATATTCTGACGGTTTGAACTGGTTGTACCTGCACCACCTACCGTGGCGGCATCGGCCGTCACAAGGGATGAGAAGGTTGCTTCACCGGATTTAAAACCAACGGTGGAAAGGTTGGCGATGTTATCACCGATGATACTAATGGAGCGGCTTTGACCTGTGAGGCCGGATACGCCGGAAAAAAGTGATGATGTTAATGACATGAGAGTTCTCCTTAACTTACTTACATTTGGTTAGACGGTCAGTGCTTTTGCTTCCTGACCAATGAATTTTACATCCTCGACGGGGATTTCCTCGTCGCCGACGACAAGGCGTGATCCGCCCTGATCAATTAAAACGCCCTCAACCGTGCCAAGCACATAAGTGGGGACTTCCACCGGGTCGGATGCCGCAGCATTTCTGACGGTAACGCGGACGGTATATTTACCGGGGTCAACGATGTTGCCTTCTGTGTCTTTGCCGTTCCAGACAATGCTGTGATGGCCGGAGGTGCGCTCGGCGTCGCCGACATAGACCAGATTGCCCGCCTGATCCGTGACATTATAGAAGGCGTAATCATAGGGCTGGGAAAGCTCATAGCTGAAGCGTGTGGTGCCGTTTTCCACCAGTGTGACCTGTTCGCCCAGCACTTCCACCTGCTTGCCAACATAGGAAACCAGACCGGCAGCATCATTCACATTCTGCGAGGCAATGAGCTGATCCAGTTTTTCATTTGTGGCAATGGCCTGTTCCACGCTGGAAAGATCTGCAATTTGCTTGGTGAATTCCGATGAATCCTGTGGTTCCAGCGGGTTCTGATTTTTCAGCTGCGCTAAAAACAAAGTAAGGAATGTTTTGAGATCATTACCAAAAGAAATTTCGTTGCTTTTACTGCTACCGGCGGCCTCAAGGGCTGCACTTCCCTGAGTGGTTTTCCCCAGCTGTGGGATGGTGTTGGTTACTTCTGTTATATCTGCCATGGTTCTCTCCTCATGTTCTTTCTAAGCTGAAATATCCAGCGCTCGGTTGCTGACATAGCGCAGGGATAAACCCTCTAAATCATTCGCAATTTCATTCACAAGTGATGGGTTATAGCCTGTGCCAAGCGATTGTTTATATTGCTGGCTGCCATGTTGTTGGGCGAAGGCGTTGCCGCCGCCGTCACGCAGGTTAAACTGCATGTTACTTGTATCTGCCTTGATGCCGGCATCGTTTAAGGCGCGTTCAAGCATGCGCGCATCACGCTGAAGAATATCAAGTGTTTCCGCATTATCGGCGCGGATAATAATATTCGCGCTTTGGTGGCGCATCACTTCAATCTGAATATCCACTTTGCCGAGATGTTCGGGCGTGAGTTGAATAGAAATTTTCTGGTCACCACCTGCCAGTGCTTTGGTGATCTGAACGCTGACCTGATCTGCCGGAGTGGCTTGTGTTGGTTGCTGCGGATTGTGGTTGAGCATGAACTGGCCATGTGCGCGTACCACATCACTCATGGGCTGTGTTGTTACCGGCGGCTGGTGGCCGGAAGTTCCATTGAGTATGGCTGGTGATGATTCAAGCGCGCTATCCGGCAAGCCGGCCTGGGCAATAATGGGCTTGGTGAAGTTATGAACTGCCCCGGTTGCCTGCAATGAAGAGTTTTGCGATTGCTTGCCCAGACCCAGCACTTCTAATAATGCATCTTTGCGTGAGGTGGCGGTGGGTTTAGCATCATCGGAAGATGAGGCTTTGGCCACGCCGGCAAAGGGAGTGATTTTTGCCGTTGCCAGCAAAATGTCCTGATCCTGTTGGGCAAGATCCGCGTTGCTGATTTTAATGGGGGGAGTGATTTGCGTTGCAGCAGCGGCCTGTTGCTGAGTGCCCGCATTGCGTGAGGCAAAAGCCTGCTGGGAAAGCAAGGCGCTTTCAACCTCGCTTTGAGTCTCGGACGCCTTGATAAAGGCTGCATTGGCATTCGCATTATTGGTTGCCGCATCAGGGAGTTTAGCGAAGGGCTGAGCTGGTTGCGTGTTAGCCTGCGCTTGTTCCGGCGGCACTTGTGGCTGCGCGGCTTGCTGCGCATAAGGCGCGGTTAAGGGCGCTTGAGGCTGGATGCCATTTAAAGCATCCAGCTCGGCAAAGGCGGCGTCAATGCCGTTAGTTTTAGCCTGTGATTCCTGTGACTGGAAGGATGATTTGAGGGCGGATTGCACCTCCCCGAGCTTGGCGGTGATGGAATTGAGCAATTTGGTATCATCAATACCAGCTTGTTCCCATGCTGCCAGTAATTGCTGCAGTTGTTCCTGCTGTGGTGCTGTTAATGATTGAATATCAAGAGTTTGTAGAAGCTTTAACAGGGCGGAGGTATCACCACCTTCCACAAGGTTGGAAGGATTGGAAAGGGAAGAGAACAGCGAGGAAAACTCACCCGCTGTAGTGGATGGTAATGCACCCCCGGCCTGTGCCGAATTTGAGAAAAGCGCACCGACAGAAGCCCCTTGGTTGGGGGCGATGTTTAAAAGATTGGTCAATAACGCATTCATAATTTTTCTCACCCAACTACATGCAGGTGGCGTGCCAATTAGAGATTAAAAATATAACTATATGATTTTTAATAATAAAAAAGATTCTATTATTCTTGTTAGGTAAGTTTTTGATGTGGCGTGCGAGATATTTTTGGAAATAAGGGCAAAAAATTCCACTTGTCATACTCTCAGGTGACAGTTTGTATCAGGTTGACTATATACGCAGGGTGAAAGCAAAAAAATTTTCAGTATTGTTTCTTCTTCTGCTGATGGTGGGCTGCAGCCATGCGCCGGAAAAACAAACCGCCTTGGTTGAAAACCCGGTGGATGAAGTGAGAAATGAATTAAGCGGCATGAAGCAGGCCGCACCCGGCAAAGCCCCACGGATAAGGAAGGTATCTTCGCCATACCCCGATGCGGTGGAGCATTTTGAAGTCTCCTGGCTTGGGATGCATGTGGGAGATGTGGTGGTGGAAGTTGCCAGGGAAGGAGGGTACTGCACGATCAGGCTTTATGCGCAGGCATATGGTGTGGCCAATCTGGCGACAAAGTTTAAAGCACAGGGATCAAGCAAGGCGCGTTGCAGCGGGCGGCAAGTGAAGCCCTTAATGTTTGAGATGAGCCATCAATTGCGTGGTAAGAAGCGTGTTCAGCGTTTGGAGTTTAATGATAATGGCGAGCTAAAGACTGAAGAGGTAAACCCACCGGACAAGGATTGGAAGCGGCCAAAGGTGGCGGATGCTGATAAAAAAGGGGCAATTGACCCGCTGAATGTTGTATTTTTAGTGTATCAGCATATTGATAAATGGCAAAAAGGCGGCTCACCGGCTTTGAAAGCAAACGTGTATGACGGGCGTAAATTGGTGGAGTTTGCGTTGAGTATACAGGGTGAGAAATCGTCAGATACTTATGAAATACAGATGACAAACCACTATCTTGCCGGGGTAACGGATCGTGAAAAAGAAAACCGCGCCAAAGGGGATCCTGTGGTGACAATGGTACTGGATGATATGCTGTTAACGCCCATTTACGGGAAGGGAGTTTCCAGCGAAGGGGCGGCTTCTCTGCGGCATGTAAGGCAATGTAAGGATTTTGATGATTGCATTAAAAGCTTAAAGCAAAAATAGCGGCATAAAAAAGGCCGCATAAGCGGCCTTTTTAACAGTTTCTTGGTATGGTTAACCAAGTTCACCATCCAACCATTCGGACAATGCACCTTTTGGTAAAGCACCAACTTTTGTGGCGGCCGGTTTGCCATTTTCAAAAAGAATCAGCGTTGGAATACCCCGAACACCGTGCTTGGAAGGTGTTTCCGGATTTTCATCAATATTCATTTTAACGATTTTGACTTTATCCGCTTTTTCCTGAGCAAGCTCATCAATAATCGGACCCAACTGGCGGCATGGTCCACACCATTCTGCCCAAAAATCCACCAAAACCGGCTTATCGGATGAAAGCACATCCTGTTCAAAATTTGCATCAGTCACTGCATCGGCCATAAATTATCTCCATTGTTTACCTGATCCTATATGTGGCGCTGCGTGCTACAAGTCAAGCCACGGGATTACATTTGATTGCCGGTTCTTAGCTGCTGGAGCATTTCTTGTTCTGCGATGTGGGTTTCTTCGGTTGTGATGGTCTGCCATTTTTCTTCGTCCAGCCAGAATAAGTGGCACTTAATGGGTAAGGTTGGGTAAAGCGGTTGCAGCAATTTTTGATAATAAATCAATTGGGTGGCGTAATAAGAATATTTTTCCGTGGAGGAATGCCCGGTTTTATAGTCAATAATATGAATAATTTCCGGCGTTTCGACCAATACATCAATGATGCCTTTAACACTGCGTTGGTTGAGTGTGCCATAGACGGTTTGTTCCACCAGCAAACGGCCTTGTGTAAGGCAGGCTTGAAATTCAGGATGCTGCCAGCAGGAGACGGCTTGCGCGGTGATGGCCTCCCGCATGGCGGGGCTGAGGTGCGGCGGCAAGGGTGCTGCCTGAAGCGCCGCAGATGTGATAGGCTGGCCGGTGATATATTGTGCGGCACAGCGTTCCATCATGTGATGCAGAATAGTGCCACGGCTGGCGGCGTCCATCACCGCTTGCGGAGGTTCATCATTTTGATTGGCTTCGAATAACGCCGGCTGTTTCTGTGCCATTAGCCCGGTAACGGAGACCGGAGTGGGAGTGATGCCGGAAGGTGCAGATTTCTCCCAGGTGACGGGCGGTGAAAATGCGTCCGGTTGAGAGGCGGCAATTTCATTGATGTTGGAACCCAGCTCTTGTGATGTGAGGAAGTGAGTGGTGTTATTTGGGTAAGCAATGCCGCCATTGGCAAGTTTTTGTGCGTCATTATGCGCATCGGTAAGTTGGTGCATGACAGATTGCATGACGGTGTACCAACTTGATTTTGAGAGATTTTTTTTAGTATATCCCGTGATGTAGCATTCATCTTTAGCACGGGTGAGGGCAACATAAAGCAGGCGGTGATATTCCGCTATATTTTCATTATTCAGTGTATCTTTGAGTGATTTTACGGCGCTGCTGTGAAATTTTTCACCGCCGGGAAAGATAGGAAGGTTATTGAAGGAATAGATGCCGTCACTATCAGAGCGGGAGCCACGCTGCGCATCGGCCAGAATCACAATGGGGGCTTCCAGCCCTTTGGCGCCATGCACGGTGCTGAGTGTCACATGGCCGGGGGCATTGCTGTTACGCTTAATGCTGTGTTTATTTTCCTGAACCATGCGGATAAAGCCGTGCAGGGCAGGTGGGTTATTTTGGAGATACTGCACCGCCATTTGCTGTAAAATTTGTAGAATATCATCAGTTTCATCCGAAAATTCCTCATAGAATGACGACATGATGGATGGGTTATTTTGAAGATTTGTGATGATTTCGATGGCGGTTTTTCCATGAAATTCTTCACGGTAAATCCGAAGGCGATCGGCAATTTCTAAAAGCGCTGCCGATTGTTGAACACGCTGCCACAGGCTTTCTGCGCCGCGATCCCATGCCAGATGAAAAAGCTGCTCTTCGGTGACGCGGAAGAAAGCGGACTTTAAGAGGTTGGCAAGGTTCAGATCATCATCCGGCAGGCAGATAAATTGCATCAGCGCCAGAATATCTAACGTAATGAGATGCTCGGCAATTGTCAGTCGATCCAGCCCGCTGCAAGGCACGCGATGGTGCCTTAATGCCCGAATCAGGGAAGGCAATAAAGGTTGCCGCTTTTGTACTAAAATCAAGATATCTTGTGGCTCAACGGGTTTCCCTGTGGCGCTGTTGAGGCGCTGATGCTTTAGCCATTGTGCTATTTCCGAGGCCAGCAGATCGGCATGTTGCTCAATATTATTGGTGATGGTGGGTGTTTGTGCTGTTGATTTTTCCAGCGTGGTCAGTGGCCAGAGGCAAACTTTTCCCTGCGTGCCCGTGCGGTGCGGTGTGTGGGTTTGTTTGGGCAGGTAATCGGAAATTTCCGCTAATGTGGCATCCACCACGTCAAGGATGGCTGGTGTGGAGCGGAAGGAGGTTTGCAGCGAAACGGCCGCAAAATGCTGTGAAGAGGCTTTTGATTTTTCAGCATAATAGCCTGACTCGCTGGCGAAAATTTCAGGATGAGCGCCCTGAAAACGAAAGATAGATTGTTTTTCGTCCCCAACAACAAATAGGGTGCGCGGAGGGGTGCCATCTTCCTGATATGTAAAAATTTCCGCCATCAGGTTTCGGACAATTTGCCATTGCTGCCGGCTGGTATCCTGTGCCTCGTCGATGAGAACATGGCTGATTTTATTATCCAATCGGAAGAGCACCCATGGCATCATATCGCTTTGTTGAAGGAGTTCGGAGCTTTTATCGAGCAGGCTTTGATAGGTCAGAAAATGATGCTGTTTGAGCGTGTTATCATATTCTTTTTTTAGAGTTTTTCTTAGCGATAGAAAGGCCAGTGTATGCGTCCGGCAGTGGCAGGCAGCAATGGTTTCTATCGCCGCTTTCGCACGTAAATGCAAATCATCGAGATAGGAACAAATTTCCGGGTGCTTCTTTCTGCGGCTGGCGGCATAAGGCGGTTTGGTGCGGAGTGCTTTGCAGAGGGCAGTAAATGTGGCGCTTCTTTCCGCGATGCCGGCATTGGATGAGTGCGCCCATTGCCGCATGGCATCGTATGTTTTGGTATCTTTCGCGGTGGGGTTTTCCTGCAGGATTGTGATGGCCTGATGCCACTCTGTGCCGGAGTTGAGAATATGTTGATTAAGTGCGGCGATGGTGGTCTCAATTGTTGCTTCCGGCGGGATTTCGAGGAAATTAGAAAGCAGTTGAAACATATTTTCTTCACTGAGATCAGGCGCAATAGAAGGCTGATCCAATTGCTTGAATAAAAGGGATTTAAGGTTGTTTGAAGCGGTGACAGTTAACAATGTGGCCAGCGCTTCTGATGGTGAGCCGCTGATGAAGCCAGACCAGCATTGCTCTTTAAGGTGCTCAATGGCGGTGTCATCCGCCAATGTGGTTTGCGGAGAAATGCCGGCTTCCAGTGGGAATTGTGACAGAAGCTTTTGGCAAAAACTATGAATGGTTTGAATTTGCAGGCGGCTGTTTTGATCCACCAGTGTCAGATAAAGATTGCGTGCCAATTGGAGCGTGGATTGGGAGGGTGGCGTGCCTTCGAGTAAAGTGAGCGTTTCGGATAACTCTGATTCCGGGATCACCGCCCATGCTTCTAATGCCTTGAAAAGCCGCTCTTTCATTTCACTGGCGGCGGCGTTGGTATAGGTGAGGCAGAGGATATTTTCCGGTGGTGTTTGACGCAGCAGAAGCCGAAGGAAGCGATTGACCAGCACGCGGGTTTTGCCCGTTCCCGCATTAGCGGAAACCCAGATGTGATGTTCCGGATGGGTGGCGGAAAATTGATCCGGCGTTGGTGAGAGTGCTGACATGGCCGGGGTCTTTCGCCTGCCTGTGTCTAACGCTTGGCGTAACGTGTGAGGTAATTGGGAACGATGCGTTCAATTGATGTGGGCTTGATGCCGAGGGTGGCTAATGTTTTTGCCTTGGGTTGAACGACATTATCGGTTTCCAGCAGCCTGACCTGATCGCGGGTGAGTGGTGGCTTGGGCAACAGACCCAGTGCTGCACCCTGAAGCCGTGCTGCCCAGAAAGGAAGCGTGAAATAGTGAAATTTGCGCTTGGTGCATTGCGCGATGAAATCCAGAATTTCTTTGAAGGTCAGCACCTCACTGCCACCTAATTCATAAAGATTACCACGGGCTTTCGGCTGGGTGATGGCTGCCAGAACGGCATCGGCAACATCACCAACATAGACGGGCTGAAACTTTGTTTTTCCGCCACCGATAAGCGGCATTAAAGGCAGGAAACGCCCAAGTGAGGCAAAGCGGTTAAAGAAGGCATCTTCCGCGCCAAAAACAATGCCGGGGCGAAGAATAACGGCATTCGGAAAGGCTTTTAAAACGGCTTTTTCACCAGCTGCTTTGCTTCGTGCATAGGCGGATTGTGGCGCATGATCCACGCCCAGTGCAGAGATGTGGATGAAGGTTTGAACGCCGGCTTTGGTGCAGGCTTTGGCAATACGCTCCGCGGCGCGGTGATGGACTGCGTCAAAAGTTTGCTTGCCGGATTCATAGAGAATGCCGCAGAGATTAATGACAATATCCGCATGTTTGACGGCGTTGGCAACATCTTCATCGCTATGGATTGAGCCGGAGGTTCCATGCACCTGACCGACAGAGCCTGCCGGTTTGCAGCGCTTGGCACGCTCGACGGAGCGGGAGACGATATTGATCTGATAGCCCGCCTGTGCCAGCTCCCGGCAGATATAGCGCCCTAAAAAGCCGGTGCCGCCGAAAATGGTAACAAGCTGATTCTGATAGGCCATGCGATGTTCCCTTCCTGCCAAATGTTTATTTTTGCATGTAAAAAAGATGGTAGTTAAAGGCATCGTCCAGTGCATTGAAGGAGGCGTCAATGATGTTATCGGAGACGCCAAGCGTGCTCCAGCGCTCACCATTTTCAGCCTCCATCTCGATCTGAACGCGAGTGACGGCGGCCGAAGCACGCTCCGGCTGCATGATGCGAACTTTATAATCTTTAAGTACCAGATTTTTGAGGGACGGATAGCGCTGGGACAGCCCCTTGATGAGGGCAGTATAAAGCGCATCCACAGGGCCGTTGCCTTCAGCCACCACGATATTGAGTTCATCAGGATTATCCGGCAGGGAGAGTTTGACCTTGGCTTCGGAGAAGGTCACCAGGTGCCCCTTGGCATTCCATCTTCGTTCATCAATCACCCGGAAGCTGCGGACATTGTAAAATTCCGGAAGCTGCCCCAGCTCACGCCGCGCCAGAAGCTCAAAGCTGGCATCGGCACTGTCATAGGCATAGCCCTGCGCTTCATGCTGTTTAACGATATCAACCAATTTGCCGATGGCTTCATGGGAGACGTCAATGGAATCATCAAAAAGTTTAATGCGATTGATAATGTTGGATTTTCCTGCCTGGTCGGAGACAAGAATGATACGCTCATTCCCAATGGCATCCGGTGCGATATGCTCATAAGCATCGGGGTTTTTCATCACGGCTGAAACATGCAGGCCACCTTTATGCGCGAAGGCAGAAGCGCCAACATAGGCCGCGTGGCGGTAACGCGGGCGGTTGAGGCGGTCATCCAGCGCATTGGAGATTTTGGTCAGGCGCTTGAGATTTTCCGGTGAAATGCCAACATCATAGCCCATTTTGAGCATTAATGTTGGGATGAGTGCCACCAAATTGGCATTACCACAACGCTCACCATAGCCATTGAGGGTGCCCTGAACCTGACGCACACCGGCACGCACGGCGGCCAGTGAATTGGCCACGGCGTTTTCAGTGTCATTATGGCAATGAATGCCCAGATGTGTGCCGGGAATATGCGCGGTCACCTGCTCGATAATTTCGGTGATTTCATGGGGCAAGGTGCCGCCATTCGTATCACACAGCACCACCCAGCGCGCACCGGCATCATAGGCCGCTTTGGCAATGCTGATGGTGTAATCAGGGTTTTCCTTAAAGCCGTCAAAAAAATGTTCGGCGTCCAGCATCGGCTCCAGCCCTTTTTTGGCAAGATAGGCAATGCTTTCTGAAATCATTGCCTAT
>JAUIEX010000013.1 GCA_030429725.1 Alphaproteobacteria bacterium
CAATGGGCTGTCATCAAACGAAAATATCGCAAAAATAAAACAAACGGAATGAACCATCACGACGCAGTCAATCACGCCTTCATAACGTAATATTAATTAGAAAATACTATATTTCAAAAACAGATTGAGAATCTTAAGGCCAAGCAGAAATCCTTTCAGGATATTTTACCGGAGCTGATGTCTCGCGGCGGGTTTGGTGCCACGCGCCCGCGCTTCCAGCTTTTTGAAGGCGTGGAAGGCGTGCAGCATGTGCTGAAGGATATGCTGAATTTTCGGGAATGCACCACCTATGCACTATGGCCGATTAAGAGCATGATGGAGATTCTTTCGGAAGATTTCTTCCGCTATCACAATAAGGAGCGCATCCGCCGCAAGCTCTATACGCGCGCCATCTGGCCGCAGAAGGAAGCGGTGGTGGAGAAAAACCCGTTTCTGGGCGTGGGGGAAGAGTTTTACCGCGAAATTCGCATCGCGCCGGAACCGCTCAATTTCACCATGGGCTATTGGATGTATCAGAACCGCATTGCGTTCCTCTCCAGCCGCGCAGAAAGCTTCGGCTTTATCATTGAAAGCCAGGAAATGGCGGAGATGCTCCGCGCCCAGCATGATTTTTTGTGGGAGTCCTCCGCGCCGCTTAAAGTCAATGCTCTGGCCACGCAGGGCTTTTTAGATGAGATGCACCGGCCGTAATTCCGGGCGCGGCCACCTCATACATACATGCAAGCGCTTTAAGGCCGGGTCTGGCCGCTGCCGCGCAGCTGGTATTTGAAGGTGGTCAGCTGCTCCACGCCAACGGGGCCGCGCGCATGCAGCTTGCCGGTGGCAATGCCAATTTCCGCGCCCATGCCAAATTCACCGCCATCGGCAAATTGTGTGCTGGCATTAAGCACCACAATGGCGCTGTCAATGCGGTTTAAGAAGGCTTCGGCCGCCGCATCATCTTCCGTGATGATGGCATCGGTATGGCCGGAGCTGTGCGCCGCCACAAAGGCAAGACCCTCTTCCAGATTTGCCACAATTTTGACGGAGAGTTTGGCCTCCAGAAATTCGGTATCAAAATCCTCCGCCGTTGCCGGGGCAATGCGGCCGTCAATGGCCACGGCTTCCTCATCTCCCACCAGCACGCAGCCTTTTTCCGTCAGCGCGTCCGTCAGCGCGGGCAGAATTTCCGCTGCCACGGCGCGGTCAATCACTACCGATTCGGTGGCGCCGCAAACGCCGGTGCGGCGCATTTTCGCGTTTACCACCACGGCGATGGCCTTTTGCGGGTCGGCCTTTTCATGGATATAGCTGTGGCAGTTGCCGTCCAGATGCTGCAGGGTGGGGATGCGGCTTTCCTCAATCACGCGCTGAATCAGCCCTTTGCCGCCGCGCGGGATGATGACATCCACATAGTCCGAAGCGGTCAGAAGCTCGCCCACCGCGGCGCGGTCAGTGGTGGGAATCAGCTGCACGGCCGCTTCAGGCAGGCCGGCTTCCTTCAGCCCTTCCTGCATGCAATCCGCAATCAGGCCGGAGGAATAAAAGCTTTCACTGCCACCTCTTAAAATGACGCAATTGCCGGATTTGATGCATAACCCGGCGGCATCCGCCGTTACATTCGGGCGGGATTCATAGATCACGCCAATCACCCCCAGCGGCACGGCCACGCGGGTGATGTTCAACCCGTTGGGGCGATCCCACCGCGCCAGAATACGCCCCACCGGGTCATCCAATTGCGCGATATCCTCCAGCCCTTTGGCCATGGCCTCAATGCGTTCCGGCGTTAATTTCAGGCGATCCAAGAAAGAAGAGGCCGTGCCGCGTGCCTCGGCCGCCGCCATATCCTTTCCGTTGGCGGTAAGAATCTCCTCCTGCCGCGCACGCAAAATCTTCGCCGCCGCCACCAGCGCGGCATCTTTCGCCGCCCGCCCGGCCGTGGCCAGAGTGGCTTGCGCCGCGCGCGCACCCGCGCCAATTTCCGCCATATTTGCCGGCTTCGTCATCGCATCATCCTTCAAAACTGTTGCAGAATAGGCCATTTATGCTCCTATCGTTTAAATGTTTCTTTACGTTTCTCAGATAACCTAATGGTTTGGAATGGAATATTCAACCGGCTGAATAAGGGAGCATCAGGAATGGATGAGGAAGAATTAAATTTATTGCGTGAAATGCTGGGAGATCCGGAGCTGCTGGAAATGTATTTTCAGCGGCTTCGTGAAAATGGCGTTAATTTTGATCGACAAGAGTTTGATGACTATATGAATCTCTTCAAAAATAATCTGGAGGATATGACCCCGGAAACCATGCCGCAAGAATGGCAAGAGCTTTACGAAGCGCTCTATAAGGATCTACAGAAACAGGACTTCATCCGCGATGCGGCAGAAGACGCAGTGAAAAAGCGCCGGAAGGAAGGGAGTGAAGAGGAAAAGGAAAAAGAAAAAGACCGCGGCACGGACGGACAAAATAACACGGAGCGGGACGATAAGAATGGGCCGGAAAATGAGCAGCCTGCCCCCATCATGAACATGAATAAGCTTAAAGAGCTACAGCGGAATATCCAACAATATCCGGCACCGGTCGGCGTGATTGCAGGCGCAGGGAATGACTGGCTGGAAGAGCTGATTGAGGCGCTGCAAAATGAACAATTGATGGAAAAATATTATGAATCGTTGATTACCGGAACGGGCACAGAATCTGTGCAGATTCAGAATGACTTCCCCACGCCGGACAGTTTTGTTCAGAAAATGCATGAATTTGCCGACAAGCTGAAAGAGGCCGATGTCAAAAACATTCCGAAAGAATTGCAGGAGGGCTTGAAGAAAAATCTGGAAGATATCCGCGCTGCCCAGCAACAGCAAGGGGCGGAGCAGGAAAAGCTGCCGGAAAAAGGCAAAGAACAGCATAAAATCATCAGCCGCCTGGTGGAGGAAGAAGGCGTGGCGCTTTCCGCCGCCGCCGGCGCTGAAAGCACGCATGCCAATCTCAGCCTGCCCATGGCACGCGCAGCACAGGGGCACAATAATGGCATCGCCTAACCACCACATCATGGCATATTTGCCGCTATCTTTTTAGGCTTTGTTAACGTTAAGGTTGTATGCTTGGGAGGGAATAAGGCATGATAGCCATCAGGAGCATCAGGGGGAGAACATGACAAATCCAACCACATCAACGGAAGGGCCGCCGATACCGACAAAAGAGGAATTATGGAAATTTCTGGAGCGCGCGCTGGATCCCAACAAGCGGGCGACGTTCTATAGTGAAATAAAACTTACGAACGAAGAAAGCGCGCCACCCCTCCGAAAGCTCTTTCTTAATGATGATTATGAGAACTATCCCTTTAATGCTGAAAAGCAAAAAGATACTTTAACGCTGGAGCTTTTCAATCGGATCATGGATCAGAATGTTCGTTATGCTTATAAACTGCTGACGGTGATGGAAGGCACAGGAACAGAAGCGGCCACAAAAGAGTATGACAAAGGCACAATGGCGCTGAGAATAACCAACGAGGTTGCTTTTGGCAAGCAACCGGACGTTTCAGATTATGAGAAAAAAGCAGTAGAAATCATCAATGTGAGAGCAATAGAGCCCCAATTCTATAGATATTTTGTCGATGTTTCCGGCGCCACCCAAGCGTTTGAAAAGTCCATTTCATCTTCAATGACGGTACAAGGCGGAGCGTTGGGAGAAGAATTGGAAGAAGCCAAGCAGGTGCTTGAGATGCTGAAAACAGCCAGCGACCCCAGAGTGCTGGCGGAAATGGCCTTGCAACGCGCCATAAAAGAAGGCTCCATTGAAGAGGGCAGAACGCTGGAAAATATTCAAGGCGGTGAAACCAGCACGGTGTTTAATGAAGCAAACACTATCAAACAAGAGCTTAGCAAGGCTTTGGGCTATGCGATGGGGCTTGCCAATGGCGATATCTCCATTGATGCCAATGCAAATATTACTTATAAGGCGGGGCTTAATAGCTTCGTTCAGAATAGTTATGTGGCGCAACGTAATGTTTTCGGAAAGCTGAAAGAAACGTTTGAAACATACCAAAAGCAAACACAGCCTGATCCCAGTTTGCGCGGCTCGATTGATGTGAATGGCGTGCCACAGCCTGGCGCCGAGCCGAAGCCAGCTTACGCAGCGCTTGGTGGTATTGACCCGAAAGAGCTGGAGGGGCTGGCGGTTACGCTGCCGGCGCCGGAGGTAAACGTTCCCAGAACCATTGAGGAAATTCCGATCAACGGCATCGAAAATGGCGGGGAAGGCAAAAACACGGCCACCCCTGCCAATGCTCATAAAAACAGCAACAAATCAGATAGGGGGTTAGCGTAAGCGCGCCTCAAATTCTGAAATGTCAGTGTCTAAAAGGGTCGCCTTCCGGCGGCCTTTTTTGTACGGCGCGGCCATATTGCCGCTGGCGGTTTGCAATCTTGCCGCTTATGATGCGGCATCATGCAGCCCCTTTCCTCCCGCGATAAAGCCCTGCGCGCCGCGCCCACCATGGCGGTGCTTTACCTGCTGGATCAGCTCCATAAATGGCTGATGCTGGAGCAGGTGCAGATTCACGCCCGCCCGCCCATTGAAGTCACCTCTTTTTTCAATCTGGTGATGGTGTGGAACCCCGGCATCAGCTTTGGCATGCTGCGCGATGTGGCACACCCGCAGCTGGTGCTTTCCCTGCTGGCGGCAATCATCATCCTCGCTTTGATCATCTGGCTGTTTAAGGCGGAGCACACATCCCTCGAAACAATCGCCATTGGGATGATCTGCGGCGGCGCGCTTGGTAATGTTACGGATCGCCTGCGCTTCGGCGCGGTGGCGGATTTTTTTGATTTTCACGTGATGGGATATCACTGGCCAGCGTTTAATATTGCTGATATGGCTGTGTTCTGCGGGGCGATGCTGTTGCTACTGGCCAGTTTTCGCCATCGCGGAGAACAGGGAGAGCAAAATGATTAGAAAAGGAATGATGCTTGCTTTTATCGGTGCCACGCTGGTTGGTTGCGGTACGGGCAGCGTGAAGGAAAAATTGGGTCTGAAAATGAGCGCGCCCGATGAGTTTATGGTGGTTTCACGCCCATCCCTTGTGACCCCGCCGGATTTTACCCTGCCGGAACCGGGCACCAAGGCAGCGGCGCAAAGCACCGCACGCCAACAGGCGCGCACCACCCTGCTTGGCAGCGCAGGTCAGCGTAACAACGCCGGCAGTCAGGCAGAAAATGCCCTGCTGGGCAAGGCCGGCGCCGTCAGCGCCGATGCTTCCATCCGGGCGGTGATCGACGCGGAAAATCAGGTGAAGAAAGAGGATGAATCCGGCCTGCTTTCCGGGCTGGTGGCATCACTCAACAAGGAAGAAAACATCATCAATGCCGATGAGGAAGCCAAGCGCCTGAAAGAGGCCGAAGCACCGGCGGCGGAGTAAAAAACGAACCACGTTCTGCCTGAGTGTCGGATAGTTCTGCGCCATTCTGGAACAGGCAAGCGGGGTTGCGTGCCTTGCCGCCCAGCTTTGCGGCCACACTCACTACCAAAAGTTGCACCATTGAGCGGCGTTCGCCGTACCGTATTTCTTAAAGGCTGAAGGGTCGCTTATAGTGACTCCATGCGCCGCACCATCACGATCAATGCCATTGGGCTTATCATTGCCGGCCTGCTTGGGCTGCTGCTTGTTGGCACGGTTTTTTCCTTTCTCTATTACCAGCGCACGATTGACGGGCTGCATCAGCGCGTGCTGCATCATGAGGCGGAAAGTGAAAGTTACCTGCAAAAACTTCTGGTATTAGAGCGGCATCTGGGGATTGGCGGCGGCATTCAGCATTACCTGCTTTATCTCAATCACGGTGGAGAAGAGCATTTCCTTAATGCCCGCAAATCCCTGTCTATGGCACTGGATGTGGTTGAGGATTTTCACGTGCTTGGCCTGGAAGAAGAGCAGGTTGAGCAGGTTGATCGGGTTCAGCAAACCATCATTGGGATGGTGGAAGCGCTGGAGGCCGTTCTTTATGCCAGAAGGGGCGGCACATTTTCCCCGGCGATGACAATACCCTATCAAATGCTGGGGCTGAAGATGGCGGAAATGCTGCAGCATTATCAGGCGGAGATTCGGGGCATTCATGACGCGCATTTAGAGGAGCTGATCCGGGGCATCAATCGGGATAAGATTAACGTTCTTCGCCTTAGTACGGCCATTATTCTGCTGGTGGCCGGGCTGATTATTCTGGTGGTTTGGTTGTTGTGGGCACGGGTTATCCGCCCCACCAAAACACTCAACGAATATATGCTTAACCTTAAGGAAAATAAGCCTATTACACATATGCCGTATCATGTGGATGACGAATTTGGCAGCCTCTTCCGGTCGTTCCGGGAGCTGACGCAGACCATTCAGGGTAAGGAGCGCCAATTGCTGGAAAGCAAAGATAAGATGGAAATCCGCGTGGCAGAGCGCACGGAGGAGCTTGAATATCAGCGTCTCTATCTCAACACCATCCTGAACAATCTGGCGGAAGCCATCATCATCATTGATGCCGGCGGAAAAATGCAGATGTTCAGCTCCCGCGCGGAAGAAATGTTCGGTCATCGGCAAGCAGATGTTTTGGGTAAAAATGTCTCGATCCTGATGCCGAGAAGCCATGCCGAGAAGCATGATGGCTACATGAATCGCTATATGCAAACCGGCGAGGCGCGGATCATTGGCGTGGGTCGTAAGCTTAAAGCCGTGCGCAGGGACGGTTCGGAATTCTCGATCATGCTGAGCGTCACCCAGATAGATTATTTCGGGGAAACGCTCTTCGTTGGCGCCATCCGGGATATTACCGACGAGGAAGAGCAAAGCATTATGATGGAAGAGCAGCAAAAGCAGCTCAAAGCATTGGATGAAAATATTCCGGGTATGATCTTCCGCATGGAGCGCTCGTTGCAGGGAAAATATAAACTGCTCACTGTTTCTGAGAGCATCCGGGAGCTTACCGGCATCCCCAAAGAGCTGGCGTTAAGGGATATGGACGCGGTGTTTGCCACCATCCATCCGGATGATCTGGAGCGGGTGCGCCTTTCGCTGGAGGCGGCGGCCAAAGTGGGGATGAACTGGTCGGAATCCTTCCGCCATATCGTTTCCGAGCGCGGAATTATCTGGGTTTCCGCCAAGGCTGCCACCGAGAAAAAAGAGGATGGCAGCGTCATCTGGAGTGGTGTTGTCGTAGAAATTACCGAGCAAATTGAGGCAGAGGAAAAACTCAAGCTGATTAATGAGCGCTTTAAGCTTTCGCTGGAGGGAACGCGGGACGGTATCTGGGATTGGGATCTCAAAACTAATCAGGTCTTCTTCTCCGATAACTGGTTCAGCATGCTTGGCTATCCGCCCAATGCCATGCCGGGAACAATTGAGACATTCAGGGAACTGGTGCATCCTGAAGATGCCCCGAAAGTGCAGGGCGCGCTGGATAAACATTTCAAAGATTCAAGGCAAGACTATGAAATTATTTTCCGGATGCGCGCGCAGGACGGGCGGTATGTCCAGATTCTCAGCCGTGGGCGGGCGTTGCGTGATCGCTTCGGCAAACCTTACCGGATGATCGGCGGCCATGCGGATATTTCCCTGCTGCTTAAAGCCCAGCAGGACGCGCTGCGCTTCAAGGCATTGGTGGAGGAAACCGACGAGATGATTTTCCTGGCGGATCTGGAAACGCTGAAGCCTTTCTATATTAATCGCGCCGGGGAAGAATTGCTGGGCATTCTTAATAAACCGCAATTCTTTCAGGAAGGGCTGCCGATGCACAAGCCGATTGATATGGTTTCGCAGTTCCGGGATGAAATCATCCCAAGCGTGGTGGAGCTGGGAAGCTGGGAGGGCGAAACGCGCTTCATCAACCTGAAAACCAGGAAAGAATGGGTGGCGCATCAGCGGATTTTCCGGGTGTTGGATCTGGAAACGCAACGGCCGCTTTGTTTTGCCAGTATTGTGCGGGATATTACCGAGGATAAAATGTCTGCCGATGAATTGCGCCGCCACCGGGATGATCTGGAAGTGATGGTGCAGGAAAAGGCCGCCGATCTGGTGCAAGCCAAGGATCGTGCCGAAAAGGCGCTGGACGAAGCCAATCGTGCCAATAATCTGAAAACGGAATTTCTTGCGAATATGAGCCATGAGCTGCGCACGCCCATGCATGCGATTCTGAGCTTTTCCGACCTTGGTTTGCGCAAGCTGGAGAAGGGTGATGAAGAAAAACTGCCACGCTATCTGGAGCAGATCAATACATCCGGCAAGCGGTTGCTGGACCTTCTCAACAACCTGCTGGATCTTTCCAAGCTGGAATCGAATGGCGTGATGCTACAACTTGCAATATGTAATTTAGGCGGTATTATCAACCAATCGCAGGTTGAGTTGCAGCCGCTGCTGGATCAGAAATCCATCACGCTGACAGTGGATGAAGCTCCGTTTGAATCCCTTTCCCTTGCCGCGGATAAGGCGAAGCTCATTCAGGTGCTTATCAATGTTCTCTCCAATGCGATTAAATTTTCGCCGGAGGGGAGTGCTATCGAAATTTCCATGACCATGCTTCAGGAAGCCATCCCGGAACAGGCATTGATCCATGTGCGGGATTATGGCGTGGGGATTCCGCCCGGGGAGCGGGAAACCATCTTCGATAAATTTGCACAAAGCAGTAACACCCGCACCGGCGCCGGCGGCACAGGGCTGGGGCTGCCCATCAGCCGGGAAATTATGCGGCTTCATGGCGGAGATATTTATGTAACGGATGTGGATGGCAAAGGAAGCTGCTTTGTGATTGCCGTGCCTGTCTCAACGGACACGAACTTTCCGCGCCCTTTTGTGCGAACCCTTAACCCAGGATCAGAGAGATGACGAACCGGATTTTGCTTGTGGATGATGAGCCGCTGAACCTGGAGATCATGAATGATTATCTGGAAGATTTACCCTATCAGCTGATTATTGCGGAAAGCGGCGATCGGGCACTTTCCATTCTGGAGAAAGACCAGAATTTTGACCTGATTCTGCTGGATCGCATGATGCCGGGGAAAAACGGCGTGGAAGTGTTGCAGGAACTCAAAGGAAATGAAAACACGAAGCGTATTCCGGTGGTGATGCAAACCGCTGCCGATGAGGAAAAGCAGATTGAGGAGGGTATTGAAGCGGGTGCGTTTTATTACCTCACCAAGCCTTATTCGGAAATGGTGCTGCGTTCCATCGTGCAATCGGCGTTGAAGGACAGGAAGGCCGAGCAGGATTTATTGAATGATCTGGATCGCCACGCGGCGGCCATGGCACATCTGGAATATGGCACATTTAAAGTGAAAACCATTGACGAGGCGCGGGCGGTTGGAATGGCTGTGTCCTTCTGTTTTCCGCGCCCGGAAGAGGTCTATATGGGGCTTTCCGAGCTGATGGTGAATGCGGTTGAGCACGGCAATTATGGCATTTCCTATCTGGAGAAGAAAACCGCCTTGCTGGCCGGTACGTGGGAGGCAACATTGGAGCGTGCCGCCAATAAACCGGAAGTGGCGGAGAAATATGTGGATATTCTTGTCACGCAGACGGAGAAACGTACCAAAGTGGAAATCAAGGATCAGGGCGCCGGGTTCGACTGGAAGCAATATATGGCTTATTCCCCCAACCGCGCGACCGACCCGAACGGGCGGGGCATTGGGGTTTATGCCGTGCATGCTTTTGACACTATCAATTATCATGGCGCCGGCAATCATGTGGTGGTGACAGGGAATCACTAGGCTCTGTTGTGATTTGGAGTGATATTTTGCCATGAAACTGATTGTGCCAAATAACCACAGAGAATTTCTTAAAAAGAGCGCTATTCCTCCCTGCAAAAGATTCTTTTTTCTTTAGCAGAATCAGTCACGCGGCAAACTAGCTCCTGTTATGGTAACAGTGCCCAGCGTGCCCCCTTGCGATAAGGGGCAGCCGCGCAAGAACTCAGCGGCCTGCAATATTCTTCCCCCGCCGCGTTGCAATCTGTTTAACTGCAAGGCTCCCTTGCCGCATTGAATGGTGAGGGGCGTGGTGGAAATAATTGTTCCGGGTGCGAAACCAGTCTTTCCTAAAGCAGAAATGCTGGCCTTGTGAATGCGCAGCCGCTCTGCCTTCGGGGGTGTTTCGGTGGGTGTGTAATATTCCGTCCAGGCCACGGGAAAAGGAGAAAATGCCCGGATATGGCGCTCAATCTCCTCGGCGGTTTGATGCCAGTTGATGGCCGCCATCTCTTTGGTGATTTTCCCGGCATAGGTGATGCCCTCGGTGGCTTGCGGCGTGTGCGGTGCGGTGCCCTGCTCCACGGCCACCAGCAGCTTCAACAGCATTTGTGCCCCCAGTTGCGCCAGATGGTCATGCAGCTGCCCGGCGGTTTCCGTGCCCTGAAGCGGCACGACAGTCTGCGCTAAAATAGCGCCCGTATCCAGCCCCTCATCCATCTGCATCAGGCACATGCCGGTTTCTTTATCCCCGTGCAGGATGGGATATTGTATGGGTGCCGCACCACGCCACCGTGGCAGCAAGGAGGGGTGCAGATTGATGCAGCCATAAGGGAACATTTCCAGCACTGCCTTGGGCAGCAACAGCCCATAAGCCGCCACCACGGCCACATCTGCGCCAAGGGCGCGCATTTCCTGCTGCACTGACTGCTGTTTCAGGCTGGTGGGTGAAAAAACCTTAATATTCAGCGCCTCCGCTGCCTGTTGCACGGCGCTGGGTTGCAGCTTTTTGCCCCTTCCGGCCGGGCGCGGCGGTTGGGTATAGGCGGCCAGAACCTCATGCCCTTCCGCCACCAGCTGCTGCAGGCCGGGCACGGCAAAATCCGGGGTTCCCATAAAAATAATTTTCATCACCTTTCTCTAACCCGCAGCGGAAAGAATCGCCAGTATTTCCTGAAAAATGGGGACGGGCGGAAAAACACGGCAACGTTAAGCTTTTGTTAAGCCTGATTCTTTAGAATGGAAGAAAGAGAGGATATTATGACCGTTGTTGCCGCCAGCGCCAGCCCGATTTACATACAAGAACTGATTGATCTGGGCTATACGCCCATGGTGGATGTTCCGGGTGCGGGTTATGCCGTTTTCATCACAGGGCAGAGCGCCGTGATGATTGGGGACGGCGATACCGGCGTGATGAGTGTTAGCTCTGAAGATTATACAGATTTACTAACTAAGATGCGCCCGGAAGGCGTTGATCAAACGACGGCGGATGCGGTACTAAAAGCAAATCCTGATATCGTAGCACAGCATAGAATTAATCCACTACATGTGATTGCGGTGGAGGCAGACATGATCGACCGAACCACCGGCAAGCTGAGGTTCCCCAACCCGAAAAAAGTGGCGGCTGACAGCATAGTAGCCGGAGAGGTGGCCGCGCGTGAGACCGAACTTTAGGCCAGAACAGCCTCGAAACTCCTTCAGAAATTTCATCACAAAACCCGCATGACGAAAGCGTGCCACTTCGCTAAACTGCGTGTTGTATGTCTTACGTTGCCGCAATTTTACGCCAGGAGGGCGCAAAGGGGGTGTTTTACATCACCGGCGCGGATGATACCGGGCTGGCGGCGTGGTTTTACCTGCGCGTGCCGCCCTTAAAGCGCGACACATTCCGCAAGCTGCCGCTGGATGAAAAACTGGATCTGACGGAATGGGGGCAGGTGCTGAAATCCGGCTATGGCCGCCATTCCACGCAGAAAGTGCGTGACGAAATGCAGACTTTATATGGCTTTAAACATCAAACCACCGCGGCGGAGGGATGATAAGTTGACATGCCCCGGCAATGAAAATATTCGCGCCTAAGCCTGTTTTTCCCGCGCCAGATGGGCGTAATCGTTATATTTTGGCAGATTTTCCGGATCCGGGCAGCTTTCATAGGGCTGATCCGGTTGCGCATAGCGGTCAATCAGCGCTTCAAGATGCTCCATGGCCTGCCTGATCAGCTCCGGCCAGGCATCCTCCTCCGGCATTGTGGGGCAAATTTCTTCCTTCTGCTTCTTCATCACCTGCCAATAGGCGGCGTGCCATGCCGTTTGGTTGGGATGTTCCGCCTGCATCAGCCATAATAATAAGGGCAACTGAAGTGCCGTGCCATTCTTCAGCTCTGATTGATAAGGCGCCCTGCCGGTTTTGTAATCCACGATGCGGGTGATTTTCGCGCCGCTTTCAACGCGATCCGCCACCCCTTTTAGGGAATAGGTGCTGCCTTCATGCTGCAGATCACGCTGCATCTTCCGTTCCGGCAGCACGGTGGGGTAAAGCGCCCGCGCTTCTTCATCCAGCGCAATGAAAAGCGGCAGCACGGCCTGTAACTCCAGCTGTATCAGCGTGGCATCGCTTGCGGCAAGCTGGCGGCGGGTGATCTGCTTGTCCCAGAGTTGCAGCATCCGGCTGTGTGCGGTGGTGGGTAGCGGCGGTGAGGTTTGATCATTGCGCCAGTGCGTGTAATCCTCCAGCAGGCGATGCAGCAGGCTTCCTTTTTCAGCGGTGTCCAGCGGCGGGTTGACAGGTTTCAGCTTTTTCAAACCCAGCACGCGCTTGGCATAAAACCCATAGGGGTTCTGCCGCCAGCCATCAATTTCCGTGACGGAAAATTCAGTGGGGCGGGCGGCAAGCGGCGGACAGGCGGCGGCTTTTTCCATGAAGGGTTGATGGTTATCTTCACCGGCATCGTGCCATGATGGGCGGGGTGGTGTGATGCATGGCAGCGCTTCAAGGCCGGCGGTTCGCGCCGCCAGATTCACCCGCGCCAGAAAGCGGGATGGCAGCCGTATTTGCCCATCCACCTGAAGGCTGCGGGTCATTATCACAAAAGGCTGCGCCGCCAGCATGGTAAAATCCAGCGCCGCCAGTCCGATAACGTGATCCGGGTTGGCCAGCCCGGTTTCCGCCCGCATCCGGCGGTTCAGCCAGGGTGCTTCTTCTGCAGCCGGCCAGCCCCCTTCTTCCATATTGGCCAGCACCACCAGATCGGCGCCTAACAATCGCCCTTCCCGCGCGGGCAGGGCACGAATGGCGGTGTGTGCCGCCGGTGTCCGTTTGGCATCCATCCCCTGTAATGCGGCATCAAGTAATTGCGCGGCATCATTCCGGGTGAGGGCAGGGTAGCATTGCAGCCAGCCCGTCAGCCAGCTTTGTAACTGTTCGGTGAGATCCTTTTTCATTGCCGTTGCCGGGCAGAATGCCTCAAACACTGCCAGCAATTGCTGCGCCCAGCGCGGCAAATTTTCGGGCGGGGAGAGTTCCCGGCGCAGCGCCTGGGCTAAGGTGGAAAGCATTGCCGTTAACGGGACGGGTGGCGGGTTGGCGGTATCATGCCGTTCAATGAGCGTCATCAGCCCGGCCACCCCGGGAGGGGCGCGTCTTTGGCGCAGAATATCCCGCTCCAGCCAGCGCGTGGCTTCGTCGTTAAAATGAGGCTGTGCCGGGTGACTGAGAAGTGCCAGAATCGCCTCCGGCGCTTCCTCCATCACCAGCAACGCTATGGCGTGAAGCAGGATGACACCCTCCGGCGTTTCTCCCCAATGCGGCACGAAGGGTGTATCCAGCGCCCTGCCATGCTGCGCCAGCGCGGCTTCCAGCAGGGGAATAAACGCTGCCTCTTCGGTGATAATCAGGGCGTTGGCGGCACCCTTTTCCAGCGCCTGATCCACCAGGGCGGCAATAGCCTGCGCCTCTTCCATGCGGCTTTTCGCGGCCATCGTTTGAAGCCCTTCAAAGGCATGTGTGGAATAAGCTTTATCGGCCATGGGAGTTTCAGCAATGCGCAGGGCATCACGCAGCATGGCCACCCGCTCCCGCATCAACTCTGTGCTGTCTTCCTCCGCGCACCAATGTGAAATATCTTCCCGCTTCCAGCCATGGGTTGCCATGAGTGTGGCCAGCGCGGCCTGCGGGTGTTGAGCGCCATCGGCCGCCCGTGGCAGCATCTGCCACGCCGCATCTGCCATGGTTTCATCCGTCCCCGGCAGCACCAAAGCGCCGTGCTTGCTGCGGCCAATGGCCGCCATTAAGGCGGCATGTCCGGCCACCGCCCCGGTGGAGCCGGCCAGAATAACGGGCGCTTGCGGCGGATGTTCCTGCCAATGTGCAGCCAGCAGGCGCTGGGTGGCGTGGCGCTGTGTCCAGGGCAGCGCCCAGCCTTCCCCGGCCTGACGTTGCGGCCAGATTTTCGCCACCTCACGCAGCAGGGAAAGCTGCAATTCTGCCGCGTCGGACGCCACGTCCGGTAAATAGGGGATCAGCTTTGCCACCGGCACTTCGTCCCGCGCGGCCTGATCCAGCAAAGTGCCAAGCGATTCCGCCAGCGCATGCTGCTCCATAACGGAAGGTGCCAGCCCCTGCAATTTCGCCCAGCTTTGCACCATTTCCGCCTGCCACTGCGCGGCCTGCTCATTCGTCAATAAGGGCGGAAGCTGCGCCACTGAAGCTGCCGCCACACCCTGTTTTATCAGGAATAACCCATCCATATCATCCAAAGGTTGCAGCTGCGGCATCAGCAGTGCTTCTTTGCCGGCCATCACAAAAAGCAATTGCTCTAATTCACGGCAGGCGCGGCGGGTGGGTAACAGCAAGGTGCAGCCTGAAAGCCGCGTGCCGTGGCGCGTCAACAGCCCGCGCGCCAACCGGGGGAGAAACCCCTCACCGGGTAAAATATGATACAAAGCCATGCTTATGGCTTAGGTGATTTTACGGCGGGGGGAAAGCCCATAAAAAACGCTGACAGTGCCGCGCAAATGGCTTAAGCTGTGAGCATGGGTGAATCACGCGACATTATTGCTTTTCAGGGGGTGGCCGGCGCGCATTCCGACATGGCCTGTCAGATCGCCTACCCCTATCACACCACACTGCCCTGCCATACATTTGAGGATGTGTTTACCGCTGTGGAGGAGGGAAAGGCCGCGCTGGGGCTGATTCCGATTGAAAATTCCTATGCCGGGCGCGTGGCGGAAATTCACCAGCTGCTGCCGCACACCAACCTGCATGTGGTGGGGGAATATTTCCACCCGGTGCGCCATCATTTAATGGCACCCAAAGGGGCGAAGATTGCCGGGCTGGAGGCGGTATATTCCCACCAGCAGGCGCTGATGCAATGTCAGAAAAAGCTTATTGCCATGGGTGTCAAACGGGAACTTTTTTCTGATACTGCCGCTGCGGCGCAGAAAGTGGCGGAAGAGGGCAACCCGGCTCACGGCGCGGTGGCAAGCACGCTGGCGGCGGAGCTTTACGGGCTGGAAATTCTGGAGGAAGATATTCAGGATGCGGATGATAATCGCACCTTATTTCTGGCTTTTTCCAAAGAGCCTTATGACATAACCGGCCGGGAGGAAACCATCCTCACCAGCCTGATTTTTACCACGCGGAACATTCCGGCCGGGCTTTATAAGGCGCTGGGCGGCTTCGCCACAAACAATGTTAACCTGCTGAAATTAGAAAGCTATATTCCGGATTACCATGCCGGCACGGCGCAGTTCTTCATCACGCTGGAAGGCAACCCCGAACAGCCCCATGTGCAGCGTGCACTGGAGGAATTAGGCTTCTTCACCGCCAGCCAGCACTGGTTGGGCGTCTATCCGGCCTCCGACTTCCGCCGGTAAATGTCGCTTTTAAAGCTTCTCCAGCAGGTCGCTGAGGCGGGTGGCGGGGCGGCCGCCCAGATATTGGATCACTTCGGCGGCGCACAGGCTGCCAAGCTTGCCGGCCTTTTCCAGCCCCATGCCGTTTAAGTAGCCATAAAGGAAGCCGCTGGCGTAAAGATCGCCGGCGCCGGTGACGTCAAACACGGTTTCCACCTTCACCGGGTCAATCACATGCATTTCACCGTTGCTGAGGATGGTGCTGCCTTTTTCACTGCGGGTGATGGCGGCAATCACGCGCTTCTGGCTGAGTTTGGCCAGTATTTTACGCAGATCTTTCTCATCCATCAGCGCTTCAATTTCATGCTCATTGGCGAAGAAAATATCCACCTTCTCCAGCAGCTCCAGAAAGTCCGCCTTGTGGCGCTGCACGCAGAACGGGTCTGACAGGCTGAAGGCAATTTCCGTGCCGTGGGCGCGCGCCATATCCATCGCCACATTGATGGCTTCCCGCGCCGAAGGGCTGTCCCAGAGATAGCCTTCAAAATAAAGCAGCTTGGCGGCTTTGATCTGCGCTTCATCGATATCGGTGTCGCTAATCTGCCCGGCAATGCCCAGATGGGTCACCATTGTGCGCTCCACCCGCGTGATGCCCTGTTGATTGGTTTCTTCCGTGACCATCACCAGGCAATGGGCGGTGGGCGCGCCCTCTTCCGGTGCGTCACTTTCAAACTGCACGCCGCTTTTGCGGATATCGGAGCGGAAAATCCGCCCGAACGCATCATGTTTCACCTTGCCCACAAAGGCGGCTGACCCGCCCAGCATGGCGTAACCCGCGGCCGTATTGGCGCAGGAGCCGCCGGAACATTCCGTGGAAGCGCCCATCAGCTTGTAAATTTCCCCGGCCATTTCGGCGTCCACCAGACTCATGGAGCCTTTCACCAGTTCCAGCTTTTCCAGAAATGCCACATCCTTATAGGCCAGAATGTCCACAATGGCATTGCCGATGCCCAGCAAATCAATGGTTTTGGCGTTGTCCGTCATAAGGCTGCTCCTGCGTGGGATGAATCTTTCAAAAACGCATCATAAAGCATGATTTTCGGCACACAAGCGGCTTGGCAACATCTCCCACGGCCTTTTTTGCCCACTCACGCCGGCACCCCTTTGCTGGTGGAATATTCAAAATGCAGCTCCTCATCCGGGTGGATGAAGTGCCGCGCGGCGTGGGCGGCCATGGCGGCCTCGGAAAAGCCGCAGGCGATCAGCTTCAATTTGCCGGGATAGTGGTTAATATCCCCGATGGCATAAATGCCGGGAACGGAAGTTTGCAGGCTGGCCGGGTTGACGGAAAGATGCTTTTTCTCCAGCGCCATGCCCCAATCGGCAATGGGGCCAAGCTCCATCGCCAGCCCGTAAAAAGGCAGCAGCACCTCCGCCGGAATGGTTTTTGTGTGGTTATCCAGATCGGCCACCACCACGCCGGAAAGCTGCCCGGCATCCCCTTCCAGCCCGTGAAGCTGGTAAGGCACCACCAGGTCAATCTCCCCGGCGGCGGCCAGCGCCTCCATCTTCGCCACACTGTCGGGCGCGGCGCGGAATTTTGCGCGGCGATGCACCAGGCTCACCCGTTTGGCAACGGGCTGCAGGGCAATGACCCAATCCAGTGCGGAATCCCCCCCGCCGGCAATCACCACGTTTTTATCGCGGAATTGCTCTTTCTTCCCCACCATATAGGCCACGCTGCCGGTGGCTTCATACGCCGCCAGCCCTTGCAGGGGCGGGCGGTTGGGGCCAAAAGCACCGCAGCCGGCGGCAATCATCACCGCCTTGCAACGGATGATTGTGCCTTTGGAGGTGGTAATTTTGAACTTATAATGTTCCCCGTTCGGACTATTCTCCAACTTCTCAACGCCCACCACCTGCTGCCCCAGATGGTAGACCGGGTCAAACGGTGCGGCCTGTTGTTCCAGATTGGCGATCAGATCCTGCGCGTCAATGGCGGGAAAGCCGGCAATGTCATAAATCGGCTTTTCGGGGTAAAGCGCGGTGCACTGCCCGCCGGTGAAATCCAGCGCGTCGATCACATGGCATTTCAGCTTCACCATGCCGCATTCAAAAATGGCAAACAGCCCCACCGGCCCCGCGCCAATAATCACCACATCCGTTTCATGTTGATTCATGAGGCGGATTATAGGGCAAATGCCGCAAAAGGCTAGGCCGTGTTGCAGAAGGCCGTGCCGCGCCGATTATTTTTTGGCCTGTTCATGGCATTTCAGAACGGTTATGGATGGGGCATGATCCCTTATCCGCAGATTGACCCGGTGATTTTCAGCCTCGGCCCGCTGGCCATCCGCTGGTATTCGCTGGCCTATATCGCCGGGATATTGCTGGGGATATTGCTGGTGAGGAAGCTTTCCGCCACCGCGCCAAAACTCAGCACAAAGCTGCTGGACGATCTGCTGATCTATGCGGTGGTGGGCATTATCCTTGGCGGCAGGCTGGGTTATGTGCTGTTTTACAATGCCGGTTATTATCTGGATCACCCTTTGCAGGCGCTGGCCGTGTGGCAGGGGGGAATGTCGTTCCATGGCGGCTTGCTGGGGGTGATTCTGGCCATGTGGCTGCTGGCGCGTAAGCATCACACGCCGTTTCTGGTCATCACCGATTATCTGGCGGTGGCCACGCCCATCGGGCTGTTTTTCGGGCGGATTGCCAATTTCATCAACGGGGAATTGCTGGGGCGCGTAACGGATGTGCCCTGGGGGCTTGTGCTGCCGGGGGAGCTTGTGGCGCGCCATCCCAGCCAGCTTTATCAGGCCGCCACGGAAGGGCTGCTGCTTTTTGCCATTTTGCTGTTGGCGGCCACCCACACAACCATCCGGCAATCCATGGGGAGGCTTTCAGGCTTGTTCCTGTTCTGCTATGGGCTATTTCGTTTCGGAACCGAATTCTTCCGCAGCCCGGATGTGCAGATCGGGCTTTATGCCGGGTTGTGGACGCAGGGTCAGCTGCTGTGCCTGCCGATGATTGCGCTGGGGCTGTTTCTGCTATTGCGGCCGAAGAAGGCCATACCGGACGGATGCTAGGCGCGATCCTGAAACAGCGCATTACCGCCGAAGGTTTTGTTTCGGTTGCGGAATATATGTCACTTTGCCTACATCACAAGGAGCATGGCTATTACCGTACCGCGCAGGTGCTGGGGCAGGAGGGGGATTTTATCACCGCGCCGGAAATCAGCCCGGTTTTCGGGGAAATGCTGGGGCTGTGGGTGGCCGGGCAATGGCAGGCGCTGGGCTGCCCGGCCTCTTTCACGCTGCTGGAACTGGGGCCGGGCAGCGGCCAGCTGATGCAGGATATGCTGCGCGCTGCCGGAAAATTGCCCGGATTTCTGGAGGCAGCACAGGTGCATCTGCTGGAAATGCACCCGCAGCTCAAACAGCAACAGGCCGCGAAGCTGGCGCATCTGCCGCGCGCACCCATCTGGCTGCATGCGGATGAAGCGGCGCCATTGGCGGCTTTGCCCCGTCAGCCGCTGATTTTAGTGGCCAATGAATTTCTGGACGCGCTGCCCATCCGCCAGCTGCAATTTGAAAATGGGCGCTGGCGGGAGCGTATTGTGGTGTTAAGCGGTGAAAAACCGGCCTTTGCCGTGGGGGAGGTGGTGGCAGAAATACCGGAGATGCCGGCGCTGCGCCCGCCGAAGGAAGGTGACATCCTTGAAATTGGTGAAGACGCAGCACGCCGGATGCACCATGTTCTGAGCTTTTTGCAGCAAGAGGGCGGCGCGGCCTTATGGCTGGATTATGGCTATGAGAAAGCCGATTATGGCGACAGTTTGCAGGCATTGCAGCGCCACCGCATGGTGGATGCCTTAACGCAGCCGGGGCAGTGCGACCTGACCGCGCATGTGAATTTCGCCGCGCTGGCAAAACAGGTGCAGATGGCCGGATTACATGCAGAGCTGACGACGCAGGGCAGCTTTCTGCGCAGTCTGGGCATTGAGATACGCACGCAGCTTCTGGCGCGGCAGACAAAAGACGAAGCGGCCAAAGAACGCGTCTATCTTGCTACGGAACGGCTGATTGCGCCGGATAAGATGGGGCATTTGTTCAAAGTGCTGGAAATAGCTGCCCCATAATAACTCCCGGCAACATTGTCGTGCTTTTTGATGAACTATCTGAAACAAAATACTGGCAATAGTGACAAAAACCCGTTGACGATCTCCGCCGGGCTGGCTAATGATGCCAAAAGAAAGTGGGAGATTTTTTATGAGTGATACAACGCTGACGCGCGCCGAACTGGCAGATGACGTTTACCGAAAGCTGGGGATTTCCCATGCGGAGAGCGCCGAATTGGTGGATACGGTGATTGAAGAAATTGTTACGGCTCTTCAGCGTGATGATCAGGTGAAGCTCTCTTCTTTCGGCACATTCAGCCTGCGCAAGAAAAGCCAGCGTATGGGGCGCAACCCGAAAACAAAGGAAGAAATTCCGATTACCGCGCGCCGTGTTGTTACCTTCCATGCGTCCAACCTGCTGGTGAAGCGCGTGAATAAAAACGCTTCTTAACCTGTAAAGATCAGGGAAGCATTCAGATGGCTGAACCTTCCGAAAAGTCACTTTCGGCCTATCGCACCATTGGTGAAGTTTCCGCGGAGCTTGGCCTGCCGCCGCATGTGCTGCGCTTCTGGGAAAGTAAATTCACCCAGATCAAACCGCAAAAACGCCGGGGCGGCCACCGTTATTACCGCCCGCAGGATGTGGAAACCGTCAAGGAAATCAAGGCATTGCTGCACCATCAGGGCTTAACGATCAAAGGTGCGCAGAAATATCTCAAAGATAAGAAATCCGGCGCTGCGGATCCGGCTTTAATACCGGAAAATTCCCGCGACGTGGTGATTCAGGCAGGTTTGTATCAAACGCTGTTGCGGGAACTTAAGGAGGTTCGGCAGCTGCTTGATGATGCCTAAAGCTTTAAGGCGGGAGCGGGGGTTGCCCCACGCCGGACGAGGCCAAGAAAAAACATTGCAAAAACAGCCTGAAACACTTGCTTTTTTGCCATATGAGGGCTAGACAGCCGCTTCGGAAGTGAGTCTCAATGAAGGGGATGGTATGACACAGTGGGTTTATACATTTGGTGACGGATCAGCCGAAGGCAGAGCCGAAATGCGTAATTTGCTGGGTGGCAAGGGTGCCAATCTGGCGGAGATGAGCTCGCTGGGGCTGCCGGTGCCGCCGGGCTTCACCATCACGACAGAGCTTTGTACCGAATATTACAAAAACAACCGCACCTACCCTGCCGATCTGGCCGCGCAGAAACAGGCCGCCATTGCCTTTATTGAAAAGATTATCGGCGCGAAATTCGGGGATCCCGCCAATCCGCTGCTGGTTTCCGTGCGCAGCGGTGCGCGCGCTTCCATGCCGGGCATGATGGACACGGTGCTGAATCTGGGGCTGAATGATGAAACCGTGGAGGGGCTGGCCACGCTGAGCGATAATCCCCGCTTTGCTTATGATTCCTACCGTCGCTTTATTCAGATGTATTCCGATGTGGTGTTGGAGGTGGATCATTACCATTTTGAGGAGCTTCTGGAGCTGGCCAAGGAAGATAAGGGCGTGCAGTTGGATACCGATCTGGACGGGGATGATCTGAAAAAGCTGGTAGGGCAGTTTAAGGCGAAAGTGGAAGAAGAGCTTGGCCGCCCGTTTCCGCAGGACGTGCATGAGCAGCTGGACGGCGCGATCGGCGCGGTGTTCAACAGCTGGATGAATGACCGTGCCATCACTTACCGTAAAATGTATGACATTCCCGAAAGCTGGGGCACGGCGGTGAATGTGCAGGCGATGGTGTTCGGCAATATGGGCGCTGATTGTGCCACGGGCGTGGCCTTCACGCGGGATCCTTCCACCGGGGAACATAGTTTTTACGGGGAATATCTGGTCAATGCCCAGGGTGAAGATGTGGTAGCCGGCATCCGCACGCCGCAGCAGATCACCATTGTGGGTAAAGAGAAGCAGAATTCCGACCTGCCGGCCATGGAAGAGGTGATGCCGGAAGTGTATCAGCAGCTGGTGGATATCTATCAGAAGCTGGAAAAACATTACCGCGACATGCAGGATATTGAATTTACCGTGCAGAATAATAAGCTCTGGATGTTGCAAACCAGAAATGGCAAGCGCACGGCCGCTGCCGCGCTGAAAATTGCGGTGGATATGGTGGCAGAGGGTCTGATTACCAAAGAAGAGGCGCTGCAGCGGATTGAGCCGGAATCGCTGGATCAGCTTTTGCACCCAACGCTTGATCCGAAATCGGAGAAAAAGGTCATCGCCAAGGGCCTGCCGGCTTCTCCGGGGGCGGCTTCCGGCCAGGTGGTGTTCAGCTCCGATGAGGCGGAAGAGATGGCCAAGCATGGGCAGGATGTGATTCTGGTGCGGATTGAAACCAGCCCCGAAGATATTCACGGCATGCATGCGGCCAAGGGCATTTTAACGGCGCGCGGCGGCATGACCAGCCACGCCGCAGTGGTGGCGCGTGGCATGGGGCGCTGCTGCGTTTCCGGCGCGGGTGGCATCCAGATTGATTATAAGGCGGAATGCTTCACCGCCGGTGGTAAAACATACCGCAAAGGTGAGGTTATCACGTTGAACGGCTCAACCGGCGAGGTGATGGAAGGGCGTATCTCCACCATTCAGCCTAAGCTTTCCGGGGATTTCGGCCAGCTGATGCAATGGGCGGATGCGGTGCGTTCCCTGAGGGTGCGAACCAATGCCGAAACCAGGCTGGATGCTAAAACGGCACGCGAATTTGGCGCCGAAGGCATTGGTCTGTGCCGGACGGAGCATATGTTCTTTGACCCCACACGCATCACCGCCATGCGCGAAATGATCGTGGCGGAAGATAAAGAAGGGCGTGAAAAAGCCATTATTAAATTGCTGCCGTTCCAGCGTGAGGATTTCACCGGTATTTTTGAGATTATGGATGGCTTGCCGGTGACGATTCGCCTGCTTGATCCGCCGCTGCATGAGTTCCTGCCGCATACGGAGGAAGACATGCTTGCCGTGGCGAAAGGTGCGAATATTTCCGTGGAAAAGGTGAAGGCACGCGCAAGCGCCCTGCATGAGCAAAACCCGATGCTGGGGCATCGTGGCTGCCGTTTGGGCATCACCTATCCGGAGCTTTATGCCATGCAGGCACGCGCCATTTTTGAAGCGGCCGTGGCCGTGCAGCAATCCGGGAAAAAGGTGCTGCCGGAGATTATGATTCCGCTGGTGATGTTTAAGGAAGAGCTGGTGCGCCTGAAGCAGTTGGTGATTGAACAGGCGGAAGCTGTCTTCGCTGAAACCGGCATGACGGTAGAGTATCTGGTGGGCACGATGATTGAGCTGCCGCGCGCGGCACTTCGCGCCGGTGAGATTGCCGAGGAGGCCGAGTTCTTCAGCTTCGGCACGAATGACCTGACCCAAACCACGCTGGGTATTTCCCGCGATGATGCCGGGGCATTTCTCACCCATTATCAGGATCTGGGCATCATTGAGAAAGACCCGTTTGCCACGCTGGATCAGGACGGTGTGGGTGAGTTGGTGGAAATTGCGGTTGAACGTGGCCGCAAAACCCGCAGCGATCTTAAGCTTGGCATTTGCGGGGAGCATGGCGGCAACCCGGCCTCCATCCATTTCTGCCATCAGGTGGGGCTGGATTATGTCTCCTGCAGCCCGTATCGCGTGCCGATTGCACGCCTGACGGCGGCACAGGCTGCGCTGAAAAACAAGGCAGCCCTGAAAGCCGCGGCTTAAATTAATGGAGCGACAGAGGGGTTAAGACTCCTTCCAGCTGCTGGCGCGGCGGATGAGGAAGCCGCAGCCATAGAGCACGCAGCCGGTTAAGAACAGGCAGGCAATGCGGATGATTGTGGCGGCATTGGCGGCGTCGTAAAGCAGTGCTTTAGCAGCGGCCACGCCAAGAATAATAATAGCGGAGCGCAGCATAAGAGGGTCTTTCCGGTAATAAGCAAAGCCCATGACGGCAACGGCATAGCCCAGCCAGGAAGCGGACACGGCCAGCGAGCCAACATCAACATTAAGGCGGTACAGCCCGGAAATGGCCAGAAGATGCGCGGCAATCAACAGCACTTCCGCCCCGCTATAACTCCGCAGCAGCACATTTTCATTGCCGGCGCGCAAAATTACCAACCAGAAGCCCAGAATGGCGGCAGTGGCGATGATCAGATCATGATCATGCCACCCAACCAACAAGTTACAAAGCACCATGAAATATTCCACAATCAGAATCATGAAGAGAGCAAAAAGCGGGATGAACGCATTGCTGTTAAGCGCGCTGGCTTTTGGTCGCCTGATCAAAAAGGCGGCGGCGAAAAGGGAAAGCACCAGAAGCCACGGGCGGGCATTCGGCGGAAGAAGTTCGATGTAAACGGCATGGGTGCAAACCAATGTAACGAACAGGGTGATGGCGCCGCCACTTTCCAGCGGCGCGTTGAAAAAGCGCTTTGCCGAAAAATAAAGACCCAGAATAAAACCGGCAAAACCCAATGAAAGCCACGGGGCATAGACCGGGATGGCCTGGCTTAACAGGGCATATTCCGCAAAATAGAAAAGCAGCAGCACCGGCAGGAACCCCCATGCCTCATCACCGCTGAGTGGCCGTTGGCGGTGATAGGAAAAAAGATAGGTGCCAAGTGAAAGAACGCCAAAATTTAACGCCATAAAAATGGCCGTTGTTGCAGGATTAATATTTTCATCGCCGTAAAGGAATGTCACCAGAATAGCCAGATAGGCGGAAATGATTGTCACAATGCGCGTCTCTATCCACACGGAGATAACGGAAAAACCAACCGAGCAGAGCAGCGCATAGAACAGGACAAACTCAACATCCGCTCTTTTTGCCAGAATAAAGATGGCCAGATACGCGCCGGTGGCGGCGGCAATGGCATAGATATCATGTTGGATCTTTCGATACAGCCCGATGCAAAATAAAGAAATGACGCCGGTAAGAAGCAGCGCCGATTCAAAAGTAAGCAGATGATGCAGACGGTGCGTGGCAAAGCTTGTGAGGTAAAGCACGATGATGCCCGCTGCGGGCAAAAAACTGGCATAGGGGCGATCTGCCCGCATGAAGGTGAAGCCGGCAGCAATCAGGCCAACACCGAACAAACCAGCCAGCCCCATTTGGCGCGATGGGGTAAGCCAGCCGGAATCAATGGAAAGCTTAATGATAAAGGCTCCGGCAAACACGAAGCAGATGGTGGCAACAATCGCCAGCCATTTTTCCGAACCCAGTTCCGGCAGATGAATCTGCCCGACAGCGCTTTGTTTTGCGGTGGTTTTAGCGGGCTTTGCCGCCGCTTTTGCCGCCGCCATACTTGCCTTATCAATGCCCAGCTCGGATTCAATCCGTGTTAGACGTTTTTCAATGGATTTGAGTGTTTTTTCAACGGTCATGGTTTGCCCCCACCTTAGACACTGTTAGCTAATAGTGTCTAAAGGAGGGTAAAATATTTCTATCTCAGAAGAAAGTGATTCGCGAAACAGGCTGTGGCAACAGCATTCTTTGCCGGGCTTGCTGTGTCTTGCGCGCTTAGGCTGCCTTGCCGAGCTTCTCCATCAGCTCACTCCATTCACGCTTGCTGAGACCTGATTCTTCCAGAGTTGGCTGGCGGCCACTGATCATTGCCTTGACCACGTCCAGCCCTTTGCGGGAAAGATGCGTGCTGTGCAGGCGATATTCCTCAAAGGCCTCATGCGCAATCGGCACCCAGCGTTTGACCATATCAATCATGGCATCGGCATAAACGCGGATTTCATACTGGGCATGGCTATCGGCACGCAGCATCAGGAAATGCATCAAATTATGCAGATCCACCTTCCAATACCACTGGGTATACACATTGGCAGGCAGATTCATCCGCGCCAGTTCCCGCGCGATGCCCTGGCGGTTTTCATCCAGAATGTTACCTTCACGATCCGCATTCATCAATTCTTCATAATGGCCATAGCACTGCGCGGCATCATTTTTCAGGATTTCCAGCACCCGGGCGGATTCCTCCGCAGAGAGCGTTTCCCCCTCACTGCGCCCCTGATGATTCTGGGAGGATTGCGGCGAAATTTGCGACTGTGTGGGAATGTAAAACTCATTTTCCATGATAGAATAACGCGCGGAATATTCATTCACATTCGCGGTGCGATGGCGAATCCACTGCCGTGCCACGAAAATGGGCAGTTTGACATGGAATTTAATTTCACACATTTCAAACGGGGTGGTGTGCCAATGGCGCATGAGATAATGAATCAAACCGCGATCCTGATTCACCTGCTTGGTGCCTTTACCATAAGAGACACGCGCCGCCTGCACAATGGCGGCATCATCGCCCATATAATCCACCACGCGGACAAAGCCGTGATCCAGCAATGGCACGGCGTCATAAAGAATTTCCTCCAAAGCGGGCACGGTGGCACGGCGCGTTTGAAACTGCTCCGCCCGTTGTTGCTTAATTTCCTGCTGCTGAAGATCGTTTAAGGCCATAGTTAATGCTTAACCCACAAGCTAAGCCAAGAAAAGATTTAACTGCATTTTCCGGCAATTCTTTTAGTAGGCCAGACCCAGATTTACATTCACGCTGTTAATGGTGTGATCTTCGGTATCAAGGCTGGAATCGCGATCTTCCACCGCCCACTGGCCGCCGATGGCAACGCCACGGCGCACCCACCATTTTGCCCCTGCCCTGGCGGAAAGCACATCATCCTCGCGCCCGGCATTGCTGCCACTTTCAAACTGATCCAGCTGATAGCCGGCACCACCAAACAGCACCACATTACGTTTGACTTCATGCTCCAATGTGGCGTTCACGCCGGTGCTAAGATAGCCGGAACTGTTCAACGCGGCGGATTCCACCACTTCCTGTGAAATATCCAGCCCCACACTGGTCAGCTTGGTTGGCAGCCACAGCAACCCACCGGAAAGCGCCACACTCTCAATGGGATCATAAAGTGCATCATTGTCGTAATTCTGCTCCAGATAGCCCACGGCCAGCTCTCCCTTCACCGCGCCGGTGATTTCCACCGCCGCACCGGTGGCCACATGGAAACCGTTGGAATCTTTCGCGGCGAAGCTGGCTTTGTCATAATTCCGCCAGTTCAGCCCGCCTTCCACAAATGCGTCATAGCCCGGCATAACCTCATAGCTGACCCGCGTGGAAACCGCCATTTCGTCATGGTCACGGTCGCTATTGGTAATCAGCGCGCCGCTGGCGGCACGAATGTCATCATAGCTGTTGCGGGTAGCCTGCGCCTTGACCATCGCGCCCACGCGCCCCACTTCGCGTTGATACCACACGGCGCCTTTCAGCTGATTATATTCCGTTGGCGTCAGCCCGTTAACATCGTTCGGGTTGCCCCGGCTTTCATGCAGCTGCGCATAAGAGATGCTGCCATTGAGATTATTGCCCTCATTAATATCGAGGGTGCCATTAGCCCCCACCACAATATCTTCATAATCCTCGGAATCAACATCCTGATGGCGGCCGATGATTCCGGTGGCGGAAACGGCCAGATGGTGGCGGTTCCAGTCCGAAACAATCGCCACGCTGGGCGCGGTAACCAGCACCTGATCGGATTGCTCATTGCCGTTAGTGGCATAGATATTATCACTGTAAGAGCCTTTGACATCCACGCTGGGGGAGATGATAAAGGCTCCGGCGCGTTTTCCCAGCGGGTTGACCCCCTGACGTGGGCGCTCCATTACGGAAAGATGCGGCGCGGTCTGCGCCTGCGCGGCGGCGATGGAGGGCGCAAGGGCGCTGAGCAGCCCCGCCAGCGCGGTAAAAGAAAGGATCATTTTCGTGGAAAGGGAATCATGCATACTGGCCTCATCTTAAAAAATCATTATTGATGTTAGGTCTGCCCCGAAGCGCCTGCAAAGGCAAGTGAAAATGCCGCCAAAAGCGCGGCAATATGTTACGAGGGGCTATCCGATCCGCACCAGTTGGCGGCTGATCATCCGGCAGAAGGCTGCCAGCAGCATCGTGGCATAGCCCATGGTGGCATTATGGAAAAAGGTTTCCACCGCACCCACCAGCAGGCCATAAGACAGCATGCCCATCACCGCCACCTGCAGGGCAACCAGATGCGGCATGTAGCGCCCGGCGGCGGGAATACCACGCCCGATATCGCGGATATAGGCAATGATGAAAGCAATGAACAGGCCAAAGCCCAGCACGCCGGTTTCTCCCAGATACCACGCCCACCACTGATCCGTCAGGTGGGAGGTGTTCGCCCCGCGCGCGCCGGGCATGGAGGAAAAGCCATATTCGTGATAGATAGTGCTATATTCCTTGATACTGGCCACGCTGCCAAAATTGCCCGGCCCCGCACCCAGCCCGCCGGTGTTTTTATTGATGTCGATAGCGGTGAAAATCAGCCTTGTGCGCACGGCGCGATCCGGATCGGCATAGATGGCGATTTGTTCCTGAATCAGGAAAAACCCAATGAGCAGCACCGGCAAAGCCAACAGCCCCTGTGCTACCAGCCGCTGCACCACAACCGAGCGCCGCCCCAGATAATATTCCAGCACCAGCAGCACAAAACCCACACTTAAAACCATGAAGAACAGCAACCGCACCCGGCTGGCCAGAAACACAATCAGCAGCAACATCACCAGCAGGCCAAGATATTTTTGCCGGCGCGTCATGCGATAAAGCACCAGAAAATACATGAAGGCAAAAAGCGAAAACACCGCCATGATAAACGGGTGAAAGAAAGGCCCCCGCGCCGGCTCAAAACCAAAGCGCTTGGTGAAGCGTGGCCCCGGAATGGGGTTGACCGGCAGTGCCACATCCAACAGCAGCACCATCAGGAAAAGTGAAACCACCATGATGATCATCACCCGCTCCACAAACCGTCCCAGCTTTTGCGCCTGATCGGGCGTAACGGCCATCATCTCCCCGGCCAGAAAAACCAGAAACGGCTTCACCAGCAGGAAAATGCCCATGGCCATCGTGCTTAAGCGGTTATCCGTATTCACCGAAAGCAGGGCGATCAGCAGGGAAAAAGCCACAAACCAGCCCAGGCTTGGCGGTAAATTAATGCGGCGGTTCCATAAGGCGTGGATTAAAATCAGCCCGCCGACCGCGCCAAAAAACAGCTCATCGGCAAAGCTTTTGAGCGTGCCTGGCAGCAGGGAAATATAATCGCTGGCGGGGATCGACACCACGAAAAATCCAACCAGTGCGCATAACAGAATGATTCGTTGCAGCATCATTTGGTGCTAGACACTATTGTTTGCTTTTGCAAGCTGCCTTGGCAGGAGAGTTATGCCCGCAATATCACAGGCGGGAAGAACAACCCCCGGTTTTATGCGTGTCACAAAAACACCATCTTGTGTCTTCCGCTCCACCATGTATGACTGGTAGCCACGAAAAAGCCCACGGTTAGGAGAGCTCCATGGTGCAAGATGTTGTTGAATCGCTGGAATTTGCGCAGATGCTTAATACGCGCTTCTGCCATGATATGGCCGGCCCGGTGAGCGCGGTGAATAACGGGCTGGATTTTTTACAGGCCGAAGATGCGCAGGACATGCGGGAACAGGCGTTTTCCCTGCTGTCGCTGAGTGCTTCGGAATCCTTTGCCAAGCTGCGTATGTATCGCATTGCGTTTGGCGTGGCGAAACCAAGCCTTGAAAGCCCGGTGGATGAGATGAAAGAGGTGGTGGCCGATTATTTTAAACATGGAAAAATTACGCTGGATTGGCCGCCGCGCCCGGAGGACGGGTTTCAGGAAAAATTGATGAATCCGGTACGCCAGATGCTGGCCTGCATGATGATGATCACGTCATCTGCGCTGATTTATGGCGGCAATATTACCGTGCGGCGAATTGCCGACGGTGACACCCGCCTGATCCGCATCAGCGGGGAAGGCCAGCGGATTAAGGATGATGATAATCTCCGAAATATTCTCATTGAGCGGCGGAATGAGCCGGAGCTTTCCAGCCAGAATGTGCCATTTTATTATGCGCGCTATCTGCTGGAGCAGCAAAAAATGAAGTGGGATGTGAAGGTGGAAGCCAACCACATTATTTTTAACATGCATTATTGATCATAGCGCCATATCCATTACCTTCGAAAATTGTCATCCCCGCGGCTTGTCTCGTCGTAGCGTTTGCGCATAGACGGAAAGCGGGAATGACAAACCAGTAGGCCGGATGCAACGAGACACTGCCTAATATTCAAACGGATCCTTAATCAGGATGGTATCCTGACGCTCCGGACTGGTGGAAACCACGGAAACCGGGGTGCCGATCAGCTCCTCAATGCGGCGAACATAATGGGTGGCCGCCGGGGGGAGGTCTTTAAAGGAACGCGCGCCCACGGTGCTTTCGCTCCAGCCGGGAAGGGTTTCATAGACAGCTTCCACGCCGGCCTGCGCGGCGATGGAGGCAGGGAGGTAATCCAGCTCCTGCCCTTGATAGCGATAGCCGGTGCAGATTTTAATTTCAGGCATGCCGTCCATCACATCCAGCTTGGTCAGCGCAATGCCGGAAATGCCGGCCAGCTTCACCGTTTGGCGCACTAACACGGCATCAAACCAGCCGCATCTTCGCTTGCGCCCGGTGACCGTGCCAAATTCATGGCCACGCTCGCCCAGAAGCTGGCCAATGTCATTATCCTGCTCCGTCGGAAAAGGGCCTTCGCCCACGCGTGTGGTGTATGCTTTGGTGATGCCAAGCACGTAAGCGCCGCTCTGCATGCCAAGGCCGCTGCCGCCGAAGGCGGTGGAAGAAACGGTGTTGGAGGAGGTGACGAACGGATAAGTGCCGTGATCCACATCCAGCAGCAGCCCCTGCGCCCCTTCAAACAGAATGCGCTTTCCTGCCCGCGCCAGCTGATCCAGCTCTTTCCAGACCGGCTTGGCATAAGGCAATAATTGCTCACGAATTTCTTTCAGAAAGCCGATTAAATCCTGTGGCTGAATTTCCTCCACCCCCAGCCCACGGCGATAGACATTATGATGCTGCAGCAAGGCATCCACGCGCTCGGCCATGATGGCGTCATCGGTCAGATCGCACAGACGAATCGCGCGGCGACCCACCTTATCTTCATAGGCCGGGCCGATGCCGCGCCCGGTGGTGCCGATCTTATGTTTGCGCATGCCTTCGGCGGAAGAATCCATCTGTTGATGCACAGGCAGAATCAGCGCCACATTTTCAGCGATCATTAATGTTTCCGGCGTGATTTCCACGCCATGCTCGCGGATGCGCGCCATTTCATCCAGCAACGCCTTCGGATCCACCACCACGCCGTTGCCGATGATGGAAAGCTTGTTTGGGCGCACCACGCCGCTGGGCAGCAGCGAAAGCTTATAGACCTTACCGTCAATCACCAGTGTATGGCCGGCATTATGCCCGCCCTGAAAGCGCACGATCACATCGGCCGTTTCCGACAGCCAGTCTACAATCTTACCTTTTCCTTCATCGCCCCACTGGGAGCCAACCACGATGACATTGGTCATAATCTCTCTCACCCCAATCTTGTGAATTAAGCCGCCGGAATGTAGCGGCTCAGCTGCGGCCTGTCATCCATTACTTTCCGCTGGCTTCTTGGCGGAATTTTCGCATGATGGGGCATGAGTGAAATTTTAGATGCCGCTATCCCTGTTTTCGGGCTGATCTGGCTGGGCTATTTCTTTTACCGCATCGATATGCCGGGCAGGGAGTTCTGGCCGCTGGCGGAGAAAATGACCTACCATGTATTTCTGCCGGCGCTGTTTTTTGTGGCCATTCAACGGGCTGATTTTGATGCGCTGGAGAATATCGGCGGGCTGATTCTGGCGGTGGTGTTATGCTCACTGGGCACGTCGCTGGCGGCGTTCATCGTGCATTATGTCTGGCTGAAGCTGGACGGCAAACGCTTTGCCAGCTTTTATCAGGGCAGTATCCGCTTTAATAATTACATCGGCATTCCGCTGATTGTTTCACTTTTCGGGGAAGAAGGGCTGCTGATTTATGCGGTGATTATCGGCGTTTCCATCCCGCTATCCAACATTCTGGTGGTGCTGGTGATGACCCATTATGCCAGCGAGGAAGCGGTGAGCGCACGGCGGATGGCACGCGCGGTTTACCGTAATCCGCTGATTATCTGGTCGCTGTTAGGGGTGACGGCGAATGTGCTGCATGTGCCGCTTTTTTATGCCGGGGACATGCTGCAATTTTTTGCCGCTGCGGCCACGGCGCTGGGACTGCTGACGGTGGGTGCGGGCATTGATTTTGAGGCGATCACCTCCTCCAAGCGCAATCTGGCGGTGGTCAGTGTGCTGAAACTGGTCATCAACCCGCTGTTGATGCTGGGCGTGTGCCTGCTTTGCGGGGTGGGTGGCGTGGTGATGCAGGTGGCCATCATCTATGCCGCACTGCCGGTGGCGGCTTCGTCCTATATCATGAGCCGGCAATTTGGCGCCCACGCACCGCTGATGGCCAGTATCATCATCCTCACCACTTTGCTGGCGATGGGCAGCCTGCCGGCTTTGTTGCTGATACTGGGTGTGGGATAGGGTTGTTCCGGAAGCGATATGAACCAGCATTGCCCGCTAATCTGGATTCTGAAAGATGACCGCGCCGGGAATTATGCCCAGCAGCGCGGCATTGCCGAGGCGCTGGTGGCGCAGCAGGGCGGCGGTGAAATTGCGGAGAAGGCGGTGGCGTTTAATGTGCTTTCGCGCCTGCCATTTGGGGCATGTTTGGCGGCGTGTGGTGTGCGTGATAAGGCCCGGCTGCTTCCGGCCGATGGCCAGCGCTGGCCGGATGTGATTCTCAGCGCCGGGCGGCGGCATGTGCCGGTGGCGCTGTGGCTGAAGCGGCAGGCCGCTAATTTCGGTAAAAAAACGGTGATTGCCCATTCCATGTGGCCGGGGAAGGATCATCCGCAGCTGGATCTGATCATCACCCCGGCGCATGATGGCATCGCCACGCGGAAAAAAGGCGCGCTTTGTGTAACATCCGGCGCGCCGCATGGCCTAACCCCGGAAAAGCTACGGGCGGCAGAAATGCAATGGCGTGGAAAATTTGCCGCCTTGCCGCGCCCGCATTGCGTGATGCTGGTGGGCGGAAAAACCCGAAAAACCGACATCTCCCGCGCGGATGTGGCGGAGCTGGCTGTGGCTGCATGGCATCTGGCCGGGGATGGTGGCAGTGTGCTGGTTTCCACCAGCCGACGCACGTCAAAAGCGGCGCAAGGCAGGCTGGAGATGTATGAAAAGCGGTTGAAGGAGAAGCCGTTTTTACTGTTTCACCCCGATCAGGGCGGCGGAAATCCTTATCCGGCGCTGTTGGAAACGGCGGATATCCTGCTGGTGACGGGGGATAGCATTGCGATGCTTTCTGAGGCCGCCTCGCTGGGTAAAAAGCTGGTGGTGCTTTCGCATGATAAGCTTGCACCGAAGAAGCATCGGCGGTTTCATCAGGCGCTGGCAGAAGGGCAGCACGCGCTGCTGTGGGACGGAAAAGACACGGCAGAGATGCTTGCCCGGCTGGAAAATTTTCAGCCGATAGCGCTGGAAAATCCGGCGGCGCAGGCCGCGGAGGCAATTTGGCGGCTGTTTGTTGCCTGAAGAGGGTGGAAAAGCCATGCATGCTGCAAAGGCTGGTTAAGCGTAGGAAAATGCGCTATGAGTGGGGCATGATGGGCGGAATTGCAGTAGGAATGATAGCGGCAGGCGGTGCCATAGGCACGATGCTGCGCGCGATGCTGGTGGGGCGGCTTCTGCCGTTTACCGCCACGCTGAATTTTCCGGTAGGCATTCTGACGGTGAATATTCTGGGGTCGTTCACCATGGGGGTGCTGGTGGGCATTCTGATGCGTGTTTCCGAAGGTGGCTATAGTCAGGGTACGCTGTATCTGTTTTTCGGCGCGGGCGTGCTGGGTGGCTTTACAACCTTTTCAGCCTTTGCGCTGGATATTGTTTTCATGATTCAAAAAGGTCAGTATCAGCACATGGCACTGTATATTGTGCTTTCCGTTGGGCTTTCCGTGGCGGCGGTGCTGGGCGGAATGCTGCTGACGCGGCCAAAGATTTTTTAGATTCAGGACTAACCATGCAGGAAATGCAGATTACACAAGCGCAGGACGGCATGCGCCTGACACGCTGGCTGAAAACGGCGCGGCCGGATATGCCTTTCGGGCTGGTGCAGAAATTGCTGCGCAAAGGAGCCATTCGCGTGGACGGGCAGCGCGTTAAGAAGGATCAGAAGCTGCAATCCGGGCAGTGCGTGCAATTGCCGGATGTTGAGCAGCGGGAAACGGAAAGCAGGGACGTGCAGCCGGGGATGAATGGCACACAGGCAATGCGGGCGCTGACGCCGATGATTATTTTTGAGAATAAGCATTTTATTGCGCTCAACAAACCGGCCGGGCTGGCCGTGCAGGGTGGCAGCGGGGTGAGGCACTCGGTGGATCGCATCATTTGGGGCGCCGCGCAGGAAATGGGCCCGTTGAAATTGACCCATCGGCTGGATAAGGACACCAGCGGCGTGTTGCTGCTGGCGCGTTCGCGCCTTGCGGCGGAAGCGGCGACAAAAGCCTTCAAAGCGCGGGAATTTACGAAGATTTATCAGGCATTATTGGTGGGTGTTCCCCAACCGCAGGAAGGCACATGGAAAGAAAAACTGGCTATTGCCGGGGAATCCGGCCGCAATGAAAAAACCATGGTGGATGCGGAAAACGGCCAGCGCGCCATCACACATTACCGGGTGATGGACAAGGCAGGGAAGGTTGTTTCGCTTGTGGAACTAACCCCGGAATCCGGGCGCAAGCACCAGTTGCGCGTGCATGCGGCGCATCATAACGTGCCGATTGTGGGGGATGGAAAATATGGCGGGAAAGAGGCCTTCATCACCGGCGTGCCGAACCAGATGATGCTCCATGCGGCGCAGCTGACGCATAATCAGCTGCTGGGTGAAAAACTGCAACTGGAAGCGCCCCTGCCGCCGCATATGGCCGAAGCGCGCAACGTGCTGGGCTTTTGAGGCGTGGTTGCAAAGGTGGCGGCACGGGGCACGGGGCTTAGTAAAAGGTGAGGCAGCAGACGCATGGCGGATTTATTTTCACTGGCACCACCGGCGGCGGGAACAATTTTTAACGTGCGGGTGCGTGCGAATGCGGCGGAAAGCCGGTTAGTGACGGAATATGATGAGGCGGGGATGCGCCGCTTTCGCATTTATGTGACGGCGCAGCCCGTGAAAGGAAAATCCAATGCGGCGATGTTAAAACTTCTGGGCGAAGAGCTGGGCGTTCCGCCCGCGCGGCTGGCGATTCGGCACGGGCAGTTTGTGCGTGATAAAATGGTGGAAGTGCTGCCTTAAAAAGCCGCTTGCCGGCGGCGGAGATTCATTAAAAGATTGTGAGGGTTTGCCGGTTAGCCCAGACTTCGCAAGGAAGTTTTTGGAGGAAGGTATGACGGACATGTTGGTTTATGCGGGTTTTTGGCGGCGTTTTGCAGCAACAATTCTGGATACGTTCATTCTGGCCATGCCGATTACGGCAATAGTGATATTGCTGGCCGGGAACCTATTGGACACACCACCGCCCCCAACGGATATGGCATCGATAATGCAGGAGGCCAACCGCAAGGCAGAAGCAACATACAGCCCGTTAGATACCAAGCGGTTGCAGCAATTAATTCTGAAAAAAACGCGCGGGACAGAGACGGAAAGTGAGATGCCGCCATGGGTAAATCTGTTATCGTGCGTTGTGCTTATTATGACCACAATTCTGCTGACGGCCTCGCGCCGGATGCAGGCCACGCCGGGGAAATGGCTGCTGAATATGCGGATTATTGATGCAGAAACCGGGCATGCCATATCAAAAGGTCAGGCTGCTTTGCGCTATGTGGGATATGTTGCAAGCTCATTAGTGCTTTGTCTTGGCTATGTGATGGTGGCGTTTACCAGACAAAAAACCGGACTGCATGATCTGATTGCCCGCACGCGGGTGGTGATAGGGCGTGTGCCGCTGAGAGAGCAACGTGGCCGGGGTGATGAGGTGCACACAATCACTAACGGCGCGGCCGATTAGCCCCCACCAAACCCAGGTTAAACTTGATGCCTTCAGGCCATGAATAGTTCTGAGTATTTTCTTCAACAGAACCCAGGTTACGCTCTAATAAAAGAGATGCACGGCGATGAAGGCAAAAAAGAAACCAACACACCAAATCAAAACCGATCCCCAATAAACCCAGCCACTTACCCGGCGTAAGGAGGTGCAGGCTTTCGCCTGTTTTGGATCAATTGGGCATGGGGCGTTGCGCGCCCGCCAGCGCATCCAGCCGGCCAGCAAAATCATTCCAGCGGAGATGCCGAACGTCCACGCCTTATATTTCGACAATGCCACCAGCCACGGCGCAGCACTCACCAGCCCGGCCAGCGCCGCGCCGGCGCCCAGCGTCACCAATAAGGCCGGCAGAGCGCAGCAGAGCAGCGTCCCAATGGAGGTAAACAGGCTAAGAATCGGCATCAGGGTTTGCCGCATGCCGAAATTCTCTGTCTTTTTTGTCACTTAGCAGCCTTTCTCAATCTGCCCCACATCGTAACCGGAATCGGTAATAAGCCTGGTCAGCAGCGCATCATCCATCATCGTGCCCGGCTTCATGGCAATGCTCACCAAACTGTGATCCAGATCCACCTCAATGGCGGAGACTTCCCCCCGCTTGCCAAAAACTTTTTCCAGGGCACGGGCGCAGAAATCGCACACCATCCCGTTAACCGTTACCTTCACAACATCCGCGCACGCTGCGCCCGCAATGCCGGAAGCAGTTTCCTGCGTTACCGGCTGACCGTCATCACCGGAATGGTCATGACCCTTATCGGCTGCAAAGGCCGGCGTGAAACATAGCAGGGCAAAAAATGCTGCCATGACTGTTAAAATTTTCATGAATCTTCTCCTTAAAGTCTGATTACCCAGTTGAATAGCACATCCCCATTCTCATTCATTCCGGCTTCCGCAAGATATTCACCCTTGAAGAAACGAACAAGCGGCGTCACCGTAAAATGATCCTCCGCCTCCGGATTATGGTCAAGCTGCAGCATCAGCCATGTGTGTAAATCTCCGTAATCACCCACATATGGCGCGATGCCAACCCGCGCTTTTTGCGTAAAGAATGTTGCAATATCCCCCGCATCATAAGCGCGATTTTCATAGCTGGCAAAGAAGCGGCGATCTTCCCAATCCAGCGCCAACCCCGTGAAGGCCGCCAGCTCGGTTTTTCCGTCAAAGGCCTGATAATCACTGTAAGCCAGACCCGCACCGCTTTTGAGATAAAAATTGGCCTGTGATGCCAGTGCATTCCAGCGTTTTGCCAGATAATTCAGCTGCACACCGTGAAACTGCCAATCCTCTTCCCGCCAATATTCCGCCTTATACCCAAGCGAATATTTCGCGCTGGGTGAGTAATGAAGATGAAGCGCGTTGGCGTCCATATCGTTCATCTGCATCACCGTCCAGCCTCCGGGATAGGAAACGGGACGTGCCAGCACCGGCAGTGCCGTGCAACAGATTACCATCAAAAAAACTCGGCATAACATTTGCATATCTGCGCATTACACCACATCATGTGGGAAATGAACAGGCCGGACATCAACAGGCAGATTTCCTTCTAACGGAAGGCCATGCCCAAAATTTTATACGCTAATTTAGCGGCCAGAAAATCACAGGCATGCCAGCCCTCAATGGGGGCAAGCTCATTGATATCCGCACCCACAATAGTGCTTATTTTTGCTGCCTCGGAAATGATCTCAATCACCTCGTCCCAGAACATTCCGCCCGGCTCCGGCGTGCCGGTGGCCGGCATCAGGCTGCCGTCAAGCCCGTCCACATCAAAGGTCAGATAAACCGGCCGCCCCTTCAAATGGGAAACGATCTCCGCCACATCCCAGCGCTTTCTGTCCTTGCCCCAATAGATATGGATGCGGTTCCGGTTGGCTTCCAGGAAGGGAATTTCTTCAGCTGAGATATTGCGAATGCCACAGGAAACCAGCTCTATATGCGCACCACGATTGGCCACCGCATCATCATCCAGGCAGCGGCGCAATGCGCTGGCATGGCTGTAATGCTCGCCCTCATAGCCATCACGCAAATCAGCATGGGCATCAAAATGCAGAATTGCCAGATCAGGATATTGCGCGGCAAACGGGCGAATGCTCCCCGCCGTGATGGCATGTTCCCCGCCGAAGGTGAAAGGAAATTTACCATCCGCCAGCACCTGACGCACAATGCCTTCCAGCTGTGCCAGCGCCTGTTTCTGCCCTTTGGCAATGGCCGGTTCTTCCAGTGTGACAATGCCAATCTTCCGATAGGGCTCATGCCACAACGCTTCGTCAAACAGCTCTACCTCATGGCTGGCGGCGATCATCGCCTGCGGTCCGGCATGTGTGCCGCCGCCATAGCTGACCGAAGCTTCCAGCCCAAAAGGAATAATCACCGCCTTCGCATCTTCATACGAAACGGCATCTTCTTCCTTCAGGCCAAGAAAGCCATTTTCGGGTGGATAGCATTCCACGGTTATCACTTCACCTCTATGGCATGATGACTAGCAAAAGCATAAGGCTTACGGCTAAATTCATGGTAGTTACAGGTCAGCTCTTCCCCGGCATCAATATCACGCAGGGCGTAGCCAAATTGCGTTGGAGGATAGGTGACATTCGGCACATCCGAGTGGTTCATAAACCGGCCATTATCACTTTCTAAAATCATTACGCCCGGCAATTCCTTATCCAGATAGCCGTAAATTGTCAGAAAATCACGTACCGCTTCCGGCAGGTGCGGAATATCTTTCTCTGAAATCTTAATATCAAATGGTGCATTCAACTGCCAGATCAACGCACCGGCTGCAACCTTCTGGCAGGAGAAGACTTCCAGCCCGTGAATGTGGCTCATTTTCACTTCCGTCCGTATGGTGAGCATGGCAGACCTACTGAGAGAAGATTTGGCTGAACTGGCGTGCAGTTCGCTCTTTCCAGTAGCCGCGATGGTAGGCGTCACTGGCAAGCAGTGGCATAACGGAGCCTGCCTCGGCAAACACCATTTGCTCATAAGCGGTATCCACCTTTCCCCATGAACATGCTTCTTTCAGTGTAGAGCTGGAACATGCCCCGTCACGCACGTCCGCCACCGTGATCTGCACCGCATATTTATGCATGTCCACTTCCTTGCCCAGCACTTCGGCGCACACCACCGTATCCTGCACAAAGTTTTTCGGCACGCCGCCGCCAATCATCAGCAGGCCGGTGGTTCCCGCCTTAATTTTAATATCCGTCAGCTCCCGGAAATCACGGATAGAATCAATCGTCATATGTTTTTCCGGGTTATCCACCTGATGCTTCACCAGCCCAAAACCGGCGGAAGAATCCGTAAAGGCCGGGCAGAAAATCGGCACGTTCTTTTCATAAGCAAGCTGGATCAGTGATTCCTCTTTTTTGGCATTGCCGGCGGCAAGCCATTTGCCCATTTCATAAATGAACTCGCGGGAACTATAAGGCCGCGCCTCCAGGCTATTGGCAATTTCATAGAGCGTGTGATCGCAGGCCTGCAATTCCTCTTCGTCAATATAGGTGTCATAAATCCGGTCAATATAGAGATCGCGCAATTGCATATCATCCTGACCATGCGCACTGCCCTGATAATGTTTGAAGCCCAGCGCTTCAAAGAAATCCATATCCACAATGGAAGCGCCGGTGGCCACAATGGCATCCACCATATTATATTTCACCATATCGGCATAAAGCTTCATGCATCCGCCGGCGGATGTAGACCCGGCAAGGGTCAGAATCACCGAACAATTCTTGTCCTTCAGCATCATGTTGTAAATCTCGGTTGCGCGTGCCAGATCGCGTGAGGTGAAAGACATTTTGTCCATGCCGTCAATGATCGGACGCGCATCAAAGGACGTGATGTCTATATGCTCCACTTCCGTGTGCAGTAATGCGGCTTTAGAGCTGAGGGCAGGTTTTTTCTGTGGCTGGTTCATGGGATGTTCCTTTCTTGTTGAATGCGCCGGTTATCAGGCGGCAATAATTTCTAGTTTTTCATGCGCGGAGTGCGCCTTATTGTCACCATACATGGTCATCAGCGGTTCGTCGGAAACATGGATCAATTCATCCGCGCACTGAAAGCCGTTAAAAGCCGTTGCCAGTGACCGCGCATATGCACCCATCTGGCCAATTTCAATATAATCGCCTTCCGCCACGTCACTTGGCAGATAGAACGGCCCCTCCATATGATCCAGTGAGTCACAGGTTGGGCCATAAAAACTAAATGGCCGCAGATCCGTTGAATAGACCTCTTCCTTGCAGAGCAACTTCATTGGGAAAATAAATTTCGGCGTGCCGGCATCAAACAAGCTGCCATAGGTGCCATCGTTAATGTAAAGATAATCCCCTTTGCGCATTTCCACCCGCACGATCAGCGACATGGATTCCGCCACCATCGCCCGTCCCGGCTCTGCCAGAAGCTGCATGGATTCATGGTTCGGGATATTGGCAAATTCCTGATGGATTGCATCAAAATAAGATTGCAGATCCGGTGGAATCATCCCCGGATACACGGATGGAAAACCGCCGCCAACATTAAAATAATCCAGCATCACATCCGCCTGCCGCACCACCTGAGACGCCATCCGCATCGCAATCCGGTAGGCATCGGGGTGCATGCATTGCGAACCCACATGAAAGCTCACGCCAACTTTCATCGCCGCCTGCGCCACTTGTTTAATCAGCGCCGGGGCATCCTGCAAATTCACGCCAAATTTTTCGGCCAGCGCCAGCTCGGCAAAGTTGTTCGGAATAGACAAACGCACATGAAGGTTCAGATCTGTGGCATGATCCGTTTCTTCAAGAATCTTCACAAGCTCCGCTTCGCTGTCCAGTGAGAAATGCCGAACACCAAACTCATGGTAAGCCTGCCGGATGGCATAGCGCGGCTTCACCGGATGCATAAAATAAAGCGTGACATCAGAAAATAACCGGCGCACCAGCTTCACCTCTTCCAAAGAGGCCACATCAAAGCTGGAAATACCCTGATCATACAGCAATTGCAGCACCGTTTCCGATGGGTTGGTTTTCACCGCAAAAAGATGCGTGCCCTGAAAGACATCCTGAAGATACTCCGCGCTGCGTTTCAGCGTATGCGGACGCAGCACAAATTGCGGCTGGTGCAATAAGGATGTTTCGGCAAGTGAGTCAATTGATTGTAATTGGCTATGCATAGCAATTCTCCTGATAATTAGGTGGCAAGCAGCCACAAAATCACCATTGCCTCGTAGAACGTGCCCACTGGTCCCCGCCTGCTTAATACGGACTTTGCAGGAAAAAGCAAGTAACTTTTTTTACACATAAACCACCGGTCAACTATCTGACCTATCGGGTATTTTATTCCTTACGCCGCCATTGGCGCCCATGCGAAACAGTGGCCGCCGGCTAAAATTCCGCGTCAATATAGACGGCGCAAATGGTACGCCGGATACAGTGATTATCTCCGGGAAATCAAAAGCCATGAAAAGCAATCACAGCCTAAGCAGCCGGAAAAGGAACGCTATCAACCGCCGGTGACGGCAGAGGTGAAGCCCGGCACCAGGCCACTTACCTATACGCTGAAGATTATTTCCCGAAATTGCCGGATCAGGTGTGTGTCAATGAGCACCAACCTCCCTCTTTCTATAATGGGCGTGCGGTATTATTGCCTCCAGCTATTAACCTTTCTTTATCAATTACATCTTATCATCAAGGTGAAAGGGTTATTAAGTGGGGAAGAAAGATGCCAGAATTAGAAACAAATAAAGCACCGTTAAAAGATCATCCAATACTTAATAATCTGGATTGGGCGGATAGGTTAGATAAGAACAAGCTGCTGGATCAATTATCCAAGCATGCTTATCGGGTGACAAATCATGATGTGGTCGGGAAGAATTATACAAATTTCTCTTCCAAAGTTGAAGAAGCGTCAGAGAAGATTGATAGTACAAGCAATACGCATTTTGCCGTCAAAGCCCATGCAGACCCGCTGATTCTTGAAAAGCTTATTAAACAAGGGGCGTCCTTTGAGATTGCTACCTATAGCGAGCTGAAGCTGCTGCTGGAAAACGGGCTTACAGAAGACCAAGTGGGTGCCCGTGTTTCCTTTGGGCAAACCCAAAAAGAGCCAAAGGATATTGCACTGGCACTTAAAAAAGGGCTGCGCACCTTCGCCCCCAATTTTCAGATGAAGTGGAACAGGTGATGATTTAGGTTTTTGTTGGAACTTAGCAATTTCAACAAAGGATTAGATCATGTCAAAGACGGTAATATATACCCACCTG
>JAUIEX010000014.1 GCA_030429725.1 Alphaproteobacteria bacterium
TCCATAACAATAGGTTAAAAACCCATCAGAGTACGCATAAAACAATCAAATCTTCAGAAACATCAATGACCTGAAGAAAAATACACCGAACAAAAATACCAAAAGTAACCCAAATGCAATCGCCATGGCCTTTTCTGCGAGTGTTGGCCAATCTGTTAACGTCATGTTAATGTTTCTTTGTCAGACTGGGGGAGGGGGACGATGTGGTAGAGGCTGCTGAACACCAAATTAGAAAATACTATAGCTTACTATTAAGCTACGAACTTCGTTCTGAAGATGATCAGGCGCATGGCTGTCAACGTGTTTCTTCCAGGCAATCCGCATTTCAGAGAAACCCACAAACCAGCCTTTTTGAAGACGATCTGAAGGCGATTCAGCGCTCAGCGCCCTATAAGAATCTTACAAACTTTTTTCAGATTGCGCCCTCACATTCCACATTCTTTGAAAGCCGGGGGTCGCACACGGAAGAGGTGATTCGTGTGAGTGAAAAAATTGCCCGCAGGCTTGGCTTGTCGCAGGAAAGCATCCATCTGACTAAGGCAATTGCCGCGCAGCATGATATTGGGCATTTGCCTTTTTCGCATGAAGGTGAAGAAGTGGTGAATGAGCTTTTGGAGAAACATGGCGTGAAGTTTGATCATGACCATGCCGGGCTGGATATTGTATGCAATTTGCTGAATACAAAGGATTCTCCTGCAGGTATGGAGCCAACGGTGGCCGTGGTGGAAGGTGCCGTGAAGCGCTATGTTCAAAAATTCTTGAGCGGGTTGACGGAGGAAACCCATTATGTGAGGAACAAGGATAAATTGCCGGATTTTATCCTGGAAATTGATGAAAAATATAACCTGCATCTGGATAAATGTAATCACATTGAGGGGCAGGTTGCTGCAATTTCTGATTGGGTTGCCTTTACCGTGACGGATATTGCCGATGTGTTGAAACTGATGTTACGCAGCCCGGATTATGACACAGGTGAGATGAAAGAATTTTTTGATGGTCTGATGGAGAGATTCCCTCTGGCCAAAGAGAGTTATGAAGAGCTGAAGGGCGATCTTAAAAGTTTTTTTGCAAAAAGAAATGATGCAGGGAATAAAGATCAATATCGCATTACCGAACCTGAAAAAGGAAATGTGAAGGTTTCCCAGATACGTGTGGAACATTTTATCAAGCAATTTTCAGCAAAATTAGAAAATAAGCTGATTGATGATGTGGTGATGCAGACAGAGGAAAATTTAGAAGAAAATGCATTTAGGATAAATAAAGCTGAACATATCCGAGATCTGGATAAAAATATGGTGGCGTTCAGTGATGGCCTTCTAAGCACGATGGTGAATGACGTGGCAAGCTTTTTCAAGCATGATGTTTATCCAAAAATTACGGAAAACCATCTGGATGTGAAAGCGATATTCAGAGTTGTTTTTCAGGATTTTCTACCGAAAACGCAAACGCAGATGACCATTCCGTTTACAAATGAAGCACCTGATGATGTGGAAAAAACATATGGAGGCTTTTTTGTCCCTGAAATTAAAATGCCGCAGGACTGGGATAAAGCTCTTCAGGAGATTATGAAAGATGGAGAACTTTCCCAGCCGGAGAAAGAGAAAAAGGCTATTTTACATGTGGCGCGGTATATGAGCGCGAATCTTTCGGACTGGGACGTGATGAGTTTGTTTAAGGCACACCATAAAGAGCAATATGATAGAATGATGGTGAGTTCGAAGCGCACGGCGCTACCGGATCTGGCGTATCAACCGCCGGGGGATGCTTTTCAGCGTTAGCTAACAGTGTTTAACATTTGCGGGTTTGTTTCACGCATCCTTGACCAAAGTCATGGCGGGCTTGGGTTGGGGTGGTATTTTCTATGCATCATTGATGAACGCATAGGAGAAGTTTCATGAAAAAAATGCTGTTAGCAACAACCACACTGGGTGTTTGTGCCGCTGCTTTGTTGGGAATGCCGCCGGCGGCAAATGCGGCCGGGTTCCGTTCCGAGGGGCTGTTTGACCTTGGCGATAAGGATCGCTGGATTGTGCGCGCCCGCGCCATTGGCGTGCTGCCGGATGAAGGGGCGGCGGTGAGCCTGATTGGCGGCGATGTGGATATTGACGATCAGGTGGTGCCGGAGCTGGATTTTACCTATTTCTTCACCAGGCATGTGGCCGCGGAGCTGATTCTGGCAACCACGCCGCATGACGTGACAGCGATTAATACCAGCCTTGGCAATGTGGATCTGGGTGATGTGTGGCTGTTGCCGCCAACATTGACGCTGCAATATCACTTTACGCCAGACAGCAAGACGTTCCGTCCTTATGTGGGTGCGGGGGTGAATTACACGCATTTTTACAATGCCGACCCGGGTGCGATGGATAGGATCGATTATGACAGCAGCTTCGGCTATGCGCTGCAGGCCGGTTTTGACTATGGCCTGAGTGATAACTGGGCGGTGAATTTTGATGTGAAGAAGGTGATGATCAATACTGACGCAACACTCTATACCGGTGGCACGACCATTGCTGCAGATGTGGATATTGATCCGTGGGTTGTTGGCGTTGGGGTGGCTTACCGTTTTTAGACAATGTTATTGAAGCCGTTCAGCCGGTTGGTATTGAAACCACTTTCTCCTTTCGGGGGGAGTGGTTTTTGGCCAGATTCGGGGCCTTCTTCGCGGCCAGTTTGTGTGCCGGTGTGCCGGTGACCGGCTGATAAAGATGTTTAGAAGCACGCAGCATCACCACGCCGCCCCATTGCAGCGGCATGAGGCTGTGTAAGCCACGAACGGCGCGGCGGATCACGGCATAAAGCCGCATCCAAAGGCGGCGCCTGAAAGGCGGCATCAACATGGCCATGTGAAGCTCATCAATCTGAAAAAGCTGCTCTTTCAGAAGCTGTTGAACCTGCCGCCGGCTGTAAGGATGGCCATGGCCGAGGGGGGTATGCTCCGCCCGCGCCCAGAGGCTGTGGCGGTGCGGAGTAATCAGAATCAGCCTTCCCTCCGGCGCTAAAACCCGCCAGCATTCCCGCAGCAGCTGATGCGGGTGGCCGCAAAATTCAAGGCTGTGATTGAGAATCAGGTAATCCATGCTGTCATCGGCAAAGGGCAGATGGAGCAGATCTGCCTGTGCGGTTTGGTTTGCCGGGTGCGGCGCGTGTTTTGTTTCCGTTTTTTGCGGCCATGTGACCGGAGAAAGCCATTCCGGGCAGATAGTGATGCAGGATACAAGATTGGCTCGAGGCAGGTTGTGGAATAAAGGAGTGCCGTGGCCAAGGCAGGCGATTTGTGGCGGGGTTCCACCGGTTTTTTGCATTAATTCCGGCAACATCCGGCGCAATATCTGGCGGATATGCCGCTGATAAAGCAGGCCAAGCGGGCTGTGATAGAAGGATTCCAGAAATTGGCGTGTTAGCATGGCATTGCAGCGTTGGTGGTTTGGGGCACACGACGTTCACCGAAAATGGCGCTGCCCACGCGCACAAAATCCGCACCCATGGCGGCGGCCAGCTCAAAATCATTGCTCATGCCCATGGAGAGAAGGGGGCGGGGTTGATGCGCCGGAAGGTTCATGAAGGGGCCGGCCTTTTGTGCCAGAGTTTTGAGAAGCATGAAATGGGGAGCCGGTTCCTCATCCGCCGGAGGAATGCACATGAAACCCCGAACGGGAAGCGACAGTTCTGAGATGCAGAAGCGTGTAAAATCAAGCGCTTCGCCGGGAGGGATGCCGGATTTTTGCACCTCCTCTCCGGTGTTGATTTGTATTAATAAGGGCAGGTGACGCTGCTGCTTTTCCATTTCTTTGTGCAGGGCGCGCGCCAGTTTTTCACGATCCAGCGTGTGGATCATATCAAATAACGCTACGGCATCGGCGGCTTTATTAGTTTGAAGGGTGCCGATAAGATGCAGAATAACCTCAGAAAATTGCGCTTTGAGAGCCGGCCATTTTGCCTGCGCCTCCTGTAGTTTATTTTCTCCGAAATGTCGCTGCCCTGCCTGCAGCAAGGGGATAATTTTTTCCGCCGAATGGGTTTTGCTGACAGCAATCAGGGAAGAGGTGCGCCCGTGCGTTAAATGATAGATTTCAGCGGCTTTATTCAGGCGCTCCTGAACTTCATGCCAGCCATGGATGGGTGAAATAAGCATGCTGTGACTTAGCATTTTGGTGCGGCAAATGCTATGGCAATGAAGGATTTGTGACGTTAAAGCAACAATTGAGCCGTCAATCGGGAATGTTGGGACAAAAATGCCCTTAGTTCCTTTACCCGTGTGGGCGGATGGGGTTTAAATGCAGGTTATTGCAATGACGCAATGAGAGTAGCAACTTATAAACTTGGGAAGAAAAGTTATGAAAAAGTTTTTATTAGGTACAACGGCGCTGGGTGCATTTGCACTGGCTGCTTCTGTACAGGCATCGCCGCTTAGTGTGAAAGTTGGTGGTGAAATTGATTTTCAGGCAAGCAGCGTTGATCAGGATCTTGATGCTGGCGTGCGTAACGTTAAATTCGCTAATGACACCGAAATCCACGTGAATGTGGAAGGTAAATCTGACAATGGTCTGGTTTATGGTGCTGTGATTGAGCTGGAAGCGGATGTTTCCGCCGATGCGCGTGGCGAAGGTCAGAATGCTGACAAAACATTCATCTTCCTTGAAACCGACGCCGGTCGTTTTGAGCTGGGTAACAACACTGCCGCTGCGGATGCACTTTCCGTTGGTGCTGACAGCATTGCTGTGGCAACCGGTGGTATTGACGGTGATTGGTATCTTTATGCAACAAGCACAGCTGGCTTTGCCTTCCTGCCTGACCTTCCGGTTGCAGCGGCACGTGGTGTGAGCGAAGATGCATCAAAAATTACATATTTCACGCCTCGTTTCAATGGCTTCCAGGCTGGTGTTTCTTACACGCCTGACCAGGGTGACGGCGGTACGGCTGCTGGCTTTACCGGTGAAAATAACGGTGACTTCGAAAATGTTATCAGCGCTGGTTTGAGCTTCAATGGTGAGTTCGAAAATGTTGGCGTGATGGCATCCGTAAATGGTGAGTTCGGTGATTCCGAAACTGCCGGCACGGAAGATCTTTCCGCTTACGAACTTGGCCTTGCTCTGACCTTCGAAGGTTTCAGCGTTGCTGGTTCCTGGGGTGATCACGGTGAAAGCGGTTATGCAACCGGTTCAAACATTGAAGCCGATTACTTCACATTGGGTGCTGCTTATGACGCTGGCAATGTTGGCCTTTCCGTCACATACCTGAACGGTAATGTTGACCTTGGCGCTGCCGGTGAAAATGAATCTCAGGTTATCTCCGTTGGTGCTGACTATGCACTGGCTCCTGGCCTGACACCTTACATTGAAGCAAACTTCTTCGAGCTTGATGCTCCTGGTACTGCTTCAGACAATGATGGTACAGTTGTTCTGGTTGGTTCAACTCTGTCATTCTAATTAATTAGGCCGCAACCTGATAAAAAGGGCGCTGGTGAAAGCCAGTGCCCTTTTTATTTGCCCGGATGGCGGGAAAGTTGTGTGGCACGGGGTGCGGCATTGGCGAAAGTTTTTTATCCCATGGATGTAAAAAAAGTTGCGATGAGCGTGCTGCTCCCGCATAGCTAGAGCATGATGAGCTGGCTATTATCCGCATGTATTTATGGTTATCTGCGTTTTTGTTATGCCACATCGCGTGTGCAGTGGGTTGGTGCGGAATATTTACTACGTCTGGTGAAAATGGAGCGCCCTGTGATTGTTGCGATCTGGCACGGAAGGCTGGCCTACGCGCCCTTTTTCCTGCGCTATGCTAAACGCTGCAGCCATAAAAATATACACTGTTCCGGTGTAATTTCACGTCATGGTGACGGGCGACTGATTGCCCGCGTATGTCGATGGCTTGGGATGGGAGTGATTGATGGTTCCAGCAATCGCCCGGCCGGTAACGGTAAAGGCTATAAGAACCGCGGCGGTGCGGTGGCGGCTAAAGCGGCGCTGGCAGAACTCAAAGCCTGTAATAATATTGCGATTACGCCGGATGGCCCGCGTGGCCCGCGTGAAAAGATGCAGAAAGGTGTGATGCTTTTAGCGGAAAAAGCGCAGGTGCCGATTCTGCCAATTTCCATGAGCGTCAGCCCTTGTCGTCTTGTTCAGAGTTGGGATCGTTTTATGCTGCCTTTGCCTTTTGCCAGAGTGGTGATGATGGTGGGAGAGCCGCTGAACCCGCTGGATGTGGCTCGTTTAGAATCAAGATTAAGCCATTTACAGCAATGTGCAGATGCCGCGTTGCACGAGTCAAAATGAGAGGCTATTTTGCGGTAATGGAACTGGCACTTTATCGGACATTCTCACGCCTCTTCAGCCCGTTGATTGATCTTTATTTACGCTGGCGGGTGCGGCAGGGAAAAGAAGATGCAACGCGCTTTCCGGAGCGGCTTGGTCATGCGGGTTATCCGCGCCCGTCAGGGTCTTTGGTGTGGGTGCATGCTGCCAGCGTGGGAGAGACGATGGCCGTTTTTCCCCTCATCGAAAAATTACTCGATAGCTATCCGGACATTCATTTGCTGATTACAACAGGCACGGTGACTTCTGCCAAAGTGGTCAAAGCGCGTCTGCCAAAGCGGGCAATGCATCAATATGTGCCGGTGGATAAGGTGGTGACGGTGCGTCGCTTTCTGGAGCATTGGCGGCCAAATCTGGCGCTATGGGTGGAATCTGAGCTATGGCCGAATCTGGTGATAGAAACGCACCATACGGGCTGCACGTTGATTCAGGTTAATGCGCGGATGTCTTTGGCCTCCTATCAAAAATGGCAGCGTTATAATAAAATTGCCCGGCGGATGCTGGGTTGTTTTACGCTGTCATTGGCGCAATCTGAGCAGGATCGTGAGCGGCTGGCATTTTTAGGAGCGCAGAAACCTATTGATGCGGGTAATTTGAAGCTGGATGCGCCGCCATTGCCGGCTGACCCAAAACAGATCGGTACGTTATTGCCGGCTATAGGGGACCGCATGCTGTGGGTGGCGGCCTCCACTCATCCCGGGGAAGAAGAGCTGATTATTAAAGCGCATCAGGCATTGTTAAAACAATATCCCGATCTGCTGACGATGATTATTCCGCGTCATCCGGAGCGTGGAAAAGAGGTGGTAAAGCTGGCGGAGCAGGCCGGTCAAAAAGCACAGCTGCGCAGTGCCTCAGAGGATATGGCTAAGGACACGGCGATTTATGTTGCCGATACGATTGGTGAACTGGGTATTTTTTATCGTTTGAGCAGCATTGTCTTTATGGGCGGTTCGCTGGTGAAGCATGGCGGGCAAAACCCATTGGAGCCGGCGCGGTTGGAATGTGCCTTGTTGACCGGGCCTTACACTGAGAATTTTGCCGCTTCCTATGATGAATTATTGCAGCATCAGGCGGTTGTGCGTGTTACAGATGCTGACGGGTTGGCGTTAAAAGTGGCCGAATTGCTGCAGGATCATGAGCGCTGCCAGAAAATGGCTTCCGCCGCAGCGGATTTGATGGCAACAAAAACCGGCGTGCTGGGGCGCTATATGGAGTATATTCGTCCCTATCTTAAACCGTTAAGCAGAGCCAATCAGGCGTGATAAGAAATGAGTTGGGGTTCTTTTTTTAAGAAAGCACCGGCCTTCTGGCGCAGGTCTGGCTGGCGAAGTGACTGTTTATTGCCCTTTGCCCTGATTTATTTTGCGGTGCGAAGGTGGCAGCTTTTACGGGCGCGGCGGCGGCCTGTTTATCGTGCTTCGGTGCCACTGATTTGTGTTGGAAACCCGGTGGTTGGCGGCGCAGGAAAGACACCCGTGGTCTTAACATTAGCTAAGTTTTTCAACGCGCATGGTATGAAAACGGCATGCGTTTTACGCGGCTATGGCGGCAAGGAAAGTGATGTTCCGGTGCTGGTGAATCCATCGCAGCATGACGTAACGATGGTGGGTGATGAGGCATTGCTGCTGGCGGAGGTTGCCTTATGTGTTGTTGGCGCGGATCGCGTGGCGTGCTGCCGGCTGGCCGAGAAAGAAGGTGCGGAGATTATTCTGATGGATGACGGGATGCACCGCCCGGAGATTTATAAGGATTTGACCCTGATTGTGGTGGATGGTTTTCAGGGGTTGGGCAATGGTATGATGCTGCCTTGTGGGCCGCTGCGGGATCGGTTGGATTATGCGATGCTGCCGGAGCAGTGTGAGGCCTTTGTTGTGGTGATGACCGGCCAGCGTGCGCCCGCACTGCGTAAGCGGCTGGAGGAACTTTTGCCGCTGGTGGAAGCGCCGGTGCAGGTGGTGCCACCCGTGCCGCCAAAGGATCGTGCCTATGTCGCTTTTTGTGGGATCGGCGTGCCGGAAAAGTTTGAGCATAGTCTTCAGCAACAGGGGCTGACTGTGAAAGCATTTGAGATTTATGCTGATCACCATCCTTATTCGGAGAAGGATTTGGCGGGTCTGAAATTGCTGGCGGAGGAGCATGAAGCGGCGCTGATCACCACGGAGAAGGATCTGGTGCGGTTGCCTAAAGCGTGGCAGGAGGTGGTTTCCGTGCTGAAAATTGAAACGGTGATTGCCGCTCCGGCGCTGGAATATCTCTGTGAAAAGGCGGGCATTTCCCTCCGTCACGCTGGGGAGGGAAGCTGATGCGCCGGATGCGCTATCTCTCTGAGGCAGCCGTGTTTTTTCTGTTCTGGGGGATATTCCGCCTGTTAGGTATGCGGCTTTCCGGATATGTAGGAGGAAAAGTGGCGCAGTGGGTTGGCCCTGGGCTGAAAGCGCATCAGGTGGCGCTGAAAAATTTACAATTGGCGCTGCCGCAAAGGCAAGCGGAGCACGCGCAGATTGCACATGAAATGTGGCGGAATTTAGGGCGTGTAGCAGGAGAATTTGTCCATATTCATCGGCTTAATGCGGAAAGATTTGAGCGCCATGTAACGGTGCAGGGGGGAGAATATCTGGCAGCACAGCAGGGCAAGCCGGTGATATTAATTTCCGCCCATTTGGGTAATTGGGAGTTGGCTCCGCAAGCGGCCTGGATGCTTGATATGCCGTTAACGCTTGTGTATCGCCCTGCGAATAACCCTTATGTGGAGCGGATGATTCAGTTTATTCGTGGGCGAAGATTGGCGGGCATGTTGCCAAAGGCGCAGGCAAGCCGTGCAATGATAGCCACGCTTAAAGCGAATCAGCCGATTGGCCTGTTGGTGGATCAAAAAATGAATAATGGAGAAAAAATTCCATTTTTTGGGCATAAAGCACCCACTTCCGTGGCCTTTATTGATATGGCACGCCGCGCCGATGCGCAGATTGTGATGGCGCGGGTGGTGCGTGAAAAAACCTGCCGGTTTACCGTGGAAATTCTGCCACCAATGGATGTGGCGGAAGAAAGCAGTGAGGTGCTGATGCAGAAGATTCACACCCAGTTAGAAGCCTGGATTGAAGAACATCCGGAGCAATGGTTCTGGGTGCATCGGCGCTGGGGCAAAGAAAGCGCTTAACAGAGAGCCAGCCGCGCTTTATGGGTGAATGATGGCAGCGAACCAAACCAAAACCAGTTATGATTTAGCCGTTGTGGGTGCGGGGCTATCCGGCCTGACAATGGCGCTGGCCGCCGCTGCGCGTGGGCTGTCTGTGGCGTTGGTGGATCGCGTGAAGCTTGAAAAAATGGCATTGCCGACCTTCGACGGGCGCACGACGGCGCTGAATATTTCTTCCGTGGCGCTTTATCGTCAGCTTGGTGTTTGGAGTCATTTGGCGGCGTATGCCGCGCCGATTGAGCAGATACGCATTACGGATAACCATGCACCACAGGTGATTGATTTTATCAGCCGTGAAGTGCCGGCAGTGCGTGATGCCGGCCTGGCGATGGGGTATATCATTGAAAACCGGCATTTCAGGCAGGTGTTACAGCAGCAGGTGCTGGCAGAAAAACGCATTACAGTGCTGCCCCCGGCAGGTTTAGAAGCGCTGGTGCAGCATGATGGGCAGGTGATGTTAACGCTGACGCGGCTGGCGGATGGCGCGGCGCAACCGGTTTCTGCGCGGCTGGTGGTGGGTGCGGATGGAAGGGGGTCACGCACGCGTGCGTTGCTTGGCATTGCAACGCATGATGTGGATTACCGGCAATCTGCCCTGACATTTCCGGTGAGGCACGCCCAGCCACATGGCAATGTGGCGGCAGAAATTTTTACACCCCATGGCCCATTGGCCACATTGCCGATGGTGGGGCAGGGTAAGGATAACGGACATATTTCTTCGATCGTATGGACGCGGCCAACAAAGGCGGCCAACGTCTTGATGGCGATGGATGAAGCATTGATGCTGGCGGTGCTGGAAGAAAGCTGCGCCGGCTGGCTTGGCGGGTTAGAGCTGGCGGCGAATCGAAGCTGCTATCCGCTGTCATTGCAGGTGGTGGATGAATATGCGCGCGGGCAGGTTTGCCTGATTGCGGATGCCGCGCATGGCATTCATCCGATTGCCGGGCAGGGGCTGAATCTTGGTTTGCAGGATGTGGCAGGGCTTGATGCGTTGATTGCTGAGCAGTTGGCGGTTGGGCTGGATATTGGCAGCGCGGAGATGCTGAAGCGTTATCAAACGCAGCGGCGCAGCCAAAACCGCGCCATGATTGCGGCCACGCATGGATTAAATGCGCTTTATGGCGTGCGTCATCCCGTGGTGAGCGCGGCGCGGCGCACGGGCATGGCCGCCGTGCAAGGGCTGACGCTTCTGAAACACGGGTTTATTAAGCGCGCGGCGGGGTTATAGGAGCTTATCGGCCAAGTCGGTTTTTTCCCACGGGAAGGTGCCGTCTGCGCCGGGTGTGCGGCCAAAATGGCCATAAGCGGCGGTGGGAAGGTAGATCGGCTTATGCAGACCAAGATGGTGGCGCAGCCCCCACGGGGTGAGTTTCATGACGGCTTGCAGACGCTCGGAAATTTCATCTTCACGGACACTGCTCGTATCATGCGTGTTCACATAAAGTGCCAGCGGCTTGGCCACGCCAATAGCGTAAGCCAGCTGAATGGTGCAGGCATCCGCCAACCCGGCAGCCACGACGTTCTTTGCCAGATATCGCGCAGCATACGCCGCAGAACGATCCACCTTGCTGGGGTCTTTCCCGGAGAAAGCACCGCCGCCATGGGGGGCAGCGCCGCCGTAAGTATCGACAATGATTTTCCGCCCGGTTAAGCCAACATCACCATCCGGCCCGCCAATGACGAATTTTCCGGTGGGGTTAACGTAAAACTCATCTTCCGGGCACATCCAGCCTTCCGGCAGGGCATTGGTGACATAAGGGCGCACCAGATCGCGCACTTCGCGCTGGCTCATCCCTTCGGGGTGCTGAATGGACACCACCACGGAATGTGCCTTAACAGGCTTATTGCCTTGATAACGAAGGGTGATTTGTGATTTGGCATCCGGCCCAAGCGGCAGCTTTCCGGCGTGAATATCGGCAAAAATATCTTGCAGAATCTTGTGGCTGTAATGCAGCGGGGCTGGCATCAGGCTTTCCGTATCCTTGCAGGCATAGCCAAACATCAAACCCTGATCACCGGCGCCCTCTTCCTCTTGATTGGCATTATCCACACCCTGTGCAATTTCAGCGGATTGACCATGCACGTAATTGTGAATTTCAGCGGTTTCCCAGTGAAAACCCTCCTGCGCGTAGCCGATTTTTTTGACCACTTCCCGGGCAATGTCCGGCAGGCGCCTGGTTACGGCGTCGCTGCCGCGGATTTCTCCCGCCAGTATGATGCGGTTGGTGGTTACAAGGGTTTCCACCGCCACGCGGGAATAAGGGTCATCGGCCAGATAGGCATCCAGTGCGGCATCGGAAATCTGGTCAGCCACCTTATCCGGATGGCCTTCGGAAACGGACTCGCTGGTGAAAAGAAAATCGCGTGTGTCGTAATAGCGTGCTTTGCCCATGGGATGCTCCTTGCAGATTTCAGTTAAGGCAGGGTGCCGGTTGCCGTCAATGATTTTGCATCGGGCGAAGAAGAAAAAAGATGATAATATGGTGCAATGTGCATTTTCTGCGAAGGGTTTCATGGATTGCCTGCGTATAATGAGTGAACCATTTAAGGAGAAACCCAATGAAACAACTGATGACCCTAACAATGAGCGCATTACTGGCGCTGAGTTTTATCCAGCCCGCTATGGCAGATGACCATGGCAACCGGGAAGAGCGAAAAGGAAAAATGGAACAGCGGCTTGAGAAGATGCATCCGGAAGTGCGCAAAGATGTTGAAGCTAATCGTGAAGCCCTCAAAGAGATGACCAAGGAAGAACGTCACGAATTTATGAAGCAAAGCCGTGAGAAGCATGGTGTGGAAGGCCCGCATCATGAAAAGCATGAGGAATGGAAAGAAAAACGTGACCAGTGGAAGGAGCGTAAAAAAGCCATCAAAGAAGAGCTGAAAAACCTGCCGCCGGAGGAGCGTGAAGCGCGCAAGGCCGAGCTGAAAGAAGAGTTTGAAGACCATAAGCAGGAAGTTAAAGAGCGCATGAAAGAACGGTATGAGAATGCCAGCCCGGAGCAGCGTGGAAAATTTTGCACCCGCGCGAAAGAGCGCTGCGATAAAGGCCGTAAAATGGCCTGTGAAGCGGTAAAGAACCATTGCGGTTAAATGTAACGAATGCCACATGCCGCTATGTTAAATGATAACCATCCGGAGGCGCCGTCATTTGCGGCGTTTTCGGATGAGCGTCTGATGTTGGAGGTGCAGAAGGGAAGCCACTCGGCCTATGAAATGGTGGCGCGGCGGGTGGCACCGATGATTTTTCGGGTGGCGTTTCGCGTGGTGCGGGATCAGCAGGTGGCGGAAGATGTGATGCAGCAGGTGCTGCTGAAATTATGGCAGCATGCCGCCCGGTTTGACGTGAAGCGGAATGTGCAGCTGAAGAGCTGGCTTTTCCGGGTGACGCAGCATGCGGCGCTGGATGCTTTGCGTCGGCAGACGCCAAATTTGTCGTCGGAACAAAGCGCGGAGCCGGAAGATCAACAGGCGCTGCCGGATGCGCAGGCCATGCAGCAACAGCTGGAAGAGGAGGTGCGCCGCGCGATGGATGCCCTGCCGGAGCGGCAAAAACTGGCGCTTCAGCTGGTGCATTTTGAAGAGGTGACGCATGCGGAGCTGGCGCAGGCAATGGAATGTTCGGTTAAGGCGGCGGAGTCGCTGGTGATTCGCGCCCGCCGCAAGCTGCATCAATTGCTGAAAACCAGCCCGGCATGGGACATGATGATCGGTTTAGTGAGGGAATGATGAGAATTGAGGATTTTAAAGAGGCGTTATACCGCTATGGCTCGCAGCCGGAAAACTGGCCGGAGCATCTGCGCCGGCAGGTGGAATTGCAGGTGATGGTGGAGCCTGAATTTGAATGGGTATTGCAGGAATATGATGCGATGCAGATGGCGCTGGCGCAGGTGGATGACGTGCCGAAGCCGGCAAAAGCGGCAGTGGAACGCGCCATTGATGCAGCGCTTGCGCAGCCGCAACTTCCGGCAAAGCCGGCGGCGCTTCTGCCGCGTGTGATGGCGCTGGCAGCCTCATTGCTGGCGGTGGCGGTTGCCATTGCGCTGATGCTGACGGAGCAGGAAAAGAGCATGTCACCAATGGCGACCTATGACGATCAGGCGGTGGAGCAGTTTGTGGAAACGCTCTATGCCCCGCTGGAAGAGCAACAGGCGCTGATGGAAGTGCTTGGCGGTTGAAGGGCAGGCACCGTGACGGGCGGATAAACGTCAAGCATAACCAGAAAAGACCCTCTTCCTTATCGCCCATTATCATATGATGCTGGACGGTTTTTTATTCCCGAACAGTGCCTAATTGCCGAAGAACAGGGTGGTGATGATGTAATTGAAGCAGAGGATGAGGATGGAGGCGGAGACCACGGCATGGGTGGTGGCCTGCCCCACGCCCTGCGCGCCGCCGCGTGAATGGAAGCCGTGATAGCAACCCATCAGCGCGATGACACAGCCAAAGGCTGCCGCCTTGACCAGCCCGGAGACAACATCCATCATCTCCAGCGCGTCCCATGTGCTGCGCAGATAGCTTTCGGCATTGAAGCCCAGCGTGTGAATGCCCACCAGATAGCCGCCGTAAACCCCGATAATATCCGCGATGATTACCAGCAGCGGCAAGCTGATGATGCCGGCCAGCAGGCGCGGCATGATGAGGTATTGGTACGGGTTGGTGGAGAGGGTGGTGAGTGCGTCAATCTGTTCCGTCACCCGCATGGTGCCAAGCTCCGCCGCCATGGAAGCGCCGATGCGCCCGGCCACCATCAGCCCGGCCAGCACGGGCCCCAGCTCCCGCGTGATGGAAAGAATGACGATGGAGGCAATGGCATCCTCCGCGCCGATGCCGCTGCGTGAAAAGCCGGTGAAGCTTTGCAGCGCCAGCACCGCGCCGGTGAAAATGGCGGTTAAGCCCACCACAGGCAGGGAATAATAGCCAATCTCCATCAACTGCTTGAAAAAGGCGCGCAGGTAAAAAGGCGTGCGAATGCCAGCCGTTAGCGTGTGAAGCGCAAAAAGCAGAAAAGCGCCCAGACTTTGGCTGAAGCCAAGCATGACGGCGCCGATGGATGCAAGCGGGTTCATGCGATTAGACACTGTTATTAAAATAGGAGACATTTTGTTGCTGGCTTAAATCGTTGCTTCGCAAGGAAAAGCCTTTGCTAATAGACCCGCTATTCTCTGCAAAATTTTCTTTGTTCTTTAGCAAAGTCAGTCGCATGGCAGAATATCTCCTAATTTAATAACAGTGTCTAGTCATACGCATCTTTGCGCGCAATGGAAAGGATTTTCACCCGAAGAAAGCCGGCGCGGCATTTGCGCCATTCTGCTTGCCGCGAGCGCCCGGGATCAGTATAAGCATGGCATGGCAAATCTGATTCCTTTTGACGATCGTGACGGTAAAATCTGGCATAATGGCCGGCTGGTGGACTGGCGTGATGCCAAGGTGCATGTGCTGAACCACGGCCTGCATTATGCTTCCAGCGTGTTTGAAGGCGTGCGGGTGTATAATGGGAAGATTTTCAAGAATACCGAGCATAATGAGCGGCTGCACCGCTCTGCCGAGTTGCTGGGCTTTAAAGTTCCCTTCACCGTGCAACAGCTGGATGAGGCCTGTTATGAGGTGATTCGCGCCAATGGCATTGAAAATGGCTATATCCGCCCGATTGCGTGGCGCGGTAGTGAGCAGATGGCGATTTTGACGGATCAATCGACCACGCATGTGGCGATTGCGGCCTGGCAGTGGCCTTCTTATTTCGGTGACGAAGCCAAGCAGAAAGGCCTGAACCTGACCATCGCCAACTGGCGCCGTCCGGCACCAAACACGGCACCAACTGCCAGTAAGGCGGCGGGGCTTTATATGATTTGCACCATGTCGAAGAATAAGGCGGTGGTGGATGGCTATAGCGACGCGCTGATGCTGGACTGGCGTGGGCAGGTGGCCGAAGCCACGGGTGCGAATGTGTTTTTCCTGATGGACGGTGTGATTCACACGCCCAAGCCGGATTGTTTTCTGGATGGGATCACGCGGCGTACCGTGATTGCGCTGGCGAAAGAGCAGGGCATTGAGGTGGTGGAACGCGCCATTCTGCCCAATGAATTGCCGAAAGCAACGGAAGCGTTTTTAACAGGCACGGCGGCGGAAGTGACACCCATTGGCAGCATTGAAGGTGACGTGGATAGCGTGAAGCTGGAAGCGCGGTATCAGGTGGGCGAAACCACACGCGCGCTGATGGAGGCTTATTCCGCCTTAACGCTGGCCGGATAGACTGGCAGAGTTCAGGGCAGGCAGGATGACGGAAGCGCCCAAACATGTGCATTTGGTTTCCGACTCCACCGGGGAGACGGTCAACAGCGTCTTCCGCTCGGCTATCGTGCAATTTCAGGATGTGGCGATTCAGGAACATACCTGGCCTTTGGTGCGTACCAAAGGGCAGCTGGAGCGGACGATTGAAGGGATTCGTCAGCAGCCGGGTGTGGTGTTGCACACATTGATGGATACGGAATTGCGGCGGATTCTGACGCAGGAATGTCTGGAAATGAAGCTGCCCTGCGTGGCGGTGCTGCGGCGAGTGCTGCGCGATATGGCCGGCTGGTTCGGTGTGGAGCCAAAGGGCAATGTGGGTCGTCACCTGAAGATGGATGAGGATTATTTCAACCGGATTGAGGCCATGGATTTTGCCCTTGCCCATGATGACGGGCAGAACACGGAAGAGCTGGACGAGGCGGATATTGTACTGGTTGGGGTTTCACGCACCAGTAAAACGCCGACCAGCATTTACCTTTCCCATCGCGGCTTGCGGGCGGCGAATATTCCTTATGTGAAGGGCATTCCGCTGCCGGAGACATTATTTAATCTGAAGGATAAGCTGGTTGTTGGGCTGGTGATTATGCCGGAGCGGCTGATGCAGATTCGTAAAAGCCGGCTGCTCTCTTTAAATGAGGAACGCGAGACATCCTATGTGGATATTGAAGCGATCAAGGATGAGGTGTTGGAGGCGCGGCGGCTTTTCACCAAACAGGGATGGCAGGTGGTGGATGTGACGCGCAAATCCATCGAAGAAACCACGGCGATTCTGGTAAAATTCTGGGAAGAGCATCAGGAAAAGCTTGCCGGTTGAAGCAAGGCGACAGCAAGAAATTTTCGTCGGTTCGTGATCCCAAAAACCAATCAATCAGGTGGCGTTATGCCGTGGCCAGTGCCTGCACTGTGCTATCCATGATCATTGGCAATGTTTGCTGATGTAACATTGAAAGCTCCGCCACCGGCACGCTGGCATCACCAATGACCAGCGCATCACTGCCCGTTTCACCGATGACGGTGGCGCTGATGCCGGATTCCGGCGCTTTGGTCAGAACACGATCCGCATATTCATGGGGCACGGTGATGATATAACGTGCCTGATCTTCTCCGAAGGCGCGGCCAATGTCACAGGCAACATCCAATATTGCGCCGATGCTGCCTTTGGAGGCAATGGCCATTTCGGCCAAGGCAACAAGCTGACCGCCATCGGAAATGTCATGGCAGGCAGATATCCAGCCATGTTGAATGCAGTGCAGAATGAATTCTCCGTGCCGTTGCTCCGCTTCCAGATTAACGGTTGGCGCTTCGCCCTCTTCCCGGCCGGCAATTTCAGATAACCACAGGCTGCGCCCCAGATGCCCTTCCATCTCACCAATGCGGATAATGGTTTCACCCTCCGCCTTAAAAGACATGGTGAGTGCGTGTTTGATATTCTGAATTAACCCAACGCCGCCAATGGCCGGTGTGGGCAGGATGCCCTGACCGTTAGTTTCGTTATAAAGCGATGCATTGCCGGAAACGACCGGGAATTTCAGAGTTTCACAGGCTTCGGCCATGCCTTGCAGGCAGCCGACAATCTGCCCCATGATTTCCGGTTTTTCCGGGTTACCAAAATTCAGGCAGTTGGTGACGGCCAGCGGTTTAGCGCCGGTGGCAATGAGGTTGCGATAGGCTTCGGCCACGGCTTGTTTGCCGCCTTCAACCGGGTCGGCCACGCAATAGCGCGGGGTGCAATCGGTGGTAATGGCGATGCCTTTATGTGTGCCGTGAACACGTACTATGGCGGCGTCCCCACCGGGCTTTTGTATGGTGTCATTCATCACCTGATGGTCATATTGCTGCCAGATCCATGCGCGTGAGCAAAGATGCGGGCTGGCAATCAGCTGCTTTAACTGGTCAAGTAAGGTTTGGGCATCGGTTTCCGTTTCAACGGCAACCGGTTCCGCATGTGGGGTTGGCTTCCACGGGCGGTCATAGATGGGGGCTTCTTCCGATAAGGGAGAAACGGGCATATCAGCGACAATTTCACCCTGATGTTTCAGCACCATACGGCCGGTATCGGTGATTTTTCCGATGACGGCATTATCCACTTCCCATTTATCGAAAATGGCTTTGGCAACATCCTCTTTGCCCTCTTTGATAACCATAAGCATCCGCTCCTGACTTTCGGAAAGCATGATGTCATAGGCGCTCATGTTAACTTCGCGCTGAGGAACAAAATCCAGATTCAGCTCGACACCGGTGCCGCCTTTATCGGCCATTTCCAGCGTGGAACAGGTGAGGCCGGCCGCACCCATATCCTGAATGGCTTCAATGGCATCCTGTTGCATTAATTCCAGACAGGCTTCCATGACGCGTTTTTCCATGAACGGATCGCCCACCTGCACGGTTGGGCGCTTGGATTCGGAATCCTCCGAAAATTCTTCACTGGCCATGGTGGCGCCATGGATGCCGTCCCGTCCGGTTTTGGAGCCGGCATAAAGGATGGAGCGCCCAACACCGCTGGCAGCGGAATAGAAAATATTATCGGTGTCGGCAATGCCAACGGCCATGGCATTGACCAGATTATTACCGTTATAGGAAGGGTGAAAATTGGTTTCCCCGCCAACGGTGGGGATGCCGATGCAGTTTCCATAACCGCCAATGCCGGCCACAACGCCGGAAATCAGATGCGGTGTTTTTTCATGGTGAATATCGCCGAAGCGCAGTGCGTTCATTAACGCCACGGGGCGTGCGCCCATGGTGAAAACATCGCGCAGAATACCGCCCACACCGGTGGCTGCACCCTGATAAGGTTCAATGAAAGACGGGTGATTGTGGCTTTCCATTTTGAAGATAACGGCCTGCCCGTCGCCAATATCCACCACGCCGGCATTTTCACCGGGGCCGCAGATAACCTGCTCGCCTTCGGTGTAGAGTTTTTTGATATGTTTACGGGTGGATTTATAGGAGCAATGCTCACTCCACATCACGGAGAAAATACCCAGCTCCACCAGGTTAGGCTCACGCCCCATGATGGTGAGGATTTTTTGATATTCCTCTTCCGATAAACCATGCTCGGAAACGATATCCGGTGTGATTGGGCTTCGCAGTGCTGTCATTCTCCCCCCTTTGTTCAGGCTGTGCCTGTGTTTTAAAGGATTAGCGGCCTTTTAGCAGACTGTGCCGCCACGGCAAGGGATAGTTTTGGCACAGAAGGCTAATTGGCGATTATAACATAAATCATGTGATAAAAACACTGATAATACAGCGACTTATGTTGCAGTGCAGCATAAGGGGTTTTGTGGCTAATCACGGTTGCCGTGACATTTTTTGGTGGCCTGCTGCTTCATCATGAAGCGCTGATTCATGAAACTGGCGGGCTCCGCCTCTGCCAGCATTTTGGCCTGATCGCAGGAAATGGTGGGATGTTGCATGATCATGAAGCGAACAAAGAATGAGGGGTGCTGTGAAAATTTAAGCAGCCATTCTTCGCTGATAAAAGCTTTTCTTACTGCGGCGAGAACTAGACGCTCACTGTGGCGGGCAAGGAAATGTTCTTCAATGATATGTTCCAGCATCTCCTGATTATCGGCTTGATCAAGCCGCTGCTGAAGCTGGCCATGATACAGGCTTAACCCCAGCATGAGTGCCGTTATCACAACCACCAGCAGATGACGAATGCGCGAAGGTTGATAAGGCTGAGGCACATCCTGCGGCTGCATGAAAGGAATCATCAATAGAGCGGTGATAAGATAAGTGATGATGACGACAAAAGTGGCGTAGCCCATGGCGGTAAGAATAAGCAGGTTTGCCTGTGCGGCGGTGCTGGTGAAGCTAATAACCCATAAAATAACGAAGGTGAGGCTGCCGGAGGCCAGCGCGATAATATCGCACATGGTACGCATCCGTTTGCGGCGTGCAAGGAACGTGCGCAATGGCCATCCGATCCATAATAGCAGCGGCATAAACAGCGCCATGGAAAGGTAGAATGGATCGTAAAGCAAATGCACCGGCGGAATAAGGTTCATACCTTATTATACACCTATGGCGCTAAAAAATCCAATAAATTGAAACACTTATGCTGCATCGCAGCAAAGTGGGGCAGGCGGGCAATAATGGTTTAAGCGTCGCTGGCCAGCATCAGCCGCAGGGCGTTAAGCTTAATGAAGCCTTCGGCGTCGCGTTGGTTATAGGCTCCGGCGTCATCCTCAAAGGTCACATGCGCTTCGGAATAGAGGCTGAACGGGGAGGTGCGCCCCACGCACATCACATTGCCCTTATAGAGCTTCAGGCGCACCTTGCCGGTGACTTTTTCCTGCGTGGCGTCAATGGCGGCCTGCATGGCTTTGCGCTCCGGGCTCCACCAGTAGCCCTGATAAACGGCCTTGGCATATTTGGGCATCAGCTCATCCTTAAGGAAGATGGCCTCACGATCCAGCGTGATGGACTCCATCGCGCGGTGCGCCTCCAGCAACAGGGTACCGCCCGGCGTTTCATAGACACCGCGAGATTTCATCCCCGCATAGCGGCTTTCCACAATATCAATTACACCCACGCCGTGCTTGCCACCCAGCTGATTCAGCTTCGCCAGCAGATTGGCAGGGGAAAGTTTTTCACCGTTAATGGCAATGGCGTCACCCTTGGCGAATTCAATTTCCACATATTCCGCTGCATCTGGCGCTTCTTCCAGTGTTTTGCACATGCGCAGCATGGAAAAATCCGGCTCTTTCCATGGGTCTTCCAGCTGCTTGCCCTCATAGGAAATATGCAGCAGGTTGGCGTCCATGGAATAAGGCGGCTCGCCCTCTTTATCGGCAGGCACATGAATTTGACGTTCCTTGGCATAGGCAAGCAATTTGGTGCGGGAGGTCAGATCCCACTCCCGCCAGGGGGCAATGACCGTGATGGAGGGTTTGAAATAATAATAGCCCAGCTCAAAACGAATCTGATCATTCCCCTTGCCCGTGGCGCCGTGGGAGACGGCATCCGCCCCGGTTTCCCTGGCAATTTCCATCTGGCGTTTGGCAATCAGCGGGCGTGCGATAGAGGTGCCCAGCAGATATTTCCCTTCATAGGTGGTGTTAGCGCGGAACATCGGAAACACATAATCCCGGACAAATTCCTCACGCAGGTCGTCAATGTAAATTTCTTTCACACCCAAAGCTTCGGCCTTGGCGCGCACGGGCTCCAGCTCCTCACCCTGCCCCAGATCGGCGGTGAAGGTGACAATCTCGCAGCCATAAGTTTCACGCAGCCAGTGCAGAATAACGGAAGTATCCAGCCCGCCGGAATAGGCAAGCACCACTTTGTTGACAGGTTTGTTAGGCATAATAATTTTCCTGCTTTTGACGCAACGTTTTTAAGGTGCTGCGCTGATGAATTGCTTTAAAATGAATGCACTGCGCTTTAGCACAAGGCGGAAGCCATTGCCAAGTGCAGAGTTTATTGCCTAGACATCATTAGCTAACAGTGTCTAGCGTTCCGGGGAATCAAACCCTTCAATGAAACGCCCAAAATAGCCGAGCATTCCGGTTTTCGGTGGTGGTGAAGTTTCCTGATATTGTCCTCGATATTTTGCGATACGCTTTTCGCGTGCGGCTTCCGCCTGATCATATTCTTCTAATGTTTCATAAGGATAAAAAGGTTTGTCATGGTAATTGACATAGTCATTGGCCAATTCCGCCAGCGGTTCGAATCGGTTTTTTGCGGCGTTGAGCCTGATATAAACACGGCCATACCTATCTTCTTCTTTTTTTGTTTCAAAAAAGGAGTTGGTGCCGAAAAGTTTGTGGAAAGCTTCTTGAACCTCTCGCTTTGTTGCTTCAATGCCGTCTCCTTCATTGCCTGTTGGGAAGAAGCCCTGCGGGAGTGTGGCCTGAATGCGGGTGCCGGTTTGTCTGTCCCAATAGCCCGATCGCAAAAGTGGGATGATGGTTTTAAAGGCTTCGTTTTCCGGGCCAACGGTCTCCAATTTATATTTCCCGCCAATACTTCTAATTTGAATTGGTTGGAGTTTTTCAGGTTCTTCTGCTTGCCCGGAAGTGCTCATCCTTTCCTACCCCTGTGGTTTCATGCGAATCAGCAGGAAGATTAACAGGCCGATGATTGTGAAGGAAAGCAAAAGATCGGAAGCGTCCAGATAATGCATCAGCCCGCCCATATCTGTGCTGTAATCCTCATAACTATGGGCGATATAGGAGGGGTCTGAAAGATACCAGAAGGCAAAGAACGTGAAGCTGCCAACAAGAACCATGATAATTAAAAACATGCCAACGCCGCGTGATACGCCCATACACTCCTCCCCGATCCAAAGAAGAATATAGCATAAGAGACGTCAATTGCCCAGCTTGCATCAAGCGCGGCGCATGGTTATGTATGGCTTATGCCCATTACTGAAGCAGAATTATCCGCCGCGTTGCAGGCATCTTTCCCTGAAGCGGAGGTGAAGATCACCGATCTGGCCGGGGATAATGACCATTGGAAGGCGGAGATTATCTGCCCCAGCTTTAAAGGCCAGACACGGGTGCAGCAGCATCGGCGTGTGCAGGAAGCCGTCAGCGCCCATGATATTCACGCATTGGCCATTACCACGCGTGCACAATAATTTTTACCACTATTGAGGAGAATAACATGACCGAAGCCGCTGCAAACACGCCGTTAACGCCCATTCTGGAGGCGATTGACCATAAGGTGAAAAACACCGATGTGGTGCTGTTTATGAAGGGCACGCAGGCTTTTCCGCAATGCGGTTTTTCCGCCACGGTGGTGGCTGTGCTGCAGAAAGTTGGGGTTCAGTTTGATGATGTGAACGTGCTGGAAGACCCGGAGCTGCGCCAGGGCATCAAGGATTATACGCAGTGGCCAACCATCCCGCAGCTTTATGTGAAAGGGGAATTTGTTGGCGGCTGCGACATCATCCGCGAGATGTATGAGGCGGGTGAACTGCAACAGCTTCTGAAGGATCAGAATATCCCGCTGGAAAGTTAAGAGAGAAGAGGGAAGAGGGAAGAGGGAAGAGGGAAGAGAATTGGAACAGAGTGCTTTTTCAAAAACCCATCGTAATCTTGAGATATGGAAGCGTGGACGTGGTCTTGTGAAAGTGATTTATGAACTGACCTCGTCTTTTCCTCCGGAAGAACGTTATGGGCTGACGCAGCAGATGCGGCGGTGTGCTGTATCATTTCCTTCTAACATTGCCGAAGGGCACGCCCGTGCCGGCACAAAGGAGTTTTTGCAATTCCTTTCAATTGCACAAGGCTCTCTGGCCGAGCTGGAAACGCAGCTTTATCTGGCTTCTGACCTGAGCTATATTTCAGATGTTGAAGAACTTATGGATGAAGTCAATCAGCTTGAGCGTATGGTCTATAACCTTCGGATGAAACTCAGCGCATGAGGTGTTCTTTTCTCTTTCCTCTTGTCTCTTTTCTCTTAGAAAGGTTGCATTATGGCCGCTGAACGGCGCATCGGCCTTCTTGGTGGCTCGTTCAACCCGGCGCATGCGGGGCATGTGCATATCAGTCTGGAAGCAAGAAAATGGCTGGGGCTGGATGAAATCTGGTGGTTGGTTTCCCCGCAGAATCCTCTTAAACCCACCGACGGCATGGCGGATTTTGAGCAGCGTTTTGACTATGCCAGGAAGCTGACTGCCTCTGTGCCCTTTATTCATATTTCAGACTTTGAACAACAGCACCACACGCAATATACGGTGGATGCCATCCGGGCATTGCGTAAGCAGCATCCGGAGGTGCAGTTTGTGTGGTTGATGGGTGCGGATAATCTGGTGCAATTCCATTGCTGGAGCGGCTGGCAACGGATTGCGGCCATGGTTCCGTTTGCGGTGCTTGACCGGGCGGAATATCGGGAAAAAGCAATGGAGAGTGAGGCGGCACGTGCATTAAAAGATGTGGCGCTGCCTGCAGAAAAAGCCACCAAGCTGACACAGCAGCGCTTGCCCGCATGGGTGTTTTTGCCTATAGAGTTACATGAGGCTTCGGCCACGGAACTTCGGCAAAAAGGGGAAACACCATGGTAGAAAAAACAGCCATCAAAGCGGCGGTGATTCTGGCCGGGTGCGGCTATCTGGACGGGGCGGAAATTCGGGAGGCGGTCATTACGCTGATGGCGCTGGATCAGGAAGATGTGGCGGTGCAGTGCTTTGCGCCGGATATTAACCAAATGCATGTGATGAACCACCTGACCGGTGAAGTGACAAATGAGACGCGCAATGTGCTGGTGGAATCCGCACGGATTGCGCGGGGCGAAGTGAAGCCGCTTTCCGAAGCGAAGGCGGCTGATTTTGATGTGCTGTTGCTGCCGGGTGGGTTTGGTGCGGCGAAAAATCTTTCCGATATTGCGGTGAAAGGGGCGCAAGGTGATGTGCTGCCGGAATATGCCGCCTTGGTGAAGGCTTTTCACGCAGCGGAGAAGCCGATTGGTGCGATCTGCATTTCTCCGGCGGTGCTGGTGGCGGCGTTGCGCGGGCAGGCCAGCCCGATTGTGACGATTGGCGATGATGCGGATGGGCTGATTGCCGGCTTAGGTGGCCAGCATCAGGAATGCCAAACGAAAGGTATTGTGATTGATGAGGCGAATCACATTGTGAGTTGCAGTGCCTATATGCGGGAAGACAGGTTGACCAATGTGCGCGCAGGCATTGAAAAATTGGTGCTGGCCACGCTGGAGATGGCGCGGCAATCAAGGAATTAAAGGAATCGCTATGGATTATGAACCGACCAAAAATGAACAGATTTTGATTGATGTGCTGGAGCGTGCCGGGGCGCATGATGAGGTGACGGCCATTGCCCCTTCAGCCTTGATTCAACATGCCAAGGCGCTGGGGCTGGATAATCCGAAGGCGGTGGATGATGCGATTATGTCTTTGATTGATCACGATATTGTGGAATATGACATGGATGATCAGGCGGAAGTGGCCAGCATGTGGCTGCTTGAGGATTAAGTAAACAAATAAATAAATGGGTATGTGCCGCCGCCTGATTGAAAAAATGGCGGCAGCATCTTATCTCATCAGCGTAGCGAACAGAAAGGAAAATTATGGCGAATCATCACAGTAAGATTTTGGTTTTAGGCAGTGGCGCGGCGGGCTGTACGGCGGCGATTTATACCGCGCGCGGCAATTTGCAGCCGACTTTGGTGCATGGCATGCAGCCGGGCGGACAGATGACCATTACCACGGAGGTGGAGAATTATCCCGGATTTGCGGAGGTGATTCAGGGGCCATGGCTGATGGAGCAGATGGAAAAACAGGCCGAGCATGTGGGCACGAAAATGGTGCATGATACCATCACCGAGGTGGATTTTTCCAAGCGGCCTTTTACGCTGAAAGGTGATTCAGGTGATAGTTACAGCGCCGATGCGGTGATTCTGGGTACGGGTGCTTCGGCCAAATGGCTGGGGCTGGAGAGTGAAAAAAACTATCAGGGCTATGGTGTTTCCGGCTGCGCGACGTGTGATGGGGCGTTTTTCCGTAACGTACCGGTGGCGGTTGTGGGCGGCGGCAACACGGCGGTGGAAGAGGCGCTTTACCTGACCAACCATGCCAGTAAAGTTTATGTGGTGCATCGCCGTGATGAATTACGTGCGGAAAAAGTGACGCAGGAGCGTTTGTTTAAACACCCGAAAGTGGAAATGGTGTGGGATTCTGAGCTTCAGGAAGTGGAAGGCAAGGACGACCCTAAAGCTGTGACCGGCGCACGTGTGAAAAACGTGAAAACCGGTGAAGAACGCACGCTGGAAGTGGAAGGCGTGTTCATTGCCATTGGGCATAAGCCGAACACGGATATCTTCAAAGGCACGCTGAAGATGGATGATGAGGGCTATATTGTGACCGAAAAAGGCACCACCAAAACCTCCGTGGAAGGGGTGTTTGCCGCCGGTGACGTACAGGATAAGATTTATCGGCAGGCGATTACGGCAGCCGGCAGTGGCTGCATGGCCGCACTGGATGCCATGCGCTGGCTGGAATCGCAGGATTAATCGCTTACGGTAAAGGAAGGCGGCGTGGCTGGCTTTGATATTGGTTAGCTCGGTTAGCCCACCAGGGCGGCAACGTCCAGCATGCGGTTGGAGAAGCCCCATTCATTATCATACCATGCGGCCACACGCACCAGCGTGCCATTTTGCACGTAGGTCTGGCTTTCATCAAAGATGGAGCTGTGCGGGTTGCCGTTAAAATCACAGGAAACCAGTGGCTCATCACACACGCCCAGCACGCCTTTCATACTGCCATTGGCAGCAGAGCGGATAAGCTGGTGAATTTCCTCTTTGGTGGTTTCACGCTTGGCGACGAAGGTGAGGTCTACCAGTGAAACATTGGGTGTGGGCACGCGCACGGCAACGCCGTCTAATTTGCCTTTAAGTTCCGGCAGCACCAAGCCAAGTGCTTTGGCGGCACCCGTGCTGGTGGGGATCATGGAAAGCCCGGCGGAGCGCGCCCGGCGCAGGTCTTTATGGCCGTTATCCAGCAAATTCTGATCACTGGTATAAGCATGCACGGTGGTCATGAAACCGGTTTCAATGCCAACACCGTCATTGAGCACTTTGGCCACCGGCGCCAGGCAGTTTGTGGTGCAGGAACCAACGGAAATGACCGTATCGGATGGCTTGGCAGCCTGATTATTCACCCCGAAAACAATAGTGGAATCCGCATCCGGCGACGGGGCGGAAACCAGCACTTTCTTCGCGCCGCCTTTCAGATGGCCGCCTGCACCCGCCTTGTCGCGGAACACGCCGGTACATTCCAGCACCACATCCACCCCGGCATCCACCCAGTTGATCTCTTCCGGTGTGTGGCCGTGGAAAATCTTTAATGGCTTGCCGTTGACGAAAAAATTATCGCCGTCCGCATGAATGTCGCCACGGAAAGTGCCATGCGTAGAATCATATTTCAGCAGGTGAAGTTTTTCTTCCGTATTTTTACGGTAATTCAGCGCAACAATCTCAACATCCGTACGGTTTGAATCTGCCCATGCGCGCAAAACACACCGCCCGATGCGGCCAAACCCTGTGATACCAACACGAACTGTCATATGCTTATACCCTTGCTTTTACTTGTTGAATGATGGCTTCAACTGTGATGCCGAAATATTTGTATAAATCTTCTGCCGGAGCGGAAGCGCCGAAGGAATCCATACCGACAAAGCCGCCCTTGCGGCCGATATAGCCATCCCAGCCCTGACGTATGCCCGCTTCCACCGCCACTTTGGGAAGATCATTGCCCAGCACTTGCTGTTGGTAGGCTTCGGGTTGTTGGTCAAACAGCTCAAAGCAGGGCAGGGCGCTGACCTGCACATCGATATTTTCTTCAGCCAATTTAGCCTGCGCCTGCATGGCCAATTCCACTTCAGAACCGGTGGCGAGGATCACCGCCTGTGCAGCGCCCTTGGCCGGGGAAAGGATGTAGCCGCCCTTGGCGGCCAGATTTTCACCCGCCGCGTCACGCACCACGGGCAAGCCCTGACGGGTCAACACCAGAATACTGGGTGTTTCGGCATGTTCCAGCGCGATTTGCCAGCATTCGGCAGTTTCCACCGGGTCAGACGGGCGCAACACCAGCACATTGGGCATGGCGCGTAAGCTGGCCAGATGCTCCACCGGTTGATGGGTGGGGCCATCTTCACCCAGGCCGATGGAATCATGCGTCATCACATAAATCACGCGTTGCTTCATCAGCGCGGAAAGGCGAATGGCCGGGCGGCAATAATCCGTAAACACAAAGAATGTGCCGCTATAGGGGATGATGCCGCCATGCAGCGCCATGCCGTTCATGGCGGCGGCCATGCCATGTTCGCGGATGCCGTAATAAATATAATTGCCGCTAAAATCATCCGGCGTGACGGGCTTGCTTGGGGATGCCTTGGTGTTGTTGGAGCCGGTCAGATCCGCCGACCCGCCGAGGAGTTCAGGAATGGCTGGCAGTAACACATCCAAAGTTTTGCCGCTGGCGGCACGGGTGGCCAGCTTGCCACCTTCATGGAGCTGTTGTTTGGCCTCCGCAATCACGGCATCAAGATTTTCCGGCAAGGCACCCTGCTGGCCGCGTTGGAACTTTTGCTGCAATGCAGCATCGGCTTGAGCAAAACGTTGTTGCCATGCCTGCTGCTGAGATGCGCCGCGCTTTCCGGCTTCACGCCATGCGCCCAGAATTTCGGCAGGAATATCAAACGGGGCATGCGGCCAGCCCATGGATTGGCGGGCATGGGCAATTTCATCCGCACCCAAGGGCGAGCCGTGACTGGAAGAGCTGCCGGCCTTTTTATCCGCACCTTTTCCGATAATGGTTTTGCAGGAAATCAGCGACGGTTTATCCGATTGTTGTGCGGCAAGAATGGCGGCTTCAATGGCGGCAAAATCGTGACCATCCACTTTTTGCGTGTGCCATCCGGCGGCCTCAAAGCGCATCTCTTCATTTTCGGAAGTGGAAAGACTGGTTGGCCCGTCAATGGAAATGCCGTTATCGTCAAACAGCACGATCAGCTTGGAAAGTTTCAGATGGCCGGCCAGCGAAATGGCTTCCTGAGAAATGCCTTCCATCAGGCAACCATCCCCGGCGATCACATAGGTGAAGTGATCTACCAGATCCTTGCCGAAACGTGTTTGCAGCCAGCGCTCCGCCATGGCGAAGCCAACGGAATTGGCCAAGCCTTGCCCAAGTGGCCCGGTGGTGGTTTCAATGCCGGCCAGCTCACCAAATTCCGGGTGGCCGCAGGTGGGGCGGTGGAGCTGGCGGAAGTTTTTAATGTCATCCAGCGTGATGTCCTCATAGCCGGTCAGGTAGAGCAGGGCATATTGCAGCATGGAGCCATGCCCGGCGGAAAGGATGAAACGGTCACGATCCGCCCAGCGGGGATTCTGCGGATCAAATTTCAGGAATTTGGTGAACAGCACCGTGGCCACGTCCGCCATGCCCATCGGCATGCCCGGATGGCCGGATTGTGCCGCTTCCACCGCGTCCATCGCCAGTGCGCGAATGGCATTGGCCATGTGAAGTTGCGTTGTGGTTTCCGGTGATGTTTCCGCGATTTCCACGGCGCTGGCTGACGGCATATTTCCTCTCTTCTCTATGCGCAAGGGGTATAAAGCACCGCCTTAAAAGCGGCAAGGCTTTTCACACAGAAAAATCAGGCGCGCAGCAGCTCGTTAATGCTGGTTTTGCTGCGGGTTTTTTCATCCACACGCTTCACGATCACCGCGCAATAGAGCGAAGGCGCATCCGGTGTTTTTCCGGGCATGGCGCCGGGAACTACCACGGAATAGCTTGGCACGCGGCCATAGGTGATATCCCCGGTTTCACGGTTAACGATTTTGGTGGAAGCGCCCAGATAAACGCCCATGGAAAGCACGGAGCCTTCTTCCACAATCACACCTTCGGCCACCTCACTGCGGGCGCCGATAAAGACGTGATCTTCGATGATAACCGGGTTGGCCTGTAATGGCTCCAGCACGCCACCAATGCCGGCACCGCCGGAAATATGGCAGTTTTTACCGATTTGCGCGCAGCTGCCGATGGTGGCCCAGGTATCCACCATGGTGCCTTCATCCACATAGGCACCCAGATTAACGAAAGAGGGCATCATCACCACGTTGGGGGCGATATAAGCGGAGTGGCGTACGAAACAGCCCGGCACGGCGCGGAAGCCCGCTTGTTTGAATTGTGCCTCATCCCAGCCGAGGGTTTTGGGCGGCACTTTATCAAACCAGTAAGCATCTTCGCCATGGTCGGAAGGGCCGTTGCCATAGCGTTGCATGGGGTTGAGGCGGAAGGAGAGCAGGATGGCCTTCTTCGCCCAGTCATTGACCTGCCAGCCGCCATTGGCAGGCTGTGCCACGCGCAGCTCACCGCTATCCAGCAGGCTGAGCGTTTCGGCCACCGCGCCGCGCACTTCACCGGTGGTTTCGGCATTAATGCCGTCCCGCTTTTCCCATGCGGTTTCAATGATGGATTGAAGTTTTTGTGTCATGGGGTGGTCACTCCTGAAAATGGTTGGTTCATTCCTTTGCCGGCATTGATAATGTGCCATCACCAAGACGGCAAGGACAATGATGCCGTGATTTTTCTGAAAAAAATGCTATAGCACTGGCATGAACAGCACTGTGAATCAAAAAAAGCTTGGCATTATTGCCGGCAGCGGGGACTTGCCGCGAGAGATGATCCGCGCCTGTCGGGATCATCAGCGAGAGGCTTTTGTGGTGGCTTTTGAGGGGATTACGGAAAAATCCATGCTGCGGGATGTGCCGCATGCCCTCTTTCCGCTGGGGAAGATTGGCGCGATTATCAAGCGGCTGAAGCAGGAAAATGTGCGGCAGGTGGTGCTGGCCGGGCGCGTGGGGCGGCCTTCTCTGGCGGCGCTGAAGCTGGATTTTGGCGGGATGAAGCTGCTCAATCGCCTGCGCAAATTGCCGGAACAGGGCGATGATCATGTGTTTTCGGCCATTATCCGCTATCTGGAAGAGAAGGGTTTTGTGGTGCTGGGCGCGGATGATGTGCTGCGGGAGCTGCTGATTCAACCCGGTGCGCTGGGTGTGGTGCAGCCGGATGCGCAGGCGCTGGTGGATATTGACCTTGGGAAGAAGGTGGTGGAGGCCATTGGCCTGCTGGATATTGGGCAGGCGGCCATTGTGCAGCGCGGCGTGGTGCTGGGCGTGGAAGGGCTGGAAGGCACGGATAAATTGGTGAATCGCTGCGCCGAGCTGCATCAGGAAGGTGTGGGTGGTGTGCTGGTGAAGATGAAAAAGCCCAATCAGGATAGCCGGGTGGATCTGCCCAGCATCGGCGTTTATACGGTGGAAAATGCCCATCGCAACGGCCTGCGCGGCATTGCGGTGGAGGCCGGCGGCGCGCTGGTGATTGACCGCGAGGCCGTGCGCCGCAAAGCGGATGAATTAGGGCTGTTTGTAGTGGGTGTTTAAGTTGCTGTTTTTCAAACGCGGGCGGGCGGTTGATGATTGCCTGAACGTTAAAAATATGTTACTTTTATAGGTTCATTCTTGCCTCACAAGCAGCACCGCCTTGATTTCGTCTTCATTGAAGGTGATTCAAAGCGCGGTTTTGTGAGGCTGTAACCTGCATGTGGCAGAGCGATAACTTCAAAACACATGACAGGGCAGCGTTGGCTCCTCCGGCCTGAGAAACCGGAATCTACAGGAGAAGCAGGATGTGCCCGCATCCGCTACGTTCCAGCGCCCTCTTAAATGCCCGCCCTGATGCCTATATGGCATGCAAGGAAAGGCTGGAAAACGAACCGCACGCCCCCTTCTAACGTAGGAAGGAAGCCGGGAACTGGAGACAGTTTCAGTTGGGCAGGTTCTTATGCCATATGCCGAGCGGTATGTGGTTTTTGGCTGGTGCACCAGCCCCCACGCCAAGGTGGGAAAGGGCGCTATAGGCGCTTATGGATCAGGGGATCCATGTGCAAACATGCGCGCTGCGTTCCGAAAGGGCGTGGTGACGGATGTTGAAATCCGTCAGTGGAAAAGCGGCAAATTGCCGTCATATAAGCTGGCTTGGGTTTTCTTTTTCGCCTCGAAAGGGCGCCGCAAAGAGGACTCAACCTAGAAAAAACCAAAAACTATGAAAAAGTTGATGGTTTTTTTCGTTTTCCTCTCCTTCGGGGTGGGATTGCTGCTTGCGCAGGATTCCTTGAAGGTGCTGAATCGTCATTTGACGAATTATTCAGAATATCTTCAGGATTCGATTGCAAATGCAGCGGATCCAACTCCCGAATGGGCTGAGGGCAAACCTCAAAGCATTTATTTGCTAAGAGGTGGCAAGCCCAGGGAATACACGGATGACAACAAATTGTTCGGTGTTTCCGGGGACGCCTGCCCTGAACCCATATGGATGAATCCATCCAAGATGGAGGCTTATTTCCAGAATCAAATCTGGCAAATAACCGAAATCAAGGATGTGCCAAATCCTGACCTTATCCTGGTCAGGGATGGTATTTTCATCCTGAAAAGGGGGAAAAAAGAAATAATCATCTACAACTATGGTTGGTGGGTAGCCACCAACTAGTAGTGGTAGATGTTTATTTTCCCGCCCGGCGGGGAGAGGAAATAAAAGAAAGGGGGTGTGTGCTGCGCCCCCTTTTTTTGTGCCTGATGCCGGTTTAGGCGGCCTGATACCGCTCCCTAAAGCGGAAGATTATCGTGCTTCTTCCACGGGGTTTCGGATTGTTTATTTTCCAGCAGGGAAAGTGCGCGGCAGATGCGCCAGCGCGTATTTTGCGGGCGGATGACATCATCAATAAACCCACGTGCCGCGGCGGCAAAAGGCGTGTTGAACTTGGCTTTATATTCAGCTTCTTTTTCTTTGACCTCTTCCGGGCTTAAGCCGCGATAGAGGATTTTGGCGGCACCTTCGGCGCCCATCACGGCAATTTCCGCATTCGCCCAGGCATAGTTGATATCCCCACGTAAATGGCGGGAATTCATCACAATATACGCGCCGCCATAGGCTTTGCGGGTGACCACGGTGATTTTCGGCACGGTGGCCTCGGCGTAAGCATAAAGCAGCTTGGCGCCATGGCGAATGATGCCGTTATGTTCCTGACTGACACCGGGCAGGAAGCCGGGCACATCCACAAAGGTGACAATGGGGATGTTAAACGCATCGCAGAAGCGGATGAAGCGCGCGGCCTTCACGCTGGCATCAATATCCAGACAGCCGGCCAGAATCATGGGCTGATTGGCCACAAAGCCCACGGTGCGACCATCCATACGGCCAAAGCCAACAATGATATTGCGGGCATATTCCTGTTTAATTTCAAAGAAATCCCCCTCATCCACCACGCGGGAGATAAGCTCCATCATGTCGTAAGGCTTGTTGGGGTTATCCGGCACCAGCGTGTTGAGCTCCAGATCCAGCCTGTCTGCCGGGTCTTCGGTGAAGCGCTGTGGCGCTTCCTCGCGGTTGGAAAGTGGCAGAAAGTTAAACAGGCGGCGGGTTTGCAGCAGCGCGTCAATGTCATTATCAAACGCCTTATCCGCCACGCCGGTTTTGGTGATGTGCGTGTGCGCGCCGCCCAGTTCTTCCTGGCTAACATCTTCATGTGTCACGGTTTTTACTACGTCCGGCCCGGTGACGAACATATAGGATGAGCCGTTAATCATGAAGGTAAAATCCGTCAATGCCGGGGAATAAACCGCGCCGCCGGCGCATGGCCCCATAATCAGAGAAAGCTGCGGAACCACGCCGCTGGAAAGGACATTACGCTGGAAAATTTCGCCGTACCCACCCAATGAGCCAACGCCCTCCTGAATGCGCGCGCCGCCGGAGTCATTAAGGCCGATAACCGGCGCGCCCACTTTCATGGCCATATCCATAATATGGCATATTTTTTTGGCGTTCGCCTCGCTCATGCTGCCGCCATGAACGGTAAAATCCTGTGAATAAACAAAGACTAAGCGGCCATTGATGGTGCCTTGCCCGGTCACAACGCCATCCCCGGGAATATTATGCTTATCCATGCCGAAATCATCGCAGCGATGTTCCACAAACATGCCATATTCTTCGAAACTATCCGGATCCAGCAGAATCTCCAGCCGCTCACGCGCGCTTAATTTGCCGCGCTCATGCTGCTTGTCAATTTTACCCTGACCGCCGCCAAGGCGCGCAGCACGGCGTTTTTCTTCCAGTTGTTGTACGACATTCGGTTTCATCCGGCGCAACTTACAGCGAAAGATGCGATGCGGCAAGCTGCAGAAATAATCGCGCTTAAAATAGGGCTGGCGGCGGTGGAGAGAGGGGTAGGCAGCATTTAAGCTAAATATTAATAAAAATTAACTAAAATAAAATGGATGGCTTTGGGCTTGCATGGATGGTTTTTGGTGGTATGAAGGCAGCATTATCCGCCGGATAATAGTTTGACTTAGACAATTGGTATTTAAGGTAAATTATAGATAAATCAATATAAAATTAGATGTTTTTTTAGTTAAAATACCGGGTAATTTTTTTATTTTTTGTTGCTTTATTCGTTGACTCGGCGCTTCATTGGTGTTAATCTTATTTTAATCTTTGAAGGCGCTGCTTTCATTTAGAGTTTATCTGCCCACTAAAGGTTTTTGACCTTTTGGCATAAAAAACTCTCCGGAACATAATTGACGGTTGATGTTGATTCCTGTATGGCAAGATGTTTGATGCGATATGGAGATGAGATTTTAACGAAATAATCAGGACACCAGGCTTCAATAGAGGTGGTGCCCCGGTTTTTTTATGTTCACTTAAAAATGAAACAACGCCTGTAAACACTGTATTTAAACGGGATGGAGAACGACAAATGACAAACAAAACTCAGACACAGGAAAACTGGAGAATTTTCAAGCGTGGCAAAACCATTTTGAATGGTATGCTGCTTGCTGTTTTCGGTGTGCTTTCAACCAATGCTGCCGATGCGGCGCCCACCGGTGGTGAGGTGGCTTCCGGCAAGGCGACGATCGGTAAAGACGGTCTGAACACAAATATTAATCAGGCTTCCCAGCATGTGAATATCAACTGGGATACCTTCTCAAGCGCGGCTAATGAGGCGATTAACTTTAACCAGCCGAATGCAACGGCCACGGCACTGAACCGTGTGGTTGGCAATGTGCCAAGCCAGTTGCGTGGTGCTTTGAACTCTAACGGCCGTGTGATTATCCAGAATAATGCCGGGATCACGTTCTATGAATCCTCCCAGGTGAATGTGGGTGCTTTGATGGCAACCACCGCGCTGAATGCGCATGTGCGTGACGGCAATATCCATTTTTCAGAAGCCACCAACGGGCAGATTATCAACCGTGGTTCCATCAATGCATCCGAATATGCGGTGCTGGTGGCGCCTTCCGTTGAAAATGCCGGTGTGATTCAGGCAACGATCGGCCATATTGAGCTGGCCTCTGCGCCGTCTTTCACGCTGGGTCTGGGCGATGGTAAAATTAATTATGCCGTTTCCGAAGAGCAGGTAACGGGCGACGGTGTGACCAATACGGGCACGCTGGCTGCTAACACGATTACGCTTACGACCAAGCAAGCGGCGGATCTGCGTTCCGGCTCCATTAATATGGGTGGCCTGGTGGATGCAACAAGCTTTGCGGCGGACGGTCAAGGCGGCACGGTGCTGGTGAATGCCGAAGGCAATCTGACCAACAGTGCCACAACCAATGCCAATGGCGGAACAATTTATACCTATGCGGGTGGCATCAACCATCTGACTGAAGAAGGTGTGATGAATGCCGAGGGCGGTTTTGCCGAAATTTCCGGTAAAAGCTTCAAGCTGGATGGTAATATTAACGCCAAAGGCGGTGAAGTGATCATTGATCCTGAATTTGTAACCATTGTGGATGGTTCGGTTGCCGGTGTGGATGAAGTGGCGGAAACGGATATTGAGGCGATGTCTCAGGCCGGAACGGACGTGAAAGTGCGTGCCGAAAAGAAAGTAACGCTGGCTGACCTTTCCGATAACGAGCTGGAAGGCGGCGATGGTTCGATCACATTAGTGGCGGCGGACGATAGTGACGTGCGGACAAACGGTTCCGTGGTGTTTGAAGATACCAATGACACAATCAGCACAACCAGCGGTGACATTAACATTCTTGCCGGTGATGATGGAATTAATATCGGTCATCTGAAAACCGGTGCGTTTGATAATGACATGGCTGGCAAAATCTTTGTGGAAGCCCGCGATAGCGGTGACGTGCGGATGAAGAGCATAACGGTGGAAGCCGGCGGCGGCGTTGCCGAGGCGGAAGTTTATGCTGGTGACGACCTGTATATCAATGGTGACATTCGTGTAGAAAATATTGATGGCTCCGCGCCTCAGCCGCATAGTGAAGCTTACCTGAAAGTAACGGCAAGTGACGATTTCCAGATTAACGGCGATGTGGATGTGATTGCGGTTGACCCTGAAACAACCCATGTGGAAGCCACCGCAAAAGCGGAGCTTTACCACCGCTTTAACCCGGATAATAAGAAATATTCCGGTAAGGATGATCTGGTAGTGAACGGTGATATTAATGTGATTGCCGATGCCGATAAGCCGGGTAGAAACACGCGCACGGCCAAGGCGGATGCCGATTTGATTATTGAATCCGATAATGGTGTGACTCTTAACGGCGACACGAATGTGTTTGCCAGCGCGATCAACGCCGTGGGTGATGCGGTGGCGGATGCTTATGCTTCCATCACGGCCTTCGGTGAAGATAAGGAAGTGGCAACGAAAGATGTGACTGTTACCGCCGAAGCGGTGGAGCAGGATTCTGAAGTGCTGCGTCATGCCGATGCCAGTGCCGAGCTGCAAATTGCGGCCTCCGACGGTACGTTCACCAAAGACGGTGCTTACGCAGTGACCGCTGAGGCAACCAATAACGGCCCGGGCGAAGGTTCTGCAAATGCGGATGCAACATTGGGCATCACCTCTAAGGGTGATACCACGCTGGAAGGAACCACGGAAGTGGCTTCCACGGCCACCACCAACGGTGATGTTGGTACCAGCTACAGCGATAATAATGCAGCAACGGATATTACCATTGAAGGTGCTGACGTGCATATGGAGAAAGACACGCTGACCGGTACGGCCACGGCCTCTGCGCCGGGTAACGCCACGGCAACCACCCAGGCATTGCTTGATGCGCTGAACGGTGATGATGAAGGCGATGTGTTCCTTGGTAACCCAACGGAGCTGGCTTCCATTGCCACGGCAGCCGGTGAGCCTGGCGCGGCCGAAGCCGATGCGCAGCTGACGATTATTGCCGATAAGGACATTACGGTGGAAGCACCGGTGAATGTGATGGCGGAATCCAACGCGAATGAAGGTGCGATTGATTCTTCTGCCACGGCCGGTCTGGATGAAGATGCCGGTGGTGACATTACCCACAGCGATGACGTGAATGTGATGGCAACCGCCACCCGTGAAGTGGAAACAACGGACGGAACGGTGGAAGCTACGGCAGTTGCGGAATTTGACGCGCCGAACGGTAACATTACCGTGGATGATGTGGCCTCTAAAGCAACGGTTGATTTTGCCGGTGAAAGTAATGGCAACGAAGTGGCGGATGCGACGGTTTCCATTGATGCGACGGGTCAAAATGTTGCGATTGGTGATCTTTCTGCCGATGCGGTGATTGCGAACGATCAGGAAGATAGTTTTGCCAACTCGCTGGTTGAAATTTACTTTGATACGCTGGACTTCCTTGGTTTGGATCCACGTGCAACATCCGAGCAGGCCGAGCTTCAGCAGCGCTATAGCGGTGTGGATGAGCAGGGCGCCGGAACAACGGATCGTGCGGAGTTGATTATTGCGCCACCACCACCAACGACATCCACAAGCGGTGGTAACCCGCCATCAACATCCACAAGCGGTGGTAACCCGCCATCAACATCAACAAGTGGTGGCACTCCACCACCTCCGCCTCCGCCGGCAACAACATCAACAAGTGGCGGCACTCCGCCACCTGAGCCAACGGCGCCGGAGCCACAGCAACCGGATGTAACGGGCGATCCGAATGTAGATTTTGATCCGTATCTGAAAGAGACCCGCAATGAAGCGCAGGATCTGGGTGCGGGCGGTCTGGAGGATATTTCTCCGGCAGCCGGTGAAGATCTGGAAGGTAAATTCTGCCGTGATGTGAATACGGGCGCTATTACCAAAGAGATCTGCTCCGATAATAAGGCACTTTCTGCGCTGTAATTCACGCAGAATTGCTCGAAAGGCAAAAGCCCCGGAACTTCCGGGGCTTTTTTTTTGACAAGTGCCTGAAGGGCGAGTAATAACGTTATCAAACAAGGATTTGCTTATGAACACTCGTCTTTTATCGCTCACGTCATTGACATGCATTGCGCTGGCATCATCGGTTGCCACGGCGCAGAACGTGTCTCCCGGCCTGATTGATCGCAGCCCGGCGCGTGTGGCGGTGCCCAAGGAGTTTAATTTGCAGGCTGAGGGCGTGCAGCCCGTGCTTCCGGCACGTGACAGGGTGGAAAACCCCAATCAGGTGGTAGCAAATATTCATTCCGTGAATCTGACGGGTGTTAGCGTTGTAAAAGAGGAATATCTTCAGGTGGTTGCGCTGCCTTACCTGAACCGTCCGCTGACAAATCAGGATCTGGCAAATTTGAAATTTGATATTGAGCGTGAGCTGTTTGAGCGTGGTTACAGTTTGGTGAAGGCAATTACGCCGGTGCAGGATCTTTCCGATGGCGTGCTGGATGTTCAACTGGTGGAAGCCACGGTGGGCAGTGTGAATGTGACCTCCAACACCAGCCTGAGCCCAGGTCTGGCGGATGCGATTAATCAACGCATTCAGCCGGGTGATGTGTTCAATGAAGAAGTGGCTGAATCCATGGTGAGTGACATTGACACGCTGAAAGATGTGCAGGCATCCTTGACGCTTCAGCCGGGGCGTGAATTTGCCACCACGGACATTGCCGTTGCAATCAGCGAAGCATCCGATGATGTGAATTATGCACAGATTGATAATTATGGCAGTAAATTTACCGGTGAATATGTTGGCAGCGTGCATCTGGAACAGAGCAATACGCTGGGTTTGGGTGAAACGGTTTATGTGGATGGCCGTATTTCCAACGATAATTTATGGTTTGCCGGTGGCGGTGTGCGCACACCGATCGGCGTACGTAACGTGATGCTGGAAGCTTCCGGTTCCTATAGTGAAAACCAGATTGGTGACATTCTGGAGCCACAGGATATTGAGGGTAACACGACCCGGTTTGATGTGGGGCTTTCCTCCAACGTGATCAACCGTAAGACTGAGCGTTTAAATGTGAAAGTTGGTTTTGAATATCGCGATCATGAATCCACCCAGCAGGGTACGATTGCTACGGAAGATAATATCCGGCAGGTTTATGGGCAGGCATCGTATCTGACTCGTGGCAATGCCAGCGTGTGGTATGGTGCGGTGAAAGTTTCTCAGGGTGTGGACGCTTTTGGCGCCAGTAGCGATTTTGACCCAATGCTGACCCGCGCGCGTGGTGAAAATGATGCGGTGATTGTGCGTCCGGTTCTGGTAGCAAATGTGCGTCCGATTGATGATGGCACGGTGAAATTTGCCTTCTCATCCCAGCTGGCCTCCGAGAATCTGCTTTCATCCGATTTATTTGCCCTTGGTGGCTATGGCAGTGTGCGTGGGTTTGACCCGGCGCAGGAAGTGGGCGAAGCCGGCTATCAGTTCAGTCTGGAATATGCGCATGAGCTTGGCCTGCATCCGGACTGGTTTGTGACCGTTGGCCCGTTCCTGGATGGTGGTATGGTGTTTAATAACGTGCCGCAAAGCAGTGTGGATCGCCATCTTTACAGTGTGGGTCTTGGGATGGAAGGGCTGACAAGCCTGGTGCCAAGCGGGGATACGACCTTGCGTTTTGATTATGCTTATCCGGTCGGTCATTATGAACCGGCATCGGATGTGGCGGATGATGGTACTTTCTATTTCAGTATGCGTCAGGATTTCTAGGCGGTTTCTGCCGGAACGGATTTAATAAAAAAGGCCGCATTCAGCGGCCTTTTTTATGCATTATGGTGCGGTGTGCGCTCAGGCGGCCAGATTGGCAGCGCTGGCCTCTTTAAGTTCCGTGCCGAAGCAGCGCTGATAATATTCGGCGATAATCGGGCGCTCCGCCTCATCACAGCGATTGAGGAAAGAAAGCCGGAAGGCTTCTTCCACATCACCAAAAATTTCAATATTTTGTGCCCATGCCAGCACGGTGCGGGGGCTCATGACGGTGGAGATATCCCCGCCTTTAAAACCGGCGCGAGTCAGGCTGGCCATGGCGATCATGGGCGCAAGCGCCTCTTTATGAGCACCGCTGACAAATTCCGGCACGCGCGCGCGGATAATGGCGGATTCATGGGCTTCATCCAGATAATCCAACTGGGCAACGATATTCCAGCGATCCATCTGCCCCTGATTGATTGGGTTGGTGCCGTGATACATGCCGCTGGCATCGCCCAGCCCAATGGTGTTGGCCGTGGCAAACAGGCGGAAAGTGGCGGAGGGCGAAATGATGCGCTTTTCTTCGGTGAGGGTTAATTTACCGTGCGCTTCCAAAAGCCGTTGCAGAACAAACATTACATCGGGCCGGCCGGCATCATATTCATCCAGCACCAGCGCAATACCCTGCTGCATGGCCCATGGCAGCATTCCTTCTTTAAATTCAGTGACCTGCTTGCCATCTTTTAGCAGGATGGCATCCCGCCCGACAAGATCAATCCGGCTGACATGCCCATCCAGATTGATGCGCACCATTGGCCAGCCCAGCTGCGCGGCCACCTGTTCAATATGGGAGGATTTTCCCGTGCCGTGCAGCCCCTGAATCAGTACGCGTTTATTATGGGTGAAACCTGCCAGAATGGCGCGGGTGATGGCAAAGTCAAATTGGTAAGCCGTTTCTTTTTCAGGGACGAAGACTTGCAATTCCTCCGGCAGTTTTTCCACTATGGGTGCTTCAATGGGGGTATTGAAGCCGAAATTTTCTGAGACATCCTGAATTTTCGTGGTGATTTCCATGCGCCATAGATGCCGCAAATGCCCTCATGCTGCAAGGGTAGATTAGGTCGTGTGGACAATTTTTTCATGACATTTTGTTCCCGCTGACGCATGGTGAAATGATGGTGGAAGATATGTTAGAGCAGGTTTTGCCCCTCTTGGGCTGGCTGATGGCGCTGGGCATTGGGCTGGGCAGCGGAAGCTATGCCACCATGCCTTATTACCGGCTGGCGCACGGGGAGGCCTGCGCGGGAAAATGGATTGGCAGGAAATCGCATTGTACGGCCTGTGATGCGCAGCTGCGCACGCGGGATCTGGTGCCGGTGTTTAACTGGCTGTGGACGCGTGGGCGTTGCTATGCCTGTAATGCGCCGGTGAGCCGGGCTTATTTTTTCGTAGAATTTTCGGTGACGGTGGGCAGCTTGCTGGCTTATTGGCGCTATGGCGCCAGTCAGGAATATCTGGTGCTGCATCTGTTATTTTGCTCTTTTGCGGTGGCGGCGATGAGTGATGTGACCTACCGCGTGATTCCCCATGCCGCGCTGGTGGTTGCGGTGATGATGGGGCTGGTGCTGCGGGCGCTGGAATTTGGCGAGGTGCTTTCGGCCATTCAGGGGCTGGTGCTGGGGGTGCTAATTGGTTTGGCGGTGGCAAAATTTTGGGAGAAACGGCACGCAATGGCGGCATTTCCACGGTATGATATGCTGCGCCTGCTGGCAGTGTGCGGGCTTTGTCTGGGGCTGACGCAGGCCCTGCTGGCGCTGCCGTTCTTGCTGGGTGGCTGGCTGATTTTGCGGTTGGTTGCGCGGCGGTGGCTGGCATGGTGGCCGGTGATGGTGACAGTTTGTTTCCTTCTGCGTTAGCGGAAGTGCCATCGCTTGCAAGATCATTATTTTAGCTTATATTCAGGAGTATGGATGCAACCGTTTTACCGGAAAAACAGGTGGAAAATCAGCCGTCTTTCGCGCTGACGGAAAGTGCCGCGCGGCGTATTGCCTATCTGGCGCAGCAGGAGGAGAACCCGCAACAGGCCATGCTGCGCATTGCTGTGGATGGGGGCGGGTGTTCCGGCTTTCAATATCATTTTGATTTTACCACCAGGCGGGACGCGGATGATCTGTTCATTGAACGGGGCGAAGCGCGCGCGGTGATTGATAGTATGTCGCTGGAATTCGTTAATGGCTCGGTGCTGGATTATGTGGAAGAACTGGGCGCGGCCTATTTT
>JAUIEX010000060.1 GCA_030429725.1 Alphaproteobacteria bacterium
ACTGATATGGAGGTAAACGCCGTGCAAAAACTACTAAACAACAGGCCTAGAAAAGTGCTAAACTACCTCACTCCAGCAGAGGCCTTCTTCAGAACCATACCGTTCCACCTCATCCGATAATGGGCGCTATATTGGCTTTAAGTAGACTTATTAAGTATTTCTTAACCAGCGTGACGTATGTTCTAATATTGTCACAACAAGATGGTTGAGTAAAAATGCCAGAAGAGAAGCCTGTTTTTGTCTATATAAAGGGGGCAGACCTAAAGACTCCAACCTATAATGAGATTATGGAAGCAAAAGTTGCTTGCGAAGCTGCGGGCCAGAAGTTTTTGTTAATCCCGGAGCCTAATCGTGATGAAAACGGTAATTATATTAAGAATAAAGACGGCGAGTACACACCGGTTGTTCCACTCAATGATGTATCGTTACGCTACGTTAAAAAAGCACTGAAATCGAGCCTTACAAAAACTGATGAAGATATCTATGAACAATATGGTGATTATAGAGAGGATGAAGAATATGAGGATGAAAAATTTACATTATATAGTGCGCATCATGGTCTAATTAAGAATGGCGCACATGTTGATTTATATGGCGACGGAAAGATTGTCGATTCATCAAAATTATTTGATACCATTGTTAACATCAAAGGCTATGACGGTGAAAATCTGTGCATTGGTATCATTGATATTTCATGTTTTGGTGGGGGCTCAGTGGTTGAGCTTGCAGAGTCCCTTAACCGTAATGACATACAGAATGATATTCACTTCCTTTCTGTAGCGCCTTTTGATAGGTCAGCTATTATTAAAGATGAAAAAGTGTTTATTAAAAAACTAGGTGAGCTAGCTCAGGATAACATTCCTTTTACAGCAGAAAACCTGAAGAAAGCTTACCTTGAAACTGCAGGAGACAAGCATGATGCTATTGATCCCACACTTACGGAGCGAGTATTCAAAGCAGGTGAAAAATATAATCTAAAAAATATTGCGTATGAAAATTTTGATAATAAATTGCAATATATATTTGATAATTATCAGAATATTAAAACCACATACGCAGATAAAGAAGAGTGGCAAGTTTTCTTTCAGGCCATTGAAGAATACCCTAAATCCAACAAAACAATTCACAACTTAAAAAATGATTTATATGATCTCACAGATCTCTCATCAACTGATCTAAACTATCCAGATATCCTCTCACTTGCAGAGGATATCTATGATGATTTTGCACAAAAGACTTCGGATGTTGCCGTCAATAATAGCTCTATTTCAACAACTTTATTAAATCTTTATAGCGAAAAATTTAATGAATTAAAGAAGCTCCCTCCTGAAGATAGATATTCTAACCTGATCCAATTGGCCAACTCAGATATTAGTGCCGGAGAAGTTTTAGTCGCCAATATAGGCAAATGGGAGAAATTTGTTTCTGCAGAACAGAAAAATGAAATTATCGGCTTAATCTCAAATCATCCATCAAATGAAAGCTCCTTGGTATTACTACAAAATTATAGCTTATTGAAAGAACATCTGAATGAAGATGACTTAAGAACACATCTTCTAAACTCTTTACAAAAAGCAAACACTGCAACTTCTTCTACTCACTTACAGTTTTATAATATTATAGAAGAATCTTTAGGTGCTGAACCAGCAAAGGAACTAATAAAAGATGCGGCGTTGAACTTGGCTAAAATTAACGGTTACGAACTATTTCATGATAGAAATTCTATCTGGTTAGAAGTGCTTGATGAAGATAAGATCATTACCATCATTAATCCTATATTTTCAGGAAACACCTTTAGTTATCATTCACAATGGGTTGATCATGTTTCAAAAGAAGCTGAAAAAGAGATAATAAATAATGCCGCTGAAAGCGAAGATATATTAAACTTTATCTTTGATCATTATGAATTATTAAAAGCCAATCTTTCGGACGAGACTTTAAAAGAATTATTCGACAGAAAATTGGATTTCTCAACGCCCTCTGTTTCCAGTGAGTTTCTTTCACATTACGATATATGGTCAAAATACGCTGCTGAAGAACTAAGAAATAAGGTACTTGAGGTTCAATTCAACAGCACTCACACTTCTTTTGATGTCATATTGGAGACTTTCCCTAAATGGAGGGAGGATGTTGAAGAAAATCGTCGTACGAGTCTTGTTAAGAACTCATTCAAAAAATTAGCCACATCTGATCCAACGATAGTTTTAAAGAAGGCGGCAGATTTTAATGATGCTTTAGATTTTATTAAAACAGAGGATTTTCTGGAATCTTCTATTTTATCTTATACCTCTGATGCAGAGCTTAGCTCGGATATATCTGAGATGTTATCCAACATTGAAAATCCACAATTAGCCGAAACGATTTACAAAAAACTAAGTGATCTTATAGGGAAAATAAAACCTTCTGATAATAACATCATGCCTCACTTAGAAACTGCTGATAGTCCGAATCAATACCTTAACCTAAATAACCATAAGCCCGCAATTGTTATTGCGTCGGATGCAGATAACACTGTGATAAGCAATGCTAATGACACTCTAAGAGGCGGCGCTGGAAAAGATGATTTTGTTATAAGAAAAGACTCCGGTGGCAAAACAGTTATTAAAGATTTTAACCCTGAAGAAGATCAAGTCTATTTTATTAAAGGTAACCAGAGCCACCATGTAACTGAGCAAAGCATTGATGATGCTAAGATTTTATTATCTGAGGCAAAAATAGACTCTATCGACAATGTTGATAAGGATGGAAATTTAGTAGTAAGTTTTAAGCAATCTGTACTTTCTAAAAAACAAACGATTGAATTTGATGGCACAGGCTACCCCAGCACCGCGGATGGAGTCTCTAAGCTTCAAGAGTTTTTTGAGGGTTTGGGCATTGAAATATTAGAGATATCTGACAACAAACTTTCACCTCCACTACAATCCTTCAAGAAGTATTTTTCTCAGCAAGACCAGAAGGATAAGGAGAGATAGTCATACAAATGGCCTCATCAGGCAGTTCTTTCCCAAGAAAACCAACTTCAAAACCATCACTGATATGGAGGTTAACGCCGCGCCACTGCCTCAGATTGAAACAAACTGTGTCACCCATTCTTTATAACTGCCCTATATTGATGCCATCCACACGAAGCTCTTAACGTTTCATTTACGAAATAATTTCATATCACGCTGTTTTCTATAGATAATTTTTTAATGGCATAGAATCTGCTTCTATTAAAGGTAAGGAGTCATCTATGGACATCAAAACGCCCCTCAACATTCTTCAGGTGATGGAGATGCGGCTATGCCTGGTGAATGCTGCAATGCCGCAGCCATCACAAGCCTATCAACCCCTGAAAGACAACATCGCCTCAATGGCCGAAACATTGCTAAATTTACATCATTATGCCACCCATCATCCGCCACCGCAAACCAAGGCGGAACGCGCGTGGCGACACCATGTTTTAAGTGGACTGTTTCGTTCTTTAGACAACCGACAAAAATCTTTTACCCGGATGATAAATCATCTGGAAATGGACGCCATTTGTGCGTATGTACCGCATTGGGAACGAACCTTATTGGCAGATAGCATCAGAATATTGATCCGGTGTGAAATATTACTCCAAAACAACCTTGGCATGTATTTCTTAGCGGAAACTACAAAAAAACAACCCATTTTAGATTAGACATTCAAGATGATACAATTTTTGCTTGTATTAATGCACCTAATCTGCAAGGTGGGTAACGCCAAATTGGTGTTTTTGTATCAAAATGAAACGAAATAAGGTAAATAAAAGGCGCTATGACAAATAACATTGATAAAATTGTTGGACAAGCCATTCGCAAGCGGCGGCTACAGCTTGGTTTAAGCCAAAGCCAGCTAGCCGAAGCGGTGGGTGTTACTTTCCAGCAGATCCAGAAATATGAGCGTGGAACCAACCGCGTGGGCGCCAGCCGCCTTTTTGAAATCTCTCAGGTTCTGGAAACGGATATTAACAGCTTTTTTCAGGATTCATCTGACGGGCAGGCGCAGAGCGCTTTAAATCCCGGCTTTGCCGAAGATAAGGCCGGTTATCAGGCGGAAGATGGCGGCTCGCCACGCATGGATGATCGGGAAATCCTTTCCCTTGCCCGCGCCTTTCAGCGCATCAAAAACCGCGATGTTCGCAAAAACATCATCGCCATGGTCCGCAGCATCGCGGAGTAGCATCACTGCACACCGCCACCGGCTTTGCCACTTTCCCCTAGCCCCGGACTTCTGCCCCTAAACCAGCGGGAAAGTCAGTGCAATCATCGCTCCGGTAATGGCGGCGGGATCCTTCCCGTCCAGCCGGTTGCTCACCACCATATTGCCGTTATGCTCATCCATAATCCGCTTGCAGATAGCCAGCCCAAGCCCGGTTCCCTTCTCTTTGGTCGTCACATAAGGCTCCAGCGCGCGCTCCAGATAGTCCGGCGGGAAACCCTGCCCGTTATCCGTAATGGTCACCACCGCAGCTCCCTCGGCCTCAGTCAGCACAACATGAATGTTCTTATCCCTCTTATCATCGCTTTCCAGCAGCGACTCCGCCGCATTTTTCAGCAAATTCGTGAAAAGCTGCGTCAGCAAATCTTCATCTAACGGCAGCATGCATTGCTTTGGCAGCTTCATCTGATAATCAATGGCGGTATTCACCGTCTCTTCAGAAAAAATAACCGCCTGAATAATCGGCACTATGTCTTTTTGCGCCAGCTTGGCTTGCGGCATGCGGGCAAAACGCACAAATTCATCCACCATTTCCCGAATCCCGTTCGTGTGGCGAATGATCGTATCCAGATAACGCGCGAAGGATTCCTGCTCTTCGGCCGGCAGCGGTTTCATATATTTCCGCTTAATCCGCTCCGCAGAAAGGGTAATGGGCGTCAGCGGGTTTTTGATCTCATGGGCAATGCGCCGTGCCACATCCGCCCAGGCGGCGGAGCGCTGCGCCGTCACCAGCTCCGTGATATCATCAAAGGTCACAATAAAGCCCTGCACCTTCTCATTCTCCCACTCCACCACCACGCGCACCAATAATGTCAGCGAGCGATAGCCCCGCGCCACCACGCATTCCTCCTGCAGCAGGGTCAGCTTGTTGCGCATGGCCGATTCCAGCAAGGGCTGCACCTCCGGAAAAATCTGCCGCACCGAACTACCGCGCCAATCCGCGGCCTCATCCCCCAGAAGCTGCATGGCCGATTCGTTATAGAGCCGCATCTGCCCATGCACATCCAGCGCCAGCACCCCGGCCGAAACACCGGAGAACACCGCCTCAATCATCCGCCGGCGCTCCTCAATCTGCTGATTCACCGCCACCAGCTCCGAACGCTGCCGCTGCAACTGCCCGGTCATGCGGTTAAAGGCGCGTTTCAACGTGCCAATCTCATCATTGGCCGGGCCTTCATCCACGCGCGTGCTGAAATCACCGGATTTCACCCGCTCCGTCGCCGCCAGCAAATCACTGATCGGCCGCACCATATCCGCCGAAAAGCTTAAGCCAAGCCAGATGCCCGTCAACATAATCAGCATGGCAATCCCGATAAAAACCAGTGAAAACTGCACCTGAAGCTGCCCGATATGCTGCTTTAGCTTGCGATATTCAAACACCGAATCCCGCGTATCCTGCATATGATTCAGCACCGTGCTATCCACAAACCGCCCCACCAGCAGATACGTATCAAAGAAATTAGTCAGCTTGATCAGCGCCCGCACCCGCGTGTCGGCATCATTGGTCAGAATCACCACCTCTCCGCGATCGGCACGCGCCATCATATCCTCCGGCAGCAAATCCATCTCATAAAGCATGGAGAAGGAAAGATCCGTTTGTACCAGCACATCATCCCGACGGAACACCACCGCCTCCGTCAGCGCCCGCAGCTCCACCCGGATCGGCAGGCGGCCCTGAAGCTCGGGCAACAGGTCCGAGGGTTTGGAGACATGGAACGCGCCGGAGGCGACAAAGAGGATGTGGTCGGTCTTCACCGGCCCATGCTTGGTGCTCACGGTGGTCCCCTCGATCAGGGGCAGGAG
>JAUIEX010000061.1 GCA_030429725.1 Alphaproteobacteria bacterium
GGGCTGTCATCAAACGAAAATATCGCAAAAATAAAACAAACGGAATGAACCATCACGACGCAGTCAATCACGCCTTCATAACGTAATATTAATTAGAAAATACTATAAATGATCAATCTCTAACCATCCAAGGAAAAATGGGGGATTTGGCTATTCTGATGAATAATATTTTACCTGAAGAGTCACGCATGAATCTATTATCCTACCCTGAATTTGGCAAATGGCTTGGTAAACCGGAAGGAAAAGGAACGTCCAACACAACGTACAGAAAAGAACCTACAAAAAGCCCCAACAGCCTTACCATAAGGTGGCCGGGGCTTGATTAATCAGCAAAAAGATTTGCGCGCCTGAAAACATCCAGCCACCTACCAAAACTGCACATCACCTATCCCCCCACCGCCTCCACGGCCACCACTTCGGGGATGTAATGTTTCAGCATATTCTCAATGCCGCTTTTCAGCGTGGCGGTGCTGCTGGGGCAGCCGCTGCACGCGCCGCGCATTTCAAGGTTCACAATGCCATCTTCAAAGCTGTGAAAAATAATATCCCCGCCATCTTCCGCCACGGCCGGGCGCACGCGCGTGTCAATCAGCTCGCGAATGGTCGCCACAATGTCGCTATCTTCCGCACTGCCTGTGCTGCGACTCACCACGCGCTCTTCCGCCGCCTGCTTCATCAATGGCTGGCCGGAAACATAATGCTCCATGATCGTGGTCAGAATGGGTGCTTTCAGCACGTTCCATTCCGCATCGGCCGCGCGCGTCACGGTCACAAAATCACTTCCAAAAAACACCCCTTCCACATGGTTGATGCTGAATAGCGCCTGCGCCAGCGGGCTTTGCGCCGCGTCTTCCTTGCTTAGAAAAGTAATTGTGCCGCTGGGCATCACCTCTTGTCCCGGCAGAAATTTCAACGTGCGCGGATTGGGTGTTTCTTCGGTTTGGATAAACATAGAATACTCCGGATAATACCTTACTTAGACACTGTTAGCTAATGATGAAATGTTTTGTTGCTGGCCTAAATCGTTGCTTCGCAAGGCAAAGCATACAGCTAATAGTGGTTCTATTAGCAAAGGCTTTAACGAAGCGAACGACGATTTAGGCCGCAACCCTCCGGGCCATGACTGATTTTGCTCAATAACGGCAGAAAATTTCTTGGAAATAGACCCGCTATTCCCGGCGAAATTTCCCTTGTTCTTGAACAAAATCAGACGCATGGCAAAATAATCCATAATTAGCTAACAGTGTCTAACAGTAGGGAATTAAGGGAGGATCAGCACAAAGTCAATGTTATGACTCTCATGTAAAAGTTACTGCAAAAGGGTGACAGCCCTGATAAAAGCACCTATAAGACACAGCATGGAGAAAACAATGCGCCTTTTAACATTTTGCTTACTCATCATCTTGACACTTCCCGCCCTTCAGGGCTGCGGCCTTTCTGCCGATGAAGAAACGGCCTACCCGCTGGATACGGAAGATCGCCTGCGTGCCCGCCGTGGCAAGCTGACCGGGGATGGCGTTGATCTGCTGAATCTTGGCGGCGGCGGCAAAGCCGGTGGCTATGGCAGCGGCATCGGTGTGAATGCCTTCCTCTGGCGTGCCTCGCTGGATACACTCTCTTTCATGCCGCTGGCACAGGTGGATCCGCATGGCGGCGTCATCATCACGGATTGGTATGAGAATCCGGATGCGCCGGGCGAACGTTTCAAGCTGAATGTCACCATTTTAGGCACCGAATTACGCTCCGACGGGGTGCGCGTGGCCGCTTTCCGCCAGAAACGCTCCGGCAATGGCTGGCGCGATGTGGCCACCAGCAGCAAGCTTGGCCGCCAGATGGAGGATGCCATTCTGCAACGCGCACGTGAGCTTCGCATTCAAAGCCGTTAGAATAAATTACAATACCATCAAAGAGATAAATAGGGTTGGATAAACCATGACGCATAGTTTCCGTACGCATCACTGTAATGAATTACGCAAGGATCACCTTGGCCAGAAGGTGAAGCTTTCCGGTTGGGTGCACCGCAAGCGGGATCATGGCGGCGTGTTCTTCATTGATCTGCGGGATCATTTCGGCCTCACCCAGCTTGTCTTTCCGCAGGATGGTGCTGTGACGCCGGCGGACGTGGAAAAAGTGCGCTATGAAAGCGTGATTACCATTGAAGGTGAAGTGCTGGCGCGTGATGCGGAGGCGGTAAACGCCAATCTGGCCACCGGAGAAATTGAAGTTTCCGTCACCTCGCTGCATGTCGAATCCGCCGTGGAAGAAGAGCAACTGCCCGTGCAGGTGAATACGGATAAGGAATTCCCGGAAAATACCCGCCTCAAATACCGCTTCCTTGATCTGCGGCGCGAACAACTGCACAACAATATTGTGCTGCGTGCGGCTGTCATTCAATCCATGCGCTGGGCGATGATTCAACGCGGCTTTCTGGAAGTGCAAACGCCCATTCTCACCGCCTCTTCGCCCGAAGGTGCGCGGGATTATCTGGTGCCAAGCCGCGTGCATCCCGGCTGTTTTTATGCCCTGCCGCAGGCGCCGCAGCAATTCAAACAACTTTTGATGGTGTCCGGCTTTGATAAATATTTCCAGATTGCGCCCTGCTTCCGCGATGAAGATGCACGCGCCGATCGCTCTCCGGGTGAGTTTTATCAGCTGGATATGGAGATGAGCTTTGTAGAGCAGGAAGATGTCTTCAACGTGATGGAGCCGGTGCTGCGTGATGTCTTCAACGAATTTTCCCATGTCTCCGGCAAGCAAGTGCCGCAGGAAGATTTTCCACGCATTCCCTTTGATGAGGCGATGCTGAAATATGGCTGCGACAAGCCGGATTTGCGTAACCCGATTGAAATTTCCGACGTGACGGAAATTTTCCGTGGCTCCGGCTTTGGCCTGTTTGCCGGCATGATCGAAAAAGGTGCTACCGTGCGCGCCATTCCGGCGCCAAATTGCGGCACGCAGGCGCGCAGCTTCTTTGATAAAAAGAATGACTGGGCGCGTGATCAAGGCTTTGCCGGGCTTGGCTACATCATCTTTACCGACGGTGAAGCCAAAGGGCCGATTGCCAAAAACCTTGATGAAGCACGCATTAACCAACTGCGGAAAGTGGCGGGCTTAGGCGATAATGACGGGGTGTTCTTCAGCATGAACACTAACCATGATCATGCCGCCGAGCTGGCCGGCAAGGCGCGCACCATCATCGCCGAAGAGCTGGATTTGATCCCGAACGACATCTTCAAATTCTGCTGGGTGGTGGATTTTCCCTATTTCGAATGGGATGAAGAGAACAACAAGCTGGATTTCTCCCACAACCCATTTTCCATGCCGCAGGGTGGCATGGCGGCTTTGGCGGCGGCGGGCGATGATAAAGCAAAACTGCTGGCCATTAAGGCCTATCAATATGACATTGTGTGTAATGGTGTGGAGCTTTCCTCCGGCGCAATTCGTAACCACAAGCCGGAGCTGATGGAGCAGGCCTTCGGCATGGTGGGCTATGATAAGGAAGTGCTGGAAGAAAAGTTCGGCGGCATGCTGCGCGCCTTCCAATATGGTGCGCCGCCACATGGTGGCATTGCACCGGGCGTAGATCGCATCGTCATGCTGCTGGCGGATGAGCCGAACATCCGTGAGGTTATCGCCTTCCCGATGAACCAGCAGGCGCAGGATCTGCTGATGAATGCCCCCGCCCCGGCAGACCCTCACCATCTGCGGGAGCTGGGCATTCAGCATTCTCTTAAAGCCAAAGAAGCACTGGAAAAACGTAACCAACAGGCACAAACCCCCTCCGAGGATGGCAGCGCTGCCGAAGCAGCCTGACTTCAATGCTGCGCTGCAGCATAAGCAATTGAACTAGCGGCAATAATAGCACTGGATATTTTACCTTGGCCGGCTAAACTCCCGCAAAGTTAAAGGAGTTCGCCATGCCGCAAACCACCTATCCCGTGCCGGCGCACAGCGCTAACAATGCGCATATCAATGCGGAAGATTACCGGCGCCTTTATGCGCAATCCGTTGAGAATCCGGACGAATTCTGGGGGCGCAAGGCCACGTTGCTGGATTGGGATCAACCCTTTGAAACGGTCAAAAACACAAGTTTTGTGGATGAAGTTTCCATCAAATGGTTTGAGGGCGGCCAGCTCAATGTGGCGGCCAATTGTCTGGATCGGCATCTGGCAAACCGCGCCGATGAAGATGCGTTTATCTTCATCCCGGATGAGGCGGATGCGCCGGCGCAGCATATCAGCTACGCGGAATTGCATGCGCGCGTCTGCCGCTGTGCCAACATGCTGAAAAAACTGGGCGTAAAGGCGGAAGACCGCGTCACCATCTACATGCCGATGGTGCCGGAAGCAGCCATTGCCATGCTGGCCTGCGCCCGCATTGGCGCCATTCACTCCGTGGTGTTTGGCGGGTTTTCGCCTTCTTCCTTGCGCAACCGCATTGAGGATTGCCAAAGCCGCATCGTCATCACCGCCAATGAAGGCGTGCGCGGCGGCAAAACCATCCCGCTAAAGGAAAATGTGGATAAGGCGTTGGAAGGGGTGGAAGTTGATCATGTGCTGGTGTTTAAGCGCACCGATGCCGCCACAAACATGCAGAATCAGCGCGATCTTTGGTGGCATGATCTGGAAGCGGGAGTTGATGCGGATTGCCCGGCGCAGCCGTTTGACGCCGAGCATCCGCTGTTCATTCTTTACACGTCCGGCTCCACCGGCAAGCCCAAAGGCTTACTGCATAGCTCCGCCGGCTATTTGCTTTACGCGCAATTCACCTTCCAGACCGTGTTTGATTACAAACAAGGCGAAATCTATTGGTGCACGGCGGATGTAGGCTGGATCACCGGCCATTCCTATATGATTTACGGGCCACTGGCCGCCGGCGCCACCTCCGTTTTGTTTGAAGGCGTGCCGAATTACCCCGATGCCGGGCGCTTCTGGCGGGAGGTGGCGCGGCTGCGCGTGAACAGCTTCTACACCGCACCCACCGCCATCCGCATGCTGATGGGTGCAGGTGATGATTATGTTACGCGCCATGACCGCAGTTCTTTGCGCATCCTCGGCTCGGTGGGGGAGCCGATCAACCCTGAAGCCTGGCGGTGGTATCATGAAAGAGTGGGTGAAGAACGCTGCCGGATTGTGGATACCTGGTGGCAAACGGAAACCGGCGGCCATCTTATCACCCCATTACCCGGTGCAACGCCGCTTAAGCCCGGCTGCGCCACCCAGCCTTTCTTCGGCGTGCAGCCGGCATTACTGACCGCCGAGCAAAACCTCATTACAGGCGCAGGTGAAGGCGCGCTCTGTATAGCCGATAGCTGGCCGGGGCAGGCTCGCACCATCTGGGGCGATCATGCCCGCTTTATCGACACTTATTTCGCGCCTTATCCCGGCTATTATTTTTCCGGCGACGGTGCCAAGCGGGATGATGACGGCGATTACTGGATTTTAGGCCGCATGGATGATGTGCTGAATGTTTCCGGCCACCGGCTGGGCACGGCGGAGATTGAATCCGCACTTGTCGCACATGAAGCGGTGACGGAAGCCGCCGTGGTGGGCTTTCCCCATCATGTTAAAGGTGAGGCGATCTACGCTTTTGTGACACTTCACCCCGCCGCACAAGCACGGCCGGAAGATGCATTAAAAACAACGCTACGCCAATGGGT
>JAUIEX010000015.1 GCA_030429725.1 Alphaproteobacteria bacterium
GCTTCCATCATGCCAATAAACCGGCGAAAGATCTTCAATCACCGTTTCGCAATCCGGGGCGTAAAAACGACTTTCCTCACAGCCCATCACGTCTGTCATCACCTCAATATCCCATTTATCGCTTAAATAAAGCTCCAGTGCGCGGCGATCAAACGATGTCAGCGCACTGTCATAGGCAACAATTTCTGCAATTTGCCCCTCAAATGCCTCATCATTGCTCCAACTCAGACGCGACCCGATTTTAAGCGGGGCATCACTCACCGTGCCCGGTGAAAATGGGTTATAGCCCTCAAGCTTGCCATTAACATAGACCAACTCATTAGAGCCATCATAAATAACAACAATAATCTTACTCGCGTCATCAGCAGGCGCACCACTTGAATATTCGCGGTTTAAATAATCCGCACCGCTCGGCCAGCGTGAAATCCCAATATTCGCACTGCCATCCTGTGTCGAATATTGGTTCGTATAAAACGCCATACCCCAGGCATCGCCCTCTGCTTCATCACCATAATGCAGGAGGTGCATACGATCCTTACCAGCATCATAAGTTCCGTTCGTTATCACTGCAATCAATGTTCGAGGGTCATCCCCCACCGGCGGCATATAGGTTGTTTCCATCGTTTCCGTACCATCAAAATTAAGCACCGATTTGCTGTTCAAACCACTCGCCGTAAAATCCGGCTTGCTGAATGTGCCATGGTCACAGGCACTGGTGCAGCCATCATAGCCATTGCCGCTCTTATCCTCCCACACCGTCACCTCACCGGCGCTGATCCCAGCCTCCGAAGCGCCCTCCGGCGTGCCGTCCCCGTCCAGATCGTCTCCGTCCAGCCATAAGGCAGGGGAAACCGTCAATAGATCCGGTGCCAAAGCCGTGATCGTCACATCACATAAATCCGGCGGCGTCCCATACACCAAAATATCATCAAAATAAGCCGCACCGCCCGAGTGGTCATATTGCATAAAAATATGATCAAAATTACTGTCCGAAGGATCATCATGATTCACCAGCTGATGCGGCGTGCTGGAAGCAACCGCCGTCCGCGTCGAAGGCCCCGTGCCATAAGCACCGGCACCATAAGCACCCACGCCATCCTCACCATAACTTAAAATCACATAACCCGTTGCAGATGAAAGAGTATGCACCGCCTGATTCGCATGATCCGCCGCCTCCGCCGTATCCATATCCTTCAGAATCACCAGAACACCCGGCCCGCTGCCGCCACGATAAGCCGATGTCAGCGTATAGCTGATCCGGTTCCCCCACACATCAAACGCATCACTCAGCGGTAAACCAAGTGTCCGCACCGGTATCATCCCCTGATAAACCCCCGTCTCCGCGCCCGTCGCCTGAATCACCCCGCCGGAAGTCGTGCACGCCGAAGAACTCTCAACCTCCGCGCCAAAGCTCGTATCGCTGATCGCAAGCTGTGGATCCGCCGGGCATGGCAAATAGCCATAAGCATCAAAAAATTTATCCACCGCTCGCTTAAGCTTCTCAAGCTGGCTGCGCCCTTCCAACGCATTGCGCATCCCCGATACATTCTGATTCGTCGAAACAAATGTCGTCACCAATAACGAAAATATTACCATGAACGATGCAAGCTCAATCACGCTGAAGCCAGCGGCACATGCACGCTTACGACAGATAGACCTACATTTCCAAAGAATGTGATTCATACTCTTCCGGCACCCCTAAAAAGTTAATTTATTAACTATTGTAACATATCGATCCTAACAAATCTATGTGCCACCATCAATAGCGCCACTAAAAAACATGTTATCTTCTCAGGGCGTGACCCGAACACACTCCTTTGCCAATCACACTTTCAAACGCATCCGCGCCTAAGCCTTAAGCGCCGCCACTTCCGCACCGCCGGCAGCGGAAATCACCGCCTGCGCTTGTTGCTTTAATGCCACCAGCGCCGCCGCATCTTTTGCCTCCACACGCACAATCACGGCCGCCTGTGTATTCGATGCCCGCGCCAGCCACCAGCCTTCTTCCGTCGTCACGCGCACACCATCCACATCATTCACATCCGCATTGCTGCCGGCCAGCACAGTTTTAATCCGCTCCACCAGTGCAAATTTCTCCTCTTCCGCCACATCCACGCGAATTTCCGGCGTATTCACCGCTTTCGGCAGCGCGTCCAGCAACGCCTCCAGCGGCGCATCCGCCTTCGCCAGTAAATTCAGCAACCGCACCGCCGCATAAATACCATCATCAAAGCCATAATAGCGGTCTTTGAAGAAGATATGCCCGCTCATTTCACCGGCCAGCTTCGCGCCGGTTTCCGCAATCTTATCTTTCATAAAAGAATGGCCGGTTTTCCACATTAGCGGCTGGCCGCCACGCAATGCAATCTCATCAAAAAGGCTTTGACTGGCTTTTACGTCCGCAATGATCGTCGCCCCCGGAAAATCCGCCAGCACGTCCCGCGCAAACAGCATCATCAGCTGATCGCCGAATAAGATATTCCCCCGCCGATCCACCGCACCCAGCCGGTCGCCGTCACCATCAAAAGCCAGCCCGATATCCGCATCCATCTCCGCCACTTTTACCACTAATTGCTTCAGATTTTCCGGCACTGTCGGATCAGGATGATGGTTCGGGAATGTACCATCAATCTCTGCATTTATCACCGTATGCGCGCCCGGCAAACGCTTCACCAGCGCGGAAACAATCTCGCCCGTTGCGCCATTGCCCGGATCCCACACTGCATTGAGCGGCGCACCTTTGCCTTCAAATGCCGCCGCCAGCGCGTCAATAAACGCCGCCGTCACCGACCCGTCCTGAATGCTCCCCGCTGCGGTCAACACATCACCTGCTGCAGCCACACGGCCAAGTTCCTGGATATCTTCTCCAAAGAAGCTTTTCTGCCCCAACATCATTTTAAAGCCGTTATGGCTGGGCGGGTTATGCGAGCCTGTCAGCATAATCCCGGCATCCAGCTTTTCATCGCACACGGCAAAATAAAGCATTGGCGTTGGGCCGCAGCCATAGCGATGCACGGCAGCGCCGGCGTCCCGCATGCCCTCGGCCAGCGCCTGCTGCAATTCCGGGGAACTCAGCCGCCCATCATAAGCCAGTGCAATTTTCGGCATCTTTTCTCCCGTACGCTTGGCCACTATGCTTGCAAAGCAGCGCCCAATCGCATAGGCATCCGCCAAAAACAGCGTCTCTCCAACAATCCCGCGAATATCATAAGCACGTAAAATGGAGGCATGAAAATGGTGAGAAAAACCTTCACCGGGCGTGGCATGATGATTGGATGACAGCATGAGTATTTTCCTAAAAAAGCGATGTGTGGTAACCCACGGCAACAAACACAAATGCCGCTGTAGTTTCAAGCAAAATTTGTCTAACAGCTCCTGTAACGCGATAGAACGTCATTGACTTTACACCATATTAGCGTAGTTACTGTGGCATCAACACACAACCATAGCGTGAGCAGTGACGATATGAAAAATCAGCGCATTATCCCTGTAATTCTCTCCGGCGGAATGGGCACCCGCCTGTGGCCGCTCTCCCGCAGCAATCGCCCCAAGCAGTTTTTGGATTTATCCGGCTCCGGCAAAACCCTTATTCAGGATGCATTAGCCCGCGTAAGCGACCGCGCCCTGTTCAATGCCCCCATCCTCCTCTGCAATGAAAAGCACCGCTTTCTGGTAGCTGAAAAAACTCTGGAAAATGATATTCACGACGCAAAGATCATACTTGAACCGGTGGCACGCAACACCGCCCCCGCCATTGCCGCCGCCGCGCTTTTTGCTCTGCAGACGGAAGAAAACCCACTCTTGCTCATTCTGCCGTCGGATCATATTATCCTCAATAATGCGGCGTTTTTAAATGCCGTTGAAAAAGCCGTGCCACTGGCAGCCACGGGGCGTCATGTTACATTTGGCATCACGCCGGATCGCGCGGAAACCGGCTTCGGCTACATCCGCAAAGGCGCGGCGCTGGATAAGGAAGAGCGCTGTTTTGCCGTGGAATCTTTTGTTGAAAAACCCGATGAAGCGACCGCACAAACCTATCTGGATTCGGGGGATTATAGCTGGAATAGCGGCATGTTTTTACTGTCCGCCAACGTGCTTTTACACGAGCTTGAAAAGCTGGAACCCGCCATGCTAAAACATGTTCAGCAAGCCGTTGAACAGAGCGAGCTGGATCGGGATTTTACCCGCCTTGGGCACGATGCCTTTGCCGCCGCCAAAGATATTTCCATTGATTATGCACTCATGGAGCGCACGCCCAATGCGGCCATTATCCCGGTGGATTGTGGCTGGTGTGATGCGGGAAGCTGGGCGGCATTGCATCAAATGGCGGCCAAAGACGCTAACCAAAATATTGTCAACGGCGCCGCACATCTGGTGGATACGGAACATTGCTATATCACCTGTGACGGCGGCACGCAGGTAACAACTCTTGGCGTCAGTAATCTTGCAATTATTTCTACTAAGGATTGTATTTTGGTGGCTGATCTTAACCGGGCACAGGATGTGAAAGGGCTGGTGGCAACACTCCAGAAAGAACAGCCCAAACTGGTGCATGAATACCGTCAGGAATATCGCCCTTGGGGGCATTATGACAGCATTGATAAAGGCAGCCGCCATCAGGTTAAGCGCATTTCCGTCAAGCCCGGCCAGCGGCTTTCGCTGCAAATGCACTATCACCGGGCAGAGCATTGGATTGTCGTCCGTGGCACGGCATTGGTCAATCGCGGGGAAGAGCAAATGATGGTCACCGAAAATCAGTCCATTTACATCCCTTGCGGCACAACGCACCGCATCGCCAATCCCGGAAAAATTCCGCTCGATATTATTGAGGTGCAGTCCGGCTCCTATCTGGGTGAAGATGATATTGTACGATTTGAAGATACCTATGGCCGCGCGGCAAACCATCAATCTCAGAAGGAGGAAAGCACGGAAGAATCGCTTGATGAAATTACCGCCAACTCACAAAAAGCAGCGTAATGCGCTTTCTTTGCCTGACAGCCCGTCTTTTATGCCTGATTCTGCCGATAGTGGCGGGAGAAACCGCCCATGCCGATGCAGAAAAACGCCTTTCCTGCCAGCTGGAGGAAACGGAAACAAGCCCCATCGGCCGGCTCTTTCAGGGGCAGAATGGCTGGTTCTTTCGCAAGGTTGATCTGCGCCCGGATGTCATGCCCGGCAAACTTTTTCTGGCGGATATGGCACGTTTTCAGCAGGCGCTTGCGTCCCGCAATATCCACCTGATTTACGCCGCAATTCCGCCGCGCCCTCTTATGACGGGGAATCTGCCGGATCACATCCCTTATGATGCCCCCCATGTGGCATCATCCTTTCAGCAATTCCTCTCGGCACTCCATCAGCACGGCATCATCGCACCAAATCTGCTTCCGGCGGTTAAAGACCGGCCGGACTTGTTCTTCAAAACAGATTTTCACTGGAACAGCAAAGGGGCACAAGCCTTTGCGCAGGCACTGGGGCAGCATTTGAAAACCATTCCTGAACTGGCGGCACAAAGCATCCATCATTATCGCACCCAACCGGCCGGAGAAGCCACCATGTTCGGCACAATGGGGGAAACCCTCGATCGGATTTGTCAGGAAACCATCGCACCGGAAGCCTATCCGCTCTACCGCACGGAAAAAATTATCTCTCCCGCCCAAATCGGGGAAGATGCCCTATTCGGAGATAACCCATCAGGCTTGCCCGCCATCCTTGTTGGCTCCAGCTTCAGCGGGCAGAAGGCATTTAATTTTGATGGATTTCTTTCCGAATATAGTGGGTTAGAGATTGCCAACCTTGCCATCACCGGCGGTGAAATGTATAATGCCGCCATCGCCGCCACCGCTTCTGATTTTTTTCACACCACCCCCGGCAGCGCCTTCATCTGGGAGGCACAATCCATTTACAATGTGGATGAAGAAGCCACTGCCGCGTTCCGGCAGATCATTCCGGCCGTTTATGGCGCCTGTGATACCGATCAGGCCATCGCCCACAGCACCATCACACTGAACGACCAGGAAACGCCTACAATTCTCACCCTTCCGGCGGAAAAAAACATCCATGGCCAATCCTATTATCTGCATCTTAAAAGCGCCTCTCCCGCCCTCAATCGCATCACTCTTTCCTTCAATTATGATGATGGCGACAGCGAAATTTTCATGATGGATCGCAGTACGCGCTTCAAACATGAAGGCACTTTTTTCGTAGAACTTTCAGAGGAACTGACCGCGTCACTCACCTCCATCACCCTGCAGGATAAGAATGCCCGCAATGTCACGCTTACCGCGCAGCTCTGCCGCGCGCCATCACAACAAACGAATCTTTAAAGGAACCCCTCCCATGCCATTGCTTCGCTTCATCCCCGCCATTCTCCTCGCATTTCTCTTTTCCGCCGGCATTGCCCACACCAATGAGGCAGAGCTTTATGACCCGGAGCCACCGGCCAATGCCGCTTATGTCAGGCTCATCAACCTTACCGGCCAGAAGCAAACCATCACGCTGGGAAGCGCCACCCTCACTGTGGATGCGAACACCATCCTCACCCCTTACCACGTCGTCAAAGAAGGCCGTTACAGCACATTATTTCACACTATCACAACTGATCTGGCCATTCCCGCGCAAGCCTATATCAGCCTTGCTCTTACCGCTGAAAATATTAAGCCGGTGAACGACCCCGCCATCATCAACCCCATCAAGGCGATGATTTATTTCTATAATTACAGTGACGCGCCGGCCACGTTATTTGCCCCCACGCAAAACGCCGCCATTTTTGAAAATCTGCCAGCCGGAAGCGCTGCCGCGCGGGAAATCAACGCCCTCAGCCTTGACCTTGCCGTCCGACAAGAACACCAACCGGATCATTTGCTGCCACATGTCATGCTCCAGCGTAAGCATGGATACAGCATCATTTATACGGGGGAAACCGTTACCAATGCAGAAAACAGCATCGGAAGCCCGGAATAAAGGCATAAAAAAAAGGGGCGTTGAAGCCCCTTTTTTTTGTTCAGTCTGAACTGAAATTAGCCGTTTACAGCTTCTTTCAGAACTTTACCCGGACGGAATTTAGGCTGCTTAGAAGCCTTAATTTTGATCGCTTGACCCGTACGTGGGTTGCGGCCGGTTGTTTCTTTACGTTGAGCAACCAGGAAGGTGCCGAAATTCACCAGACGCACTTCCTTGCCACCTTTCAGCTGACCGGAAATGATACCGAAAACGGCATTCACAGCCTTTTCAGCATCCGCTTTTGTGCTACCAATTTCTTCAGCAACAGCTTGAATCAGTTCATTTTTGTTCATGAGGGTTCTCCTTGAGTTAGGGTTAACAAATATACCAAGAGCCGCGCATGAGGGTTCTACATGAAACCCGCAAACTCAAGCCCAGCAACAATTTGCGAGGGTCATAGGAACATTATTAAAAAGGAAACACAAGCAAAAAAATGGCTTTTTTTTATTTTTTTCACCAATCATCAAAAAATTATGGCAAGAAGCCGGCCAGCATAACAGCTTAACCAACTGATTATGAATCAAAAAACCTCAACACTCGCTAAACGTCGCCGCTGAAGCACACTTTGGGCTTTTCTGCCGAAACGGGCGCCATTCTTGGCGCTTCCGCTACTTTTTCCTCGTAAAACTGCTCCCCGATGGCGATTTTTTCACGGCCATTAGCCTCCCGCCAGGCATTCGTATCCCGCAAGCTATACACACAACCGCAATATTCCTGCTTATAAAACCCCTCGCGCTTGGCAATATCATACATCCGCGCGCCGCCGCCCTCTTTGCGCCAGTTATAGGTCCAATATTCCACCCCGTCATAATGGCTGGCCGCACGCACGCCACAATCATTAATCTGATCCATATCCTTCCAGCGTGAAATCCCCAGCGAGCTGGTAAAAACCTCAAACCCATGCTCATGGGCATAAAGCGCCGTTCTTAAAAAGCGCATATCAAAACACATCGTGCAGCGTTTGCCTTTTTCCGGCTCCATCTCCATGCCTTTGGCACGGGCGAACCAATCCTGCACGTCATAATCCGCATCCACAAAATCAATACCCAGCGCCTCGGCATAGCGAATATTTTCCTCTTTCCGCAGCTTATATTCCTTCACCGGGTGGATGTTGGGGTTATAGAAAAAGATCGTCAGCTCCAGCCCGGCCTTCACCATCGCCTCAATCACTTCCCCGCTGCACGGTGCGCAGCAACTATGCAGCAGCACCTTCTTCACGCCGCCCGGCGTGGTCAGGGCGATCTCCGGCCGCCGGGCTAAAATCTCATCTTCAATCCGAATCATGGCGCTGCCATACCATAAGCGGAAGGAAAATCCAACTTCCCGATTGACCCACCCGGACGCAAGTGATAATGATTCTCACTCAAAATAACGGGCAGCATGTGCCGTTACCACTTCAAAGGAAACATTCTCATGGGCGATTTCATTACAAAATTTTCCGGCCTGATCGAATCCGGCGGGCTGGTGGTGATCATCCTGCTCCTGCTTTCGCTGGCCGCGCTCACCGTTTCCATCGTCAAAATCATTCAGTTCCAGCGGGTTAAAATCCACCAGCACAGCCATGTTCATGCCGCCCTTTCCGTCTGGCAGAAAGGTGAGCATCAACAAGCCTTAAAGGAGCTGGTCATGTCGCAGAATCCCCTGGCTAAAATCCTTCACCGCGCGATGGATGGCCGCATCAAACAACAGCCGGAGCCGCTCCTGCGCGAAGAAATCATGCGGCTGGGCATGGCCAGCGTGGAACAGCTGCGCAGCCATCTTCGCGTGTTGGAAGTGGTGGCCACGCTCTCACCTTTGCTGGGTCTGCTGGGCACGGTGCTGGGCATGATCACCGCCTTCCAGCAATTACAGATCGGGGGCAGCAATGTGGATCCATCCGCCCTTTCCGGCGGCATCTGGGAAGCGCTGCTCACCACCGCCGTGGGGCTGGGCGTGGCCATTCCCACCATCGCCGTCCTCAACTGGCTGGAAAGCCGGGTCAACCGCTTCGGTCAGGCGCTGGAAAGTGCCGTCACGCAGGTGTTCACGGCGGATCTTGGCGGCACGCTCTGCCCGCGTAAATAGAGATTTCCGGCGCTATCATGGCTGATTTTTCCTTCTCCACCCATTGCCGCCGCAAATCGCTGGTGCAGCTCACCCCGTTGATTGATGTGATCTTCATTCTGCTGGTGTTCTTTATGCTGGCCACAACCTTTGCCCGCACCGGCAACATGAAGGTGCAGCTTGGCGCGGCCGCCAACCAACCGCAAGCCGTCAATCACCGGCCGGTCATTCTCAATCTCACGCCGTCGGGTAATCTGCAACATCAGGGCACAACCCTCACCGGTGACGCGCTGCGCAAGCTGGCCGAAACATGGCACACAACCACACATGAACCCGCCGCCTCATCCATTTTCCTGCGCCCGGAACATAATGTCACCACGCACCAGCTCCTCAGCAGCCTGCAAACATTACAAACGCAATATCAGCTGCCGGTAAAATTACTTCCCACCAACAGATCACGGAGGTAAACCGCCATGCGCCTTCCCAATGCCCATTGTTTCTGCCGTTCCGAAGATGCCGGGCGCAGCATGGAGCTGGCCAACATCACCCCGCTGATTAACATCATTTTCCTGCTGTTAATTTTCTTTATGCTCACCGCGCAGTTCATCACCCCGCAGCATCAGGATATCACCCTGCCGGCGCTGGAAGAGATGCCGGAAAACATTGCCCCGGCCGCCTATCAGATTCAGCTCTACCTTCAAGCGGATGGCACGCTGAAGGACGATCAGGGCAAGCACATCACCGCCCTTTCCTCCCTCACTGTTCCGGTGGGCAGCCATGTTGCACTCCATGCGGATGCTAATCTGGAGGCTGCCCGTCTGCTCACCATCCTGCAACGCCTCAAAGCCATGAACATTCAGGAAGTGCAGATGATCACGCAAAGCACCGGTCACCGGTAAATATCTTTATCCCTATGCCCATTGAACCCCGTCACTGGCTGCTTGGTCTTTTATGCGCGGCGCTGCTGCATCTGCTGTTCTTTGCGGCATTGTTCGGCCATGCACCTTCGGCGGATGGCACCGCAGCGGCGCAAGGTGAAGGCGGCATTCAGATCGGCATCGTTCTGGGCAGTCTGGAGCAGGCACCGCCACCGCCCATGGCCGAAGCACCGGCGAAGACGGAACAACCGGTGCAGAATGCACCCATGCTCAAACCGGCCGATCAGGGCAGGCTGGCACCCAAAGAAAAAGCCTCGCCGGAAAAAAAACGGCCTCAGGAAGAGGCAAAAACCACCGGCAAAAACCACTCAAAACAACCGCAGGCCACCACCCAGCCATCACAGCGTGGGCTGGGCGGAAGCCATGCCGGCGGCGGCCAGCAAGGCACCGCCACGCATGGCTATCACAGCCTCCTGCGTGCCCATCTGGAGCGTTATAAAACCTACCCCGCCCGCGCCAAGCGCCGCAAACAGCAAGGCACAGCAACCTTGCGCCTCACCATTGCCGCATCCGGGCAGATCACCGCCGCCACCATCAGCCAAAGCAGCGGCAAAACCGCATTGGATCAGGCCGCGCTGGCGCTTTCCCGGCAGGCATCGCCCGTGCCAAAGCCGCCCAAAGCACCCATGATCGTCACCGTTCCACTCACTTACCGGCTGGATTCCTGATCATCACCCCTCCGGCGCGGCAATCCATGCCGTGATACCCCCAGGCGTGAAATCGCATTGGTCATCCGGCGCCACCGCAATGACGGAGAGCGGCTTTCCGGCCAAACACACAGCCCTCATAATGTTAAAATTCCTCAACAGAACCTAATGCAGCTCATCCACCGGATTGGTGCCGGCCGCACGCCATGCGGGATAAATCGTTGCCAGCAGGCTCAAAAGCAGGCTCACCCCGCCAATCATCAGCACATCTTCCGCGCGCACAATGGCCGGCAAGTGGCTGAGGAAATAAATTTCTTCGGCAAAAAGATTCGTGTGCGTCAGGCTTTCAAGCCACTGCCTTATCGTTTCAATATTCCGCGCAAAACCAAGCCCGGCGGCCACGCCCAGCGCCGTGCCCGTGATGCCGATCATCCCACCGGCCAGCATAAAAATGCGCAGCACCGCACCGCGCATCAGCCCCATTGTGCGTAAAATAGCAATTTCCCGTTTTTTGGCATCCACCAGCATCACCATGCCGGAAATAATATTCAGCGCCGCCACCATAATAATCAGCGTTAAAATCAGAAACATCACATTGCGTTCCACTTGCAATGCATTGAAAAAATGCGCGTTCTGCGCCTGCCATGGGGTCAGTGCCAGTGCGGGAGGCAGGCTGTTTCGTAATTGCTCCATCACCTCAAGCGACGTCGCCGCATTCATCAGCCGAATATCAATCTGACTCACCGCCTCCCCGGCACGAAAATAACGCTGCGCCTGTAAAAGCGGCATAAAAATCAATGTGCTGTCATATTCAAACATGCCCACATTCACCAGCCCACTCACGCGGTAGGTCTTCACCCTTGGCATCATCCCCAGCACGGTTTCCAGCGTATCCGGCGCAATCAGCTGAAAGCTGTCACCAACCCCAAGCCCCAGCGATCCCGCCAGCCGCGAGCCCATCACCACCTCCGGCTTGCCCTCCTCCGGCAGGGCGCCGGCAATCAAACCCTCCATCAATAAGCGATGCTGCCGCATGTCCTGTTTCCGCATGCCCTGAATCACCGCGCCGCCATGCGCACCGCCCGCTGCGGCCAGCGCCTGCCCCTGCAGCACCGGCAAAATGCTCTCCGCATCCAGCTGTGCGGCAAGCTGCGCCACCAGCGCATCATAGCCCACAATGCCGCCTTCCATCCGCTGGCTGACCGTCACATGCGCCTGCATGCCCAGCACGCGCGCCATCAATTCTTCCCGAAAGCCATGCATCACGCTCATCACCACAATCAGCGTGGCCACGCCCAGCGCAATCCCCACAAAAGAAAGCCAGCTGATCAGGCTGATAAAGCCTGTTTTATGGCGCGACCGCACATAGCGCCATGCCAGCATCGGGGAAAGTGCCACCATGCCAGCCCTTATTTTTGCAGCACCGGCGGCAGCGTACCAAATTCGGCAAAACGCTCCGTCACATCGGTGGCAATATCCGGCTGCATTTTGGCAAAAATATTTGCCACGGCCTTTTCTTTCATCCGCTCCACCACCTGCAGCAAAATCTGCGTGTCCATTTCCTGGAAAATCTGCGCGGCGGCTTTCGGCTTCATATTTTCATAAATTTTCACAAGGCTTTTAATCTTCGCCTCTTCCTTCTCGCTATAATCCGCCAGCAAGGTTTCCACCTCCGCTTTCAGGGCGCGTAATTCCTCAAGTTTACGGTCAATATTCGCTTCGGTAATATCCAGCGAATGTTCCCGCGCCTGCAAATCAGCCGCCCATTCTTCCAGCGTTTCACGCCGCGCACGCAACCGCTTCAGCACGTTGATTTCCGTTTCCGTGAAGCCGCCCATCGCTTCGGGTGGGGTTAACGTGCGCGTAATCTGCTCACCCTCTACGGCTTCCTCGCCTTCGCCGCCTTCGCCCGTGGCGTCACCTGCGGGCGCTTCAGCAGCGGCAGAGGCACCCTCCTCCGCCGGAGCGGCCGGCTCTTGGGCAGTTTCTTTCGGCTCCTGCGCACGAATATCGGCAAACATCAAACCGGCGGAAAGCGGCTGATCCTGATAGAGCATATCTGCCACCCGCACCAGAAGCAGGGTTAAACAGCTGGCAATCACCAATGGAATCAGGCGAAATTTCATCCTTCACCTCCGCCGGATTTTGCCTGTTGCTGTGCTGCGGCCAAAGCCTCCACACCCTTCTTCGGCTGCACGGAAACGGGCGGCAAAATATCCTTCAGCACTTCCTGTTTGCGCCGCGCAATCTGCTCCAGCACCTCATCCAGCACCTTGCGTTTGGTTGGGGTCATGGTTTCAGCGGAGGGCGTTTTGCTCTGGCTTTTCTGCGGTGCGGAAGGCGGCTGCTTGCGCGCCACCGCCGCGCGGCTGCCTTTGCCGGAAGCTTCACGCTTCGGTGCCGCCGCCGGCGCATCATCAACCGCACCTTCCCGCTCCGCCATGGAAGGCCGCCGCGCCTGAAGCTGCCCCTGCAATTGCCGTTGGTTCAGCACCGTGCGGGCGCTGCTCATCAATTTATCCAGCGCATCGGCGGTACTGTCCCCTTTTTCCACCAGAAACACCAGATCATCCGCCAGCAGAGAGCCCTTATTAATATATTCTTTCAGCGTATCATCGGCCACCTGGCCCTGCAGCTTCAGCTCGGCGATATTCTCCTCCGCCCGGTCAATTGCCGCATTAAAATCACTCAAAAACCGGTTCAACTCTTCCCTTCCATTATGAATCTGCGCGATGCGGCTATTCAGGCGCACGGCAAAGCCAATCGTCACCAGCAACGCCAGCAACACCACCCCATCAAGCACCATCCCAATCATATTACCAGTTTAGAAGCATGTGCATGGCGGGGCAAGCGCTTTACCTTGATAATCACATGTTTTTTTGAGCAAAAATATGGTCTTTCCGCACCGGCGATGTGCTCTAAATATCGCGGCGGCGCACAGCCACCTTCTTCTCCAGAAGTTTGGTGAAGTCAGAAGGCAGCACCAGCTTCCATGCCTGACATATTTGCAAAATGCTTTCCGCCTGCTCCGCCTCATAGAGTTCATACGCCGAATGCGGCTTCACCCCGGCCTGATGCATTTCCTGCAATTTCGGATCCAGCATGGCATCCCCGTCCGCTTCTTCTTTAGATGCCATTTGTGCCGCTAAAAGCTGGTTGGATTTGAAAATGCCATCCGCACTTTTGGGCAGAAAATCCTCATAAATCACCGGGCGGCGCTGCACCATGGCTTCATCCACAAAAGGCTGCATTAACGCGGGCAGATTGCTCTCTTCGGTCAAGCCCTCCGCCGCCTGCAAAAAGCTTTCCACCACCGCATCATCCGGCAGCACATCCGGCTTCGCGTGATAGGTAAAATAGGCCAGATCATGCGCCACCAGATGGGCATAGAGATCCGCCTGCCCTTCTTCCGGCCACAGCAATGTCTGTTTAAAAACCGGCGCCGCAATGGCCTGATAGGCATCATTCTCCGTCACATCTTCTGCCAGCGCGGCGTTATTCGCCGCCGTCAGCGCCATATCATAGATTGCCCGCCCCTTGGGCGTCAGCGCAATGCCGCGCTGTTCAATCTCACCGAACCGCGCCGTATGTGCACGTATCTCCAGCGGCGGAATGTCCGGCGGCATCACCGCGCCCGTCTCCCGCGCCAGCGCATCCGCCACCTGTTTCAGTGTCAATATCCGCCGTGTTTTATCACGCCATATTTCCTGCCAAAAGGCCACTTCCCCGCCTTCCATAGCAGCGGCATTAAACCCGTAAACCTCCTGCAATTGCCGCAACATTTCTGCTTCATCCGGCAGCGTGGAAGCCAGCAATCTTTCCGCACTCAGCCCGGCCAGATCCAGCGCCAGCCCAAACCCGGCCAGCGTCACCGGCTTTGTTACGTTCAATATCAACCCCGTTCCCTCCAATGCCGCCACCATCCGCTCCAGCAGCAAAGGCGGCAGATCGGCATCCTCCGCCCTCAGCGCCACCCAGCTTGGCTTGGCATTGTACGAAGTCTGGTTCAGCAGCACCGTCGGCTCCAGCGCCGTTGGTGGCCCCTGCACACGGTTGAGCATTGAAAAATTCCGCACATCACCTTCCGCCTTCATCCGGTCATACGCGTCCTGAATGTCCAGCGCGCGCGGGGTCAGATGGTTGATATGCGGGTTGGGAAAGGCCAGAATATCCGCCGCCACTTCGCTGACGGCGCGAATGCGCTCATAAAGCCCGCCATCCAGCACCAGATGATCGCTCATCCGGAATAATTCCGTCACAAGCCCGATAAATTCCAGCGCTTTTGCCTCCGGCAAGCCGCCTTCCACCTCAAAATGCTCCACCAGCGCCAGCAGCGGCGAATCGGCAAGCTGCCTCACCCGCCCGCCTTGGCCATCGGGGAAAATGCACCGCGCCGCCAGCAGTTTTTCCACCGCTTCCAGCAGCGCCTCCACCTCGTCCCGCGCGGCAACCTGCCCGCCATAAAGCTGCATCAGATAGCGCCGCTTGCCTTCCGGCAGCATGTCCCACGCCATGGCCGATGCATCAAAAACGGAGGTGAACATCCGAAACGGGTTGATGCTTTCTTCCGTGCCATCCGCCGCCCGGTGCGTGGTCAGAATCAGCGGCCGGCCGGCCGTTCCCACCACCGGCGTGCGGCTCCCGGCCTCGGTCAGGTTATAAAAACTCACCGGCTCCAGCCCCAGCACATGATAAAGTCGCACAATCTGCGCCAGCTCCTCCAGGGAACCAAGCCTTATTGCGCCATGCCGCTCCCCTTCCACGCGGGCAACCGCGCCAATTTCCGCCTCAATGGCCGCTGCCACCGCCATTGCATCAAGCCCGGAAGCTTCTAAATCCGCCCGCCGCCGCGCCAGCCAGTCCACATTGGACGCACCGGTAATCCGCACCAGATCGTGATAAAGCGCCACCTCCCCGCCATACATTTCCGCCAGGCTGCGGGAAAACGCCGCCCGCATATCGTTACTTTGCCACATCATCCCTTGTTCATACCCGCATGCCGGACATATGCCAATCCAATCCTGCCATGCATCATTGCTGGCATTGCGGGCAGAAAAAACTGGAGCGGTTCTGCTGCACCATCTGCCCAATCGGCGTCTTGCAGGTAAAGCAAGGCTCTCCCTTGCGCCCGTAAACCTGAAAACGATGCTGAAAATATCCCGGATCACCGCTGGAGTGCATAAAATCCCGCAGCGTGGAGCCACCGGATTCAATCGCCGAAGTCAGAACATGGCGAATCATTGCATGCAGCCGTGCCACCTGCTCACCAGAGAGATCCTTCGCCTTTTTTGCCGGATGAATGCCACTTAAAAACAAACTCTCCGAGGCATAAATATTGCCAACTCCCACCACCATCGCAGCGTCCATCACCACCTGCTTGATGGCGCTTTGCCGCCTGGAAAGCCGCGCAGCAAAATCGGCCACGGTAAAATCCTCCGAAAGCGGCTCCGGCCCCAGATGGCAAAATAGCGGATGCTGCGCCAGCGCCACATTTTCCACCAATGCCATCAGCCCGAACCGGCGCGGATCGGTGAATGTCAGCACCTGCCCGGAATCAAGCTCCGCCAGCATGTGGGTATGTTTCGGCAGGGTTTCAGGCAAACCGTCCTGCAGGCGCAGCACCCCGCTCATCCCCAGATGCACCACCCATATTTCCCCGCTGCATAATGCCAGCAGCAAATATTTCGAACGCCGGGAAATCCCGGTGATGCGCTTCTCCGTCAGCCGTTCAACAAAATGATCGGGGAACGGAATCCGTAAATCGGCACGGAAAATCTCCGCATGCGTCACCACCCGCCCCACCATCGCAGGGGCAAGTCCACGCATCACGGTTTCCACTTCCGGCAATTCAGGCATGGGTGGGGTTTACCCCCCTTAACGTTAAAAGTACAGAGACCGCCACAATCCGCAATAACTACCATAACGTGCAACACTTGCGGAAGCTTATACCACCAATGGTTGATATTTTGCGCCAAAGGCTGGCATTTAATACTTATGGGTGTATCATGGCTCATATACACTCTTAAAGGTTGTTATATGTCTATGAATGCTTTACCTTCCATCGCTGAGCTAAATGCTCTCACACTGGAGCAGGAGCCTGCACCACAGCCACAGAGTGAAGCGCCACCCGCCGCGCCGGAAGCAATAAAAGCCATGGAGGCAGCGCCGGATGTTACTACAGAAGCGCCGGAAGCGGAAACCACATCACCGCACAACGCCGCGTCGGGCAACCCCGTGCCATCCACCAACCAACAATTAGCAACCTTCATCGCCCATTATCTGCCTGCCATTTCGCTGATGGTTGAAGACGGCGTCACCGAGGCCACGGAGCGCTTTGGGCAATTGGCCGAGGCCACCTCCAATCAGGGCAATTACCTGAAAAAAGTTGTCGATGCCGCCCAGAATTTAGAATTGGACGGAGATTTTATCGGTTTTAATGATGCGATTAGAATCCTCTATGAGCCGCTCAGTGAAGCCATTGAAAAAATTCTGGAAATCTCCAAGCTGGCCATGTCCATGGTGATGACAATCTCCACCGCCGTGGAAAATATTGAAAAGATTGAGCATTTTATTCAGAAAATTCAGGCCATCACCAAACAAACCAACATGCTGGCTTTCAACACCGCCATTGAGGCCGAACGCGCCGGTGTTCATGGCCGCAGCTTTCAGGTGCTGGCGCATGAAGTGCGCAGCCTGTCTAACGATATTCAGGAGCTTTCCCGCAATATGCAGACGGAAACCGTGGTTGTCACGGAAAGCATCAAAAAATGTGCGGATCTGATCCAGCAGCTTGCCAATTATGATATGGTTCACAACCTCACCCTGAAGGATCGCATTGAGGATTTGATCAGGAAAATTTCGGATCAGAATAATAAATTCACCGAACTGATGGGAGAATCCGCCGATCTTTCGCATCAAACCTCACAACAAATTGGCGGCCTGGTGATGACCCTGCAATTTCAGGATCGCGCCAGCCAGATGATGGATGATCTGCGTGCCGTTGCCGCCTATCTGTCCGAAACCCTGCCCGGCGAAGGGGAGCCCAATATTGCATTGGCCAAGCTCCGGTTGGCGGATCTCCGCAATCATCTTCAGGCACAGCTGGATGGGGTGCAATCCATCACGGCAGCACCGCACGCCGCCGCAGCGCCCGCGCTCAGCCTTGTTCCCGGGGAAGCGCCCAAAGCCGCCAAGGCCGATAACCATGGCGCTGCACCGGTGACGGAAGAAGATAATATCGAACTTTTTTAGGTGTTTAACAAACAATATCCGGGCGCAATCCGCTTCAGGAACGCACCAGATCCCCGGCATATTTCACCATTTCCACCGAAAGCCCTTTCACCGAAGGCGCCTTGCCCGGCGGGGTCAGGGCGCGCGTAAAGCCCAGCTTGGCGGCTTCCTTCAGGCGGCTTTCAGTACCGGAAACGGGACGCACTTCACCCGAAAGCCCCACCTCGCCAAACACCACCGTGTCCTCCTTCACCGGCTCATTCTTCAACGCGGAAACAATCGCCGCCGCCACCGCCAGATCCGCCGCCGGTTCCGTAATTTTAATGCCGCCCGTCACATTCAGAAACACTTCCTTATCCATCAAAGGCAGGTTGGCGCGAGTTTGTAACACCGCCAGCAGCATTGAAAGCCGGTTGGCGTCCCATCCCACCACCGCGCGTTTCGGATTGCTATATTGCGTGGGCGCCACCAGCGCCTGAATTTCCAGCAACATCACCCGGCTGCCTTCACTGGCCGGGAAAATCACCGAGCCGCTCACCTCTCCCGCCTTGCCGGAAATAAACAAGGCCGAAGGGTTGGTTACTTCCTGCAACCCCTGCTCCGTCATGTCAAACACGCCGATTTCATTGGCCGCACCGAAGCGGTTTTTCACCGCCCGCAGCAGCCGGTAATGCTGGCCGGCATCGCCCTCGGCATACAGCACCGTATCCACCATATGCTCCAGCACTTTGGGGCCGGCAATCTGCCCGTCTTTGGTCACATGCCCCACCAGAATCAACGCCGTTTCCGATTGTTTGGCCGCGGCAATCAGTTCAAAGGCTGAATTACGCACCTGCGTCACCGTGCCCGGTGCGGAGGCCACACTATCGACAAACATGGTCTGAATTGAATCCACCACCAACGCCGCCGGCTTTTCCTTCTGCATGGTTGCCAGAATATCGCGCACATTGGTGGCCGCCGCCAGCAGCACCGGCGCATTCGAAAGCCCCAGCCGGCTTGCCCGCAGCCGCACCTGCGCAACGGATTCCTCCCCGGTGATATAGACCATCTTCTTCCCGTTATTCGCCAGCGTTGCCTGCATCTGCAGCAGCAGGGTGGATTTTCCGATCCCCGGATCACCCCCCACCAGAATCGCGGAGCCGGGCACCAGCCCGCCCCCCAGCACACGGTCAAGCTCCCCAATCTGCGTTGGAATGCGCGGCGCGTCTTTGGCATGGCCGCTCAAACCTTCCAATGTCAGGCTTTTGCCAACCACATTACCTTTCAGCTGCGTGAATTTTGCCCCGTCCCCGGCTTCTTCCAGCGTGTTCCATTCCCCGCAGCCGGGGCACTGCCCCACCCATTTGGGGGAGGTGGCCGCGCATTGTGCGCATTGATAGGTTTGTGCTTTTGCCATGGGGTAAGATGTAGGCGGATATGCTACCGAACGCAATTGTCAAACGTTAGCGCTATCGCAATGACCAAGCCATAAAAACTCGTGAGGGGCTTATACCCTACCCGCGAGGGGTTGCACGTAGTGCAGAACGAGCAGGGATAAAAGCCAAAAAAAAACCTGACAGGGTTTCCCCTGCCAGGCTCCACTCACGTTAAAAGGAGGATGGAGGAGGAATTAACGTGAGTAGAATTCTACAACGAGGTTTGGCTGCATCATCACCGGATACGGCACCTCTTCAAACGCAGGTTTGCGATTGAATGTTCCTTTAAATTCGCCGACATTCAGTTCCAGATATTCCGGCACATCGCGTTCCATCGTTTGCAACGCTTCAATCACCATCGGGATACCGCGGGAGGCTTCTTTAATCTGAATCACATCACCCTGTTTCAGGCGGTATGATGGAATATTCACTGTTTGGCCATTCACTTTAACATGTTTGTGAGACACAAACTGACGGGCGGAGAACACGGTTGGAACGAAGTTCAAACGGTAAATCACCGCATCCAAACGGCTTTCCAGCAGGCCAATCAGATTTTCTGATGTATCACCTTTGGTATTGGCCGCTTCTTTAAAGATCGTACGGAATTGCTTTTCGGAAATATTACCGTAATAGCCCTTCAGCTTTTGCTTGGCCGTCAACTGCGTACCAAAATCAGAGATCGGACGACGCCCCTGATTTGGGCCATGCTGGCCGGGAGGGTAGTTTTTAATGACAACAGGATCTTTGGCACGACCCCACAGGCTTTCACCCAGACGGCGGGAAATTTTATATTTTGCGTTATGGCGTTTTGACATAATCATACTCCAGTTTAGGCTTTCGCCTGGTTGCCTTCTTAAGTGCGGTGCAGGGTTTAGCAGGGTTGGAGCCCTGAACCTCGCCACACTGGCACACCACCCGGTGCGTCAGAAGAGGGCGCAACATAGCCATTCTCACCCTGCTGTCAACGGCTTTTTGCCTAAAATTGCACGCGGGCGGCTAGTGACGCGGCTTATTTTGAAATTCTCCGCCCAAACTTCGGATAATCCCACGCATGGATTGCACTTCCTGCTCCGTTAAGCCGGCGCGGGTAAACATATTGCGAATATTGGCTTCCATCACGGCGCGTTTGCCGGGCGGGTGAAAATGCCCCTTCGCTTCCAGTGCTTCCACCAGATGCTCCAGCATGGCATAAAGCCGGGCTTTGTTTGATTGCTCCCGATCAAGCTGTTTCGTTTGATTGTCTCCTGAAAAATCTTCCTGATTTTCCAATGAGACGGCGCGCGCGGACGGCTCAGTAAATAACTCCCCCCTTGCGGGGGAGTCTGAAAGTGCGGACGCGCTTTCCGGTGGGGGGACAGAATCTTCAACCTCACCGGAATGCATTGACGATAATGCTGATTCTTCCGCCCTGAGAACGTGACCCCCACGCGCCCATTCATAGGCCACCACGGCAACCGCCTGCGCCAGATTCAGGGAGGGATTTTCCGGGTTCACCGGAATGGTCAGCAGCGCATCCGCCAGCACCACATCCTCATTTAACAACCCGCTGCGTTCCGCACCAAACAGAATTGCAGTCCGCACTCCCGCACGCGCATATTGATGAAGCTTTTCGCCCAGAAACGGGCTTTCCACCACCGGCTTTGCCATGTCCCGCATGCGGGCGGAGGTGGCATAAACAACCTGCATATCCGCCACGGCCTCGGCCGTTGTCGTGTAAATCGGCGCCGCCTGAATCAGCCCGATGGCCTTTGCGCTCATGGCTTCGGCAGCCAGGTTCGGCCAACCGTCACGCGGGTTCACAATCCGCAGATCGGTAAGGCCAAAATTATGCATCACCCGCGCGGCGGCACCAATATTTTCCCCCATTTGCGGATTCACCAAAATTATGGCCGGGGCATTCGGATAAATTTCAGGCTCTTGAATCTCAGACATATGCGCCTATCTAGCACGGGTAAAATAAAACGTCATCCGGTGGTGACAACAATAATTGAAATGCGCGCCCGCAGGCCCGCCTCTTTAGTGATGCACACCACGCGAGAGGTTGCGCGGAGCGCAGAACGAGCCGGAAGCAAGAGCGCAGAACGAGACAGATAAAGGAGTAAAAAATGGCAGAAAAAGAAACCATGCAATTTGATGCGGAAGTGGAGAAACTTTTCAAACTGGTGATCCATTCACTCTATCAGAACCGCGATATCTTCCTGCGGGAGCTGATTTCCAACGCTTCGGATGCTTGCGACAAGCTCCGCTATAAAGCGCTGGATAAACAGGAATTGCTGGGAGATGATCCGGAGCTGGCCATCACCGTCACGGTGGATAAGGATGCGGGCACGCTGACCATCCGCGATAACGGCATCGGCATGACGCGCAAGGAAATCGTCGACAATCTGGGCACCATCGCGCGTTCCGGCACGGAGCGTTTCATGGACAGGCTCACCGGGGATAAAAAACAGGATGCACAGCTGATCGGCCAGTTTGGCGTTGGTTTTTATTCCGCCTTTATGGTAGCAAATAAAGTGCAGGTGTTAAGTCGTGCTGCGGGGAAGAAACAGGCCGTAAAATGGATTTCCGAGGGCAAAGCCAACTTCACCGTGGAAGAAACGGACGCCATGGAAGGGCGCGGCACGGAAATCACCCTGTTCATGAATGATGAATCGAAGGAATATCTGGATAAGCACCGCCTTGAACATATCATCAAAACCTATTCCAACCATGTGGCCTTTCCGATCACTTTTGTCGATGATCTGGGCGATAATCACCGCTTAAATGACGGTAAAGCGCTGTGGACACGGCCAAAATCGGAGCTGACTCAGGCCGAATATAATGAATTTTATCAGGATATTGCCCATATGGGCGCCGATGAACCATGGATGACATTGCACACCAGGGCCGAAGGCGCGCTGGAATATACCAGCCTGCTGTTCATCCCTTCGCGTCGCCCGTTTGATCTCTTCCACCCGGATCGCTCCACGCAGGTGAAGCTTTACATCAAGCGCGTTTTCATCGCCGAAGAAGGGCTGGATATCATCCCATCCTATCTGCGCTTCCTGCGCGGCGTGGTGGATTCGGAGGATTTGCCGCTGAATATCAGCCGCGAGACGGTGCAGAATAATGTGCTGGTGCAGAAAATTCGCCGCGCCGTGACCAAAAAAGTCTTAAACGAACTCACCAAAAAAGCGGATAAGCAGCCTGAAGCATTCGCCGAATTCTGGGAAAATTTTGGCCCCGTGCTGAAAGAAGGTTTGTGCGATCAGATGGAGCCACGTGAAGATTTGCTCAAAGCCACGCGCTTCCGCACCACAAAAAGCGGGGATGAGCTGGTCAGCTTTGAAACCTACATCAAACGCATGCAAAAAGACCAGAAAGCCATCTATTACATCACCGGTGAAAACCATGAAGATACCGTCCAAAGCCCGCAGCTGGAAGGGTTTAAAGATCGTGATATTGAGGTGATTCTGCTCACCGATTCCGTCGATGAATTCTGGGTGAATGTGGTGCCGGAAGTCAGTGGCACGCCGCTGCGCTCCATCACCCGCAGCAGCAAGGAACTGGACGAGGAATTTGCCGATACGGGTGAAAAGGAACCTGCCAAAGATGCAAATAAAGAAGAAAAATCCGCCGGAAACGAGGCGCTGATTCAATTCTTCAAAACCACGCTGGGCGCCGCCATTGCGGATGTGCGCACCACGCAACGGTTAAAGGACAGCCCCGTGTGCCTCAGTGCCGCCGAAGGCCATATGGATATCCGCATGGAACGCTTCATGATTGAAAACAAGCAGCTGCCCTCTTCTTCCGCCAAGCTGTTGGAAATCAACCCGAATCATCCCATCATCCGGCAACTGGCAAAAGACATTGCCGGTGATATCCCTAAAGCCGAGCTGGAAGATCGCATTCATCTGTTGCATGCGCAGGCCAATATCATTGAGGGCGAGCCGATCAAGGATATTGCCGGCTTCACGCGCCGCATGAATGCCCTGCTCAGCAAAGCGGCGTAAAGGCGGGTGGGGGTCATGTTTCTTATAATCGCTCCTGCGATGTGCTTCCTGAACATCGCAATGAGCCTAAGATGCTGCGCATCACTGAAGAGGCGAGCCGGGGGTAAGTCTGTGCCTAAGAGCTGACTTGCAGAAGAGAATCTCTTATCTCTTATCTCTTATCTCTTATCTCTTATCTCTTATCTCTTATCTCTTATCTCTTATCTCTTATCTCTTATCTCTTATCTCTTATCTCTTATCTCTTCCCTAAACCCTCTTCTCAGCCATAAATCAGCGCCAGCATCACACAGCCCAGCGCAATGCGGTAATAGCCAAATGGGGTGAAGCCATGGCGTTCAATGAAGGCAATCACGCTTTTAACCACCAGCAACGCGGCGATGAAAGCGGCGAAAAAGCCAATGGCGATCAGCCCCATATCATCCGCCACCAGATGATCGCGATTCTTATAAAGATCATACACCGTGGCACCCAGCATGGTGGGAATGGCCAGAAAAAACGAAAACTCCGTAGCGGATTTCCGGCTTACCCCCAGCAAGCGCGCGCCCATGATCGTTGCCCCGGAACGGGATGTGCCCGGCACCATCGCCAGCACCTGACAAAAGCCGATTTTCAGCGCCAGAAGCGGGCTGAAATTCAGCACATCCGTATGTTTTTCAACAATCTGCATCCGCTCAATCAGCAGAATCAGCACCCCGCCAATCACCAGCATCCAGCTAACCACCGTCACGGAAAACAGCAGCTCTTTAATCACGCTATGCGCCAGCACGCCAATCACCGCCGCCGGCATGAACGCAATCAACAGATTCAGCACAAAGCGCTGCGATTGCTGCTGTTTCAGCGTGGTGGCCACACCCCAAAGGCGCCCGAAATAGGCATAACACACCGCCAGAATGGCACCCATTTGAATGGAAATTTCAAACACCGCCCCTTGCGGGCCTTCAAATTTCAGCATGTCCACCAGCAAAATTAAATGCCCGGTGGAGGATACGGGAATAAACTCCGTCAGCCCTTCGACAATCCCCAGCAACACCGCCTGAATGACAAGCACCAGCCCCATCGTTATCTGGCCGCCGCCTCTTTCATTAACTCTTCTTCATATTGGTTAAGCTTGTTGCGCAATGTTCGGATGGAAATCCCCAGCAGCTTGGCCGCATGGGTGCGGTTGCCCTGACAGTGATCCAGCGTGTTCAGAATCAATTCTTTTTCCACACTTTCCACCGAGCGCGCCACCAAAGGCGCACCGCCATCATCGCCCACTTCCGGAAACATTTCCGCCGGCGCACCCTGCATGGCCTGATCCAGAAGAATACTTTCCGCATCAATTTCGTTCCCACTGATCAGCACCGCACGGTGGAGGGTGTTTTCCAGCTCCCGCACATTGCCCGGCCAGTGATATTGCGCCAGTTGCAACATCGCCGATTCGGAAATTTCCTTCGGCGGCATGCCGTTCACTTCCGCATAATGTTTGGCAAAATGCTCCGCCAGCAGCGGAATATCCTCCACCCGGTCACGCAAGGGCGGCATATCAATCCGAATCACATTCAGGCGGAAATAAAGATCTTCCCGGAACTCCCCGGCGGCAATGGAATTCTGCAGATTGCGGTTGCTGGTGGCCAGCACCCGCAAATTCACTTTTACCGGCTGCGTGCCACCCACACGGTCAATTTCACGCTCCTGAAGGGCGCGGAGTAACTTGGCCTGCAAGCGCAGCTCCATCTCAGAAATTTCATCCAGCAGCAGCGTGCCGTTACTGGACTCTTCAAACTTACCGATCCGCCGCGCCGCCGCGCCGGTAAACGCGCCTTTCTCATGACCAAAAAGTTCCGATTCCAGCAGATTATCCGGAATTGCCGCACAATTCACCGAAACAAACTGCGCCGCCGCGCGCTTGCTCTTGCCGTGAATATAACGCGCAATCACTTCCTTTCCCGTGCCGGATTCTCCGGTAATCAGCACATTAGCATCGCTGGCCGCAATTTTATCGGCCATGGCAATCACCTGCGCCATTTTGGGAGAGGCATAAAGCACCTCGCTTTTTTCACCCGCCACCGCTTCCAGCATGGCGGCAATCATGTCCTCCTTCGGCGGGAATGGGATAAACTCCTTCGCGCCGGCACGAATGGCAGCAGCCGCCGCTTTGGCATCCACATCAATGCCATAGGCCGCCACTTCAATCACAATCCGCTCTTCCGCCAGCGCTGTCACCAGCCTTTTAACATCCATACCGGCCTCAATCAGCACCAGCTCCGCGCCTTTGCCGGTGCGCAGCAAATCCAGCGTGGCGTCAATGGAAGGCGCCAGCGTTACCCGCGCACCCTGCTGCTGCGCCATGCGGCTGGCTTCGGTAATCTGGCTGTTGCCAGCGCCAATAATAATCAAACGTGCCATGGGTTTACCCTAACGGTTTTCATTGCCAATCTCTAGGTGAAAAACTGCACCCGCTTTGCCGGAGGAAGGATAGAATTAATCAGCATCTGCAAGCGGCGCGGGTTCTCCCGCCGGCCAATGGACATCACCGTCTGCATGTAAATCTGCATCACCAGCAATTCCTCCTCGCTCGTCCGCTCCAGCTTGCTGGCCAGCGGTGTAAAAATCATATAGGCCAGCATCGCGCCATAAAGCGTTGTCAGCAGCGCAATAGCCATCGCCGGGCCAATGGAGGAAGGATCATCCAGATTTGCCAGCATCTGCACCAGCCCGATCAATGTTCCGATCAGCCCCATCGCCGGAGAAATCTCCGCCGCCTTGTTCAGAATCGCCACACCTTTCATATGGCGCTCATCGGTGGCGGCCAGCTCCCGCTGCATGATCCGCTCCACATCTTCAGCCGGAATACCATCCACAATCTGCAGGATACTGCGCTTAAAAAAGGGCGAGCGGTTTAATTTTTTACTCTGTTTCTGGAGCGATAAAATCCCGTTCTTCCGCGCCAGATCCGCCAGCTCCAATCCGGCTTTGGCGGCCAGTTCCGGGTCTTCCGATGTGTAATAAATTGTGCGGCCAATCAGTTTTTTCGCACCCCACACTTCCTGAAAGGAGAAGCAGCCAATCACCAGAAAAAACGTGCCGCCCACCACAATCAAAATGGATTTTAAATCCACAAAACCGCCCACGCCGGTATTGCCAAGAAAAATGGCCGCCAGCACCAGCCCGATAGACAGAAAAATACCGATTATCGTTGAAAAATGCACCTGCCGATTCATCGCACGCTACGCCACATCGCCTTTGAAAATTTCCGTCATCGTCACGCCGATATGGTCTTCCACAATCACAATTTCACCACGTGCCACCAGCCGCTTATTAACATAAACATCCACCGGTTCACCCACTTTACGGTCAAGCTCAATCACCGAGCCACTGCCAATATCCAGCAATTCGGTAATCGAAAGCGTTTTTTCGCCCAGCACCACCTCCACCTCAAGCGGCACATCATACACCGCCTCCAGATCAAGCTCGTCCCCTTCGGAGAAAAACACCTCATCCAGTGCGGAACCACCACCCGAAGCGGGCTTCGCCTTCTCACCGCCGCCGGAGTCCTGCTCCTGCGTGCCATCTTCAGTTAGGGTTTCATCATCTGCCATGCATTAGTCCTTATCCTGACGTTACAGGATCACACCGAACTTGCAAAGATCAGAGTGACATTCACGCCAAGATGCATGCACATCCCGCAGGCAGTATGGATTCTGCACCATGCACAAAAAAAGCGGAGTGGTAACACCCCGCTTTTTTTATCCGCACCGGCCTCCTATCTGAGCCAGAGAGCCGGAACGGCGTAGTCTCCGCCTTAAGCCGCCTGACGGTTCTTAAGTTCCTGACGGACATTCTTCGCCGCTTTCACCATGCCTTCCAGCGCCGGTTTCACTTCTGCCCAGCCGCGGGTTTTCAGGCCACAATCCGGGTTCACCCAGATTTGTTCCGGTGTCAGCACGTCCAGCGCCTTGTGCAGCAGGCTTTCCATCTCCTCCTGCTTCGGCACACGCGGGCTGTGAATATCATACACGCCCGGGCCAATCTCATTCGGATATTTAAACGCCACAAACGCGTCCAGCAGCTCCATGGCGGAACGTGAGGTTTCAATGGAGATCACATCCGCGTCCATTGCCGCCACGGCTTCAATGATGTCGTTAAACTCAGAATAACACATATGGGTGTGAATCTGTGTCTCATCCTTCACGCCACCGGCCGTGATGCGGAACGAATCCACCGCCCAATCCAGATATTGTTTCCAGTCGCCCCGGCGCAGCGGCAGCCCTTCACGCAGCGCGGCTTCATCAATCTGAATCACCTTGATGCCGGCTTTTTCCAGATCCACCACCTCATCACGGATCGCAAACGCAATCTGTTTACAGGTCTCGCTACGCGGCTGATCGTCACGCACAAAGCTCCATTGCAGGATCGTCACCGGCCCGGTCAGCATGCCCTTCATCAGGCGGCTGGTTTGCTTCTGCGCAAATTCCGCCCAGCGCACCGTCATCGCTTCCGGGCGCGAAACATCACCGAAAATAATCGGCGGCTTCACACAGCGTGAGCCATAAGACTGCACCCAGCCAAACTGGCTGAAGGCAAAGCCTTCAAGCTTCTCGCCGAAATATTCCACCATGTCGTTGCGCTCAAACTCACCATGCACCAGCACGTCAATATCCATCTCTTCCTGAATACGAATGCAGCGCGTGGTTTCCTCTTCCAGGAACGCATCATATTGCTCGCGGCTCAGCTCGCCTTTCTTGAACTTCGCACGCGCCGCACGCACTTCCTGCGTCTGCGGGAAAGAACCGATCGTCGTTGTTGGCAAAGGCGGCAGGTTCAAGCTTGCTTTCTGCAGGGTGATACGCTTTTCAAAGGCGCTGTCACGCTGCAAATCCGCCGCCACCGCGCCGGAAACACGCTCTTTCACCGCCGGGTTATGAATCCGCGGTGATGTCTCACGGGCGCGAATTGCCTCCGCATTGGCGGCAAAGGCCGCATCGTCACGCTCACCGGCAGCGGCACGCGCAATCAGCACCACTTCCGCCAGCTTCTGCTTGGCGAAAGAAAGCCATCCTTTCAGCTCCGCATCCAGCTTCTGTTCGGAATCCAGATCCACCGGGCTGTGAAGCAAGGAGCAGCTTGGCGCCACAATCACCCGATCCGAACCCAGTTTTTCCACCGCTTTCTGCACCACTTCCAGTGAGGCATTCAGGTTATTCTTCCAGATGTTACGACCATCCACCACGCCCAGCGAAAGTTTCTGCGTTGGCTTCACCGCATTAAGCGCCGCCTCAAGCTGTGAAGGGGCACGGCGTAAATCCAAATGCACGGAAGCCACCGGCAGGCCAAAGGCCAGCGCGGCATTATCGCGCAGCCCGTCAAAATACGTCGCCAGATGCAGCTGCAGATTCGTATGCCCGGCCAGTTGCTCAAAAGCATTCTGATAGGCCGCCTTGGCATCCGCACTTAAATCCAGCACCAGGCAAGGCTCATCAATCTGCACATCGGTAGCGCCTTCGGCTTCCAGCGCTTTGAGCAGCTCCGCATAAACCGGCAGCAAAGAAGGCAGCAGTGAAAGCTGGTCAAACCCTTCTTCATAGCTTTTCCCAAGCAGCAGGAAAGTCACCGGGCCCAGAATCACCGGGCGGGTCTGAATGCCCAGCGCCTTGGCTTCCTTAAACTGATCCACCGCCTTCGTGGAAGAAAGCGCAAAGGAAGTGGAAGCCTTAAATTCCGGCACAATATAATGGTAGTTCGTATCAAACCATTTGGTCATTTCCATGGCCACCACATCCTGCCCGTCCTGCTGGCGGCCACGCGCCATGGCAAAATAGGTGGTCAGATCCACCAACCCGGCCTGATGGTTATAACGCTCCGGCACCGCGCCAACGGTGGCAATCATATCCAGCACCTGATCGTAGAAAGAGAAATCATTAGACGGAATCACGTCAATCCCGGCATCCTGCTGCAGCTTCCAATGCGCCGCGCGCAAATCTTTTGCCACCTGCTGAAGCTCCGCTTCCGAGGATTGCCCCTTCCAATAGGCTTCCACTGCGTGCTTCAATTCACGAAAGGCACCCACCCGCGGGAAGCCCAAATTTGCTGATCTAACCATGATATCTCCTAAAATAGTAACTCTTCTGCTCTGCGGCATAGATCGTCCCTTATACCATGGCTGTCAACCCCTTCCGGCATGGTTTTGCTAAAAATTATCCCAAAATCATCCCCATCACACCAAATCAGGGTGAAAATTAAGGTTTTCAGCCCGCCACCGGTGTGGAAATCACCCGTTCCGTGCCATCTTCCCATTGATAGAAAAAGCAGTTCGGGCGGTTCGTGTGGCAGGCCGGGCCCGTCTGCCGCACGCGCAGCAAAACCGTATCCCGGTCACAATCCACCCGAAAATCCACCAATTGCTGCACATGGCCGCTGGTTTCGCCCTTCCGCCACAAGCCGCTGCGCGAGCGGGAGAAATACCACACATCCCCGGTTTTCAGGGTTTTTTCCACCGCTTGCGCATTCATCCATGCCAGCATCAGCACTTCCCCGCTGGCCGCATCCTGCGCAATGGCGGGAATCAGCCCGGCATCGTTAAATTTCAGGGAAGCAATCAACCGTTCCATCACCATCTCACCACATCACCGGCATTTATGGCGCTGCCGGCGCTGCCGGTTCCGCAGGCGCAGCAGGCGCAGCAGGCGCTTCCTGCTTCGGCGCGGGATCCAACAGCCCCGGAATCGGCAAACCCTTCAACAGGCCGCGCACCGTGCCGCCCAGACTTTCCGCCTCCGCATCGCCCACGCGCTTTTTCAAACTTTCATCCATCCGATTGAGATTCTTATCAATCAGCTTCTGCGTATCCATTTTTTCGCCGGCCTCATCCGTGCCGAATTTTTTGCCGATAAAATCATTCACCACGCCGTCCAGCCCTTGTGTCACCAGCCCCTGCAAGTCCGGCAGAATTTTCGGGTGACGCACATCGCCCCGGAACATCACCGGCACACGCAGCCCCAGCTTGCTGATGCCCACCACCGGCGCAATACGGTATTTCACCTGCAAGGTTGGAATGTCCAGCTCCCCGCGCCCTTCCAGGCTGGTGAAGGGAATATCAATCCGCAGATCGTTATTTTTCAGCACGCCATTTTCAATTACAAACCCGCCTTTCATCGTGTCAATCACCGTGGTTTTTCCCACCTGTTGGAAAGCACCGATAATCTTCGTCGGATCAAGGCTGGCCATGCTCATCACGTCCACGCCTTCCACGGAACCTTTCTGCAGCACAATGCGCCCGTCTCCTTTCAGCCCCTTGACCAAGGCCAGATCGCTGTTGCCCGCACCGGTCAGGTTCACCGTCACATCCCCAATGCCGGAAAGCTTGGTTTCCCCGTAAAATGCCTCCAAAAGCGGCTTAATTGCCACCCCGCGCAAGGCCAGATTGGCCGTCATCACCGGCAGCTTTTTCGCTGCTTCCACTTTCACCACCGCCGTGCCTGCGCCCTGATAAAGCTTGGCATTCACCAGCTCCGCCAGCAGGGTGCCGTCCCGCAATTTCACCGCCAGCTCGGCATCGTTCATTTTTAACTGATCATAGGAAAATTTGGCGGCTTTAATATTGATATTGGCATTCACCTGCTTCAGGCCACTCACATCAAACGCCTGCCCTGTCCATGGCAGCGCCGCTTCCGGCACATCCGCCACCGGGTCACTCTCCCGCTTCACCGCCTGCTGCACCTTCTCTGAAGCACCACCAAAATAAGCACCCATCGCCGCCAGCTCGTTCACGTTCAGCATGCTGAACTCCAGCGCGCCGCTGATATCCGGCTTCGCGCCCGCCAGCATCACCCGGATCACGCCTTTGCCCCGTGTTTCCGTCAGCTCCACCGAAAGATCACGCAAAATCACCTGATTTTCCGGCAGCGCCAGAATGGCGGAAAGCTCAAAAGGCTGCGGATCATTCAATTGCAGGCGAATCGGCGCGCCGGTTTCGGAGAAAATCAGATTCGCATCATCGGCGCGAATGTCAAATTGCAGCGGCACTTTTTCCACCACCCCTTCCACATAAAGACGCAAGCTGCCGCTGATTAAGCCCCAGCTATCGGCCTCCACATTGAAATCCTCCAGCAACAACCCGCCGGAACCATCCGGATTCTGCAAGGTGGCGCGTTTCAGTGTCACCCCGGCGCTGGGGAACAGGCTTAAAGAAACCGGGCCGGAGTAATCCAACGATTTACCCAGATTCTGCTGCACCGCCTCATTCAGCCTGGTGCGGATCATCTCCTGCGGAATCAATGCCGGGCCAACGGCCAGCAATATCACCACCAGAATCACCGCAATCACGATTGTGGAAACAAAAAACTTTACCGCTGCACCCATAGAAAACCCCTTCAATAGCTTTATTGGCTACCGTGATAATGCATAATCAGCCCGCGTGCAATGCGCCATCCGCCACCTTATAATATAAATAAATCTGTAAAATCATAAGGATCGCCTCTTAAGTGAAAAAAAGGTGGAAATTATTTTGTCAGTTAACGATTTGTTATTCTTCATTTGCTATACTATATTCAGATAACAACATAACGCACACATAGGATTGAGTTATGACGGATAACAGCGCCCATCGCCCCGAACAGCCGGATAAGGCTTCCCCGCCTTCGCACACCGCGCAGGACGCAGCCAGCCCTGTCTCTCCGTCTTTCCTGCCGGGACAAAAAACAACCACGGAGCTCTCCCGCCCCACCATGTATGATGTGGTGCTGCTGAATGATGATTTCACGCCGATGGATTTTGTGGTGATGGTGCTGAAGGATATCTTCCACCGCCCACATCAGGAATCGCTCAGCGTCATGCTGCAAACGCACCATCAGGGGCGCGGCCATTGCGGCACCTACACACGCGATGTTGCCGAAACCAAAATGATTCAGGTGATCGACCTTGCCCGCCGCAACAGCTACCCGCTGCGCTGCATCATGGTCAAAAGTTAAACCGCTTATAGCTGAATTTCTGCGGTTATGCTCTCTTCCGATTTAGAACAATCCCTCCGCCGGGCGCTGATCTTCGCGCAGGAGCGCGGCCATGAATATGCCACGCTGGAGCATCTGCTGCTGGCGCTGCTGGAGGATGACGATGCCAAAGCCGTGCTGCGCGGCTGCGGGGTTAATCTGGAAGCATTGCAGGAAAGCCTGCTGGAATTCATCAATGAGGATCTTGCCAGTCTGATCGTCGAAAACATCACCGAATCCAAGCCCACGGCGGGCTTTCAGCGTGTGGTGCATCGCGCCGCCATCAATGCCCATTCCGCCGGCAAACATCAGGTGACGGGTGCGCATGTGCTGGTGGAAATTTTTTCCGAGCAGGACAGTCACGCCGTCTATTTCATCAGCCAGCAGGCCGTCACCTCGCTGGATGTCGTCAATTTTGTTTCCCATGGCATGAAGCCCTCCGAAGGCAAGCAGCAAGACCCCATCATCCAAATTATCCCGGCGCGGAAAGATCGCCGCCGTCCGGAAGATAAAGATGCCGAAACGCAGGAAATCAGCGACGCATTACGGCAATATTGTATCAATCTGAACCATCAGGCCGAAGAGGGCAAAACCGATGTGCTGATTGGCCGGGAAACGGAAGTGGAGCGCGTGGTGGAAATTCTCTGCCGCCGCACAAAAAACAATCCCATTCTGGTGGGAGAGCCGGGCGTGGGTAAAACCGCCATTGCCGAAGGGCTGGCCTGGCGCATCACCCAGAAGAAAGTGCCTTCCATCCTGAAAACAGCCATCATTTTTTCACTGGATATGGGCGCACTGGTGGCCGGAACGCGCTATCGCGGTGATTTTGAGGAACGCCTGAAGGCCGTGATGAAGGGCATTGAGAAATTGCCGCATGCCATCCTGTTCATTGATGAAATTCACACCATTGTTGGCGCCGGTTCCACCAGCGGTAATGCGCTGGATGCCGGCAATCTGCTGAAGCCCGCGCTGGCGCGCGGCACTTTGCGCTGCATCGGCTCCACCACCCATAAGGAATATAAGCAGCATTTTGAAAAAGAACGCGCCCTTGCCCGCCGCTTCCAGAAGGTGGAAATTGAAGAACCTTCCGTGGAAGACACCATCAACATTCTGCAAGGGTTGCAACCCGCCTATGAAGCGCACCACAATGTACGCTACACGAAAGAGGCTGTGCGGCTGGCGGCGGAGCTTTCCGCGCGTTACATCCACGATAAACAACTTCCGGATAAAGCCATTGACGTGCTGGATGAGGCCGGTGCCAATCAGCGCATCGCTAAAGTTGCCAAAAAAACCATCGGCGTGAAGGAGATTGAGGCCATTGTCGCCAAAATCGCCCGTGTGCCAAGCCATTCCGTTTCTTCCGATGATCTTAAACAGCTCAAAACGCTCGACGGTCAGCTTAAAAAACGCGTCTTCGGGCAGGATGTGGCCATTGAAGCACTGTCACAATCCATCAAGCTTTCACGTGCCGGCCTGCGCGCGCCGGGGCGTCCCATCGGCAGCTATCTTTTCACCGGCCCCACCGGCGTTGGTAAGACGGAATTGGCCAAGCAGCTTGCCAATGTGCTGACAATGAAGCTCGTCCGCTATGACATGTCCGAATATGTGGAAGGACACACCGTGGCCAAGCTTATCGGCTCGCCCCCCGGCTATGTCGGGCATGAGGAAGGCGGCCTGTTGACGGAGGCCGTTTCCCGCAACCCGCATTGCGTGCTGCTGCTGGATGAAATTGAAAAAGCCCATCCGGATATCTTCAACCTGCTGCTGCAGGTGATGGATAACGGCACCCTAACCGATTCCGAAGGCAAGGACGTTAATTTCAACAATGTCATTCTGATTATGACCAGCAATGTCGGCGTGCGTGAATCGGAAAAATCCCCCATCGGCTTTGGGGAACGTTCCGAGGTCAATGATGTTAAATCCGATGACGCTCTGAAACGCACTTTCAGCCCGGAATTCCGCAACCGTCTGGATGGCGTTATTCCCTTCCAGCCACTGCAACCGGCGCTGATGGAGCGCATTGTGGATAAAGCACTGACCGAATTACAGGATCAGCTGGCCGATAAGGCCATCCGGCTGGAGGTCACCCCGGCAGCCAGAAAATGGCTTGCCGAGAAAGGCTATGACCGCGCCTTTGGTGCCCGCCCGCTGCAAAGGCTGATTGACAAAGAGCTGAAGCAGAAGCTGGCCGATGAGATTCTCTTCGGCAGCCTGAAAAAGGGCGGCGTGGTCAAAGTTGGCATGGCCAAAGGTGAGCTCACCATCAGCAGCGCCGCCAAAGCCAACGCATAAAGGCGCTAATGCTGCAGGGAACAACACCGAGAAACTCTTCCGCCACCGCGCCCAATGTCTATCTCTTCGATTGGGACGGCACATTGGTAGATCCCGTCTATCTCAAAGAAATCTATAATGAAACCGTCACCGCGATGGAGAGAAATCACCCCGAACTCTATCAACACCTGCCGCGTGTAGCCGATGATGAAATTTTCCATTCCAGCATTGGGGAGCGTTTAAGTGCTATTTTTATAAAATCCGATTTAAATCATTATCGGGAAGCCAAAAAAATTGCGGCAGAAAAACTTAAAGAACCGGAACGTAAAAAAACCATTCACTGGGCACCGGGTGCTGAAGAAATGCTGAAAAATCTGCGTAAAACACGCCCCAATGCCAATATCGCTATTGTCAGCAACCTGGATAATGAAACTCTACAAAAACAAATTGAACAGATGGGCATCCGCCCCCTCATCAACACCGCCATCGGCTTTGATCGCAATAACGGCCATAAGCGCAAAGCGGCCAAGGACATGCTGGAAGAAGCGCTGACGCAGATGAAACTGCCAAAAGCCACCCCTGCCTATATGATTGGGGACAGCGTGAATGATTTTCAAACCCGCCGTAATATGCCCAACATCACCCCCATCATCGTGGGGGGTTATAGCGCCGATGCCATCGGCCAGTCCCTTGAAAGAAACGAAAATAACCAGCTTGCGCAGTTTCAACAAACAGGCAAGGGGCTTGGCGCCGGCTTCGGCTATGTTTCGGAAATTGGCAAACTAAGCGAAATCCTGCCGGCCTTTCAGGCAAAATCAAACGGAACAAAAGGCGCCGGCCCCGCCATACGCACATCGCAAAAGCTCTTCCCGCCCGCACCCGGTCAGAAAAAATAATCACCCCAATCCGGCAAAAACGGGCTGGGCATTTGCGCCGCCGCTGTCTATACCTGTAAGAAATCCATTTTAAGCAAAGGCGCATCATGCTGTATCACCTCCTTGTTCCGCTTGCGGATGAATATGGCTTTCTAAACGTCTTTCGTTATCTCACCTTCCGTTCCGGCGGGGCGGTGCTCACCTCCATGCTGATCTGCTTTCTCTTTGGTGGGCGGATTATCGGCTGGCTGCGCTCCCTTCAGGCCGAAGGCCAGCCCATCCGGGATGACGGGCCGGAAAGCCACCTTCTCACCAAGCAGGGCACGCCCACCATGGGCGGCGTGATGATTCTGTTCTCCATGCTCATTTCCACCCTGCTGTGGGCAAATCTTGCCAATCACTATGTGTGGGTGGTGTTGCTGGTGACCATGGGTTTCGGCCTGCTGGGCTTTCTGGATGATTACCTGAAATTACGCGGCCGCAGCCATCGCGGCCTGCCCGGCCGCCTCAAATTGCTTGGCCAGTTCAGCATTGCGCTCATCGCCACCTTCTGGATCATGGAGCTGGCGCCCGCACATCACGCCACCCATCTGGCTGTACCGTTTTTTAAGGATTTATTGCTGAATCTTGGCTGGTTTTATGCGCTTTTTGCCATGCTGGTGATGGTTGGTGCGTCCAATGCCGTGAATTTGACCGACGGCTTAGATGGCCTTGCCATTGTCCCGGTGATGATCGCCACCGCCTGTTTCGGCCTCATCACCTATCTGGCAGGAAACGCCATTTTCGCCAATTACCTGCAGATTCACGCCATTCCCGGCGCGGGTGAACTGGCCATCATTTGCATGGCAATGATTGGCGCCGGCCTTGGCTTTTTGTGGTATAACGCCCCGCCGGCGCAGGTTTTCATGGGGGATACGGGCAGCCTGGCGCTGGGCGGGATGCTGGGCGCCATGGCCGTCATCGCCAAGCATGAGCTGGTGCTGGCCATTATCGGTGGCCTGTTCGTGATGGAAACCCTCTCCGTCATCATTCAGGTTTATTATTTCAAGCTTTCCGGTGGCAAGCGCATCTTTCTCATGGCGCCCATCCACCATCATTTCGAAAAAAAGGGCTGGAGCGAACCCACCATCGTCATACGCTTCTGGATTCTGGCCGTCATCTTTGCCCTTATCGGGCTTTCCACCCTGAAACTAAGGTAATGGTGCAGTCTTAAATCAGCGCTGGAATTTCACGCTGATATCCGCTTGCTTTTCCCCTTTCTGCAGGTGAATATTATTATTATCCACCGTCAGGGTAACGCCCGCCTTCTGCGCATATTCCTTGGCAAGTTCAAGCTCTTTGGGGGTAAGTTTGTGATCCATCTCCAGCGCGCCCCCTGCGCTCACCCCGGCAACATTCTGGCGTTCAATCAGCTGCGTCAGCCCTTCCATGGTGAAGTTATCATCACGAAATTCCTGTGGCCATCCGGCGTTAATCTCCTCATATTTCCGGATAAGGTTCGGGTTCTTAAACGCACCGGATCGTGGATTATCCGTAAAATAGAGCGATGGAAGCTCGCCCTCATTTGCCGGCCATTCTATGGATGCATCATAATGGCCATCCCGCAATTTCTCGATGGGATAATTCAGCACAAGGCGCAAAGCATTCGCCTGATCCATGGCGTCATTCTCCCGGGCAAGGTTGTTGCTCAGGCGTTCTTCTTGCAGCGCCGCAAATTTTCCTACCGCTTCCTTGTAGGATTCGGAATTAATATTCGGCGTTTTCAACTGATCAATACGGAGTGAAAAATCTGAAAGATCAATCTCCGGGAAATTTCCCCGCACCCTGGCAACAAAGCCATCAAGCGCTTCCTGCGAGTTGATATCAAGTTCTTTCAGAAGTTTTTCTTTAAAATTCTCAGGATAGCTTTGATGCAAATGATTACCCGCCAGCGTCAGCAGAATATTAAGCTCAGTTATCTGCGCATAGGCTTTTGAAGATTCAAAATAATCCTTCTCCTTTCCATGGCCGAAAAGCTCATGTTCCAGAATGGTTAACACATCAAATTGCACTGCTTTATTATCCGTGGTCACATAGGCATTGCCCGCAATCAAATCCAAATTAAGGTTAACGGCCGGCACATTCGTTTCAATATAACCAAGCGCCGCCAGATTGGTAAAACCCCCCGATGCACCACGCGCAGCACGCAAAGCACGCACCAGCTCCGCGTTATCTTTAATCGCAACATCCGTATCGCCATAATACCATTGGCCGTCACGTTCCTGAAATTTCGTTTCCGTTAAGAGCTGAATTTTTTTACCCACAAAAGCGCCATCGGCATAATCAGCACGATCGTATTTATCCCGAATAAGCTGCAATTCCTCCAGCGCCCCCGGAAGCTGCATGCGCAGATCAAGCAGCTGTTCAATCGCCCGTTTCACATTTTTATCTTCGATGTTACTTGTATCAATAACGTCGTGCCAACTCGTAACTTCAGTCATATCACCTCACCCTGTTTGTTCTTTAAGCAAATCATAGGCAAAACAAATTAATAAAAAGTAAAAACCTAGGCTAAATGATGGGCGCGGCGCCCCCAATTTTCAGATGAAGTGGAACAGGTGATGATTTAGGTTTTTGTTGGAACTTAGCAATTTCAACAAAGGATTAGATCATGTCAAAGACGGTAA
>JAUIEX010000016.1 GCA_030429725.1 Alphaproteobacteria bacterium
GCCCCTGACATACAACAAATGGCGCAAACTAACCCCAAACTACTAACCTAAAACTGGACCATAAATAGGGGGTTGACCATTGGGATGACAAGGAGTGACTCTTTCCTCTTTCCTCTTTCCTCTTTCCTCTTTCCTCTTTCCTCTTTCCTCTTTCCTCTTTCCTCTTTCCTCTTTCCTCTTTCCTCTTTCCTCTTTCCTCTAATCCCGCGGGCCAATCATTTCCTCTGGCTTGACCCATTCATCAAACTGCTCGGATGTCAGCAGGTCTAAACTCAGCGCCGCCGCTTTCAGCGTGGTGCCTTCCTTATGCGCCTTTTTAGCGATTTTCGTGGCATTGTCATAACCGATATGCGGGTTCAGCGCCGTGACGAGCATCAGCGATTCATCCCGTAATTTAGCAATGCGCTCTTCATTGGCCTCAATGCCCACCACGCATTTTTCCGTGAAGTTCACCGCGCCATCGGCCAGCAGGCGGATGGATTGCAGCACGTTATAAATCATCACCGGCTTGAACACGTTCAGCTCAAAATGCCCGTTAGAGCCAGCCACGGTGACGGTCATATGGTTGCCCATAACCTGCGTGGCCACCATGGTGAGCGCCTCACACTGCGTTGGGTTCACCTTGCCCGGCATGATGGAGCTGCCCGGCTCGTTCTCCGGCAGGGAAATTTCGCCAATGCCACAACGCGGCCCGCTGCCAAGCAGGCGAATATCATTGGCAATTTTCATGAAGCTAACCGCAATTACGTTCAGCATGCCGGAAAGCTCCACCATGGCATCATGCGCGGCCAGTGCTTCAAATTTATTGGGCGCGGTGATGAATGGCAGGCCGGTGATGGATGCCACTTCGGCGGCGAAGCCTTCGGCAAAACCTTTTTTAGAGTTAATGCCCGTGCCCACGGCCGTGCCGCCCTGCGCCAGCTCCAGCACGCGTGGCAAGGTGGCTTCCAGCCGCGCAATGCCCATTTCCACCTGATGCACATAGCCGGAAAATTCCTGCCCTAGTGTAAGTGGCGTGGCATCCTGAAGGTGCGTGCGGCCAATTTTAACATATTTATCAAAGGCTTTTTTCTTTACCTGCAACGCATCACGCAGGGTTTTCAGGGCTGGAATCAATGCATTCTGCACCTGCTCGGCGGCGGCAATATGCATTGCCGTTGGAAAAGTGTCGTTCGAGCTTTGCCCCATATTCACATGGTCATTTGGGTGCACGGGCGTTTTGCTGCCAATCTCACCACCCAGAATTTCAATGGCGCGGTTGGAGATCACTTCATTGGTGTTCATATTGCTCTGCGTGCCGGAGCCGGTTTGCCACACCACCAGCGGGAAGTGATCCAGCCATTTCAGATCTGCCACTTCACTGGCGGCCTGCACCATGGCTTTGCCCAGTTTTGCGTCCAACACACCCAGCTTCATGTTTGTTTCCGCCGCCGCCTGCTTCACAATGCCCAATGCGCGCACCAAAGGCGCTGGCATGGTTTCCATACCAATTTTAAAATTCATCAGGCTGCGCTGCGTTTGCGCACCCCAATATTTATCAGCCGGCACCTCCAGAGGGCCAAAACTGTCTGATTCCGTACGGGTGGCAGTATTTGTGGCAGGCAGGGGCTGAGCAAACATAAGAGGAACTCCAAAGAAAGGGTTGAATCTGCTGCGCGGGTTATCATATCTAAGCTTGTCATGTCAACGCAGCCGCATCATTCCATCAGCCCTGCCTATTGGCGGCAAGGCTGCGCAGTGCTGAGCCGGCGCGATAAAGTGATGGCGGGTTTAGTAAAACATGCCAATGGCAGCATGCTCATGAGCCATGGCGATGCCTTTTATACGTTAATGCGTTCCATCACCGGCCAGCAGGTTTCCGTGGCTGCGGCAGATGCCATCTGGGCACGGCTGGAGCAAGCATTATCCGGCGTAACACCTGAAAATCTTATAAAAACGGATGAAGCCGCACTGAAAGCCTGCGGCCTGTCCAGGCAAAAAATTGCCTATTCCCACGGCATTGCGCATGCTTTTCTGAATCATCAGTTGGAAGAAAAACTTTGCTTCTCCGCCAATGATCAGGAGGTGGAGAATCAGCTCATCACCCTAAAAGGTGTTGGACGCTGGACGGTGGAGATGTTTCAAATTTTTCACCGGCTGCACCCGCGCATGCTGCCACGGGGTGATGTGGGCATAGTGAAGGCAGTTGAGCGTCATTATGGGGCTAAAATTGATGATGTGGCGTCTTTATGGGAAGGTTATGAAACCATTGCCACCTGGCATCTTTGGCGCAGTTTGGATCCCGTACCGGTGCAGTATTGACCACCCGCCGCCAAAATTTAACCGGTCAAGTTAGCGCGAATAAATGAAGAGTAAACAACTAGATCGGATTTATCGAAAGTTTGATGTTTTTATTAATGTCATTTTGTGATACAATTGCGACGTCTATGGTACGTAAGTTTACAAAAAATAAGGTGATTATAGATGTTTGCCTGTTTCAGGCTTGTTTGCAAAGTTAATTAAAATAATTAGGAGTTAGTGCATGTCAGAGTTGCAGTTTAACAAAGGTGCAAAAGTTGTTTATCCGGCTCATGGCGTTGGTGAAGTAACCGGCGTTGAAACCCAAAAATTTGGTGGTGTTGAATTAACCACCTACGTTGTTTCCTTTGAGAGGGATAAAATGACGCTTCGTATTCCTGTAAACCGCGCTGTTGTTTCAGGTCTACGCCCACTCTGCTCTGATAAAGAAGTGGAAAGAATGCAAAAAACGCTTAAAGGGCGTGCGCGTATTGGTCGCGGCATGTGGAGCCGTCGCGCAAAAGAATATGAAACAAAAATTAATTCAGGCAGCATCGTCTCATTGGCGGAAGTTGTGCGTGATCTGCACAAAAATGTGGATGACCCGGAACGCTCATACAGTGAACGCATGATCTATGAAAATGCGCTCTCACGCCTTGCCAGCGAATTCTCCGCCACACAAAAAATTGGCTATGAAGAAGCACAGGACATGCTGGTAAAAACCATTAATGACAATCAGCCGAAGAAAGAATCAGCGAATGATGATGAAGAGGCTGCAGCGTAAATTAATTCGTACAACAAATAAAAAAGCTCCCTGGAAACAGGGGGCTTTTTTTATGCCCAAAATCTAACGGGCGAATCAGGTTCGTGTAATAACACTTGGTGAGCCGAAGAAACGAAGCTGCCCTCTATTGCAGAGGCACAAATTGGGCGGCGTAAGGGGCAATAACGTCCGATAGCAACGTATCAGAAATTTTAACACCCGTTAAAGGACTTGTCTCAATATCAAACATAATATCCCTGCGGTTATTATATGTATTTCCGTGAGAGAGCATCCACACCACAAAATTTGTCAGCCCTTCTTCCGTTATGGGAGAAAGCATCACCTGCAGCATGCTTTCAGCCGTTCCAAAATGAGTGATCCCCTCCTCCACTGCCTTGTTGGTTAACTCCGCCACAAAGCCCAGCACCCAGGGATAATTTTCAATCGCCAGATTAAATTCACCCTTGGGCAGGAAGTAATTTTTCTTGGCAATATAATTTCCACTGCCAAAAATACCGTAAAGGTCATTGCCAAAACGCAATTGCTGGACAATAACCTGCGGCTGAATTCCGCCCTCCGCTTGCGTTACCTGCACAGACAAATCAAAATTAAGCAACCCGCTATCCAACAGATGACGCTCAATAAGTGGCTTCATTTTTTCAAACGAGTCTGCATCCAGCGCCAATAACTCGCGATAAAATGTACTATTGAATACCAGCCCTCCATAATTAGCCGTGATCCGCCAGTTTTTCTCCCCTTCGGGCTTCATGCCTGCGGCTTCTTTTTCATCCAGCTGCAGCGCCGCAGATTCATATTGCGCCGCAACTTCTCCACCGGCCGCATGTGCCACAACATCCCCCGCCTCATCATACCAAACGGAACCTGGGATCATCACCCACACCTCTTTAAGCAACGCCAGAACAGGCGGCATTTTATCCTGAGATATAAATTGGAACAGAGGCTGGCTTAATAATAAGTTTGCTTGAATTTTTTCTTCAAACGCAATGCGCTTCACTATGCCCGCCTCCGGGCACTCAAACACCTGCGGCATTGCCACCTCAACCCGGTTACCAAATAACGGCACGTCAAGTTCAACCCGCTGATTTCCAACACAAGAAGGCATAAGAGCAGCATCCAGAATATAGCCCAGCGGCAAATGATAACTTAATACTCCGATGAAAATACCTTCAGGCCGCATGCCAATTTCCGCTTCTGATGGCACAAGCGCATCGGAAACAACCAGCTCCTTAATCTTATGCTTAAGAAACAGGCCGGCACCAAGCCAAAGAATGCCATAGAACAGTATGACAATCAGCAACGTTAATTTTATTTTTTTCAAGGGGTCCCTCTCTCAAAAATAAGTATTACGCCACCGACATATTACGCGTAGCTTCCGGTAGCTTAACGCGCAAACCATCCAGCGAATCATTCATCATAATCTGACAACCAAGACGCGATGTGTGCGTTAAACCAAACGCCAGATCAAGCATATCTTCTTCATCTTCCGTTGGCTCCGGCAGGTCATCAAACACTGCCTGATCTTCAATAATCACATGGCATGTTGAACATGCCAATGACCCCTCACACGCACCTTCCAAAGGAATATCGTTCTTATGCGCCACTTCCAGCAAGGAAATATCATTTGGCGCATCAACGGCTCTTTCCGTTCCATCCGCTAAAATAAACGTCACACTTGGCATAATCTCTCCTATTCTCACCGGTTAGTTTTGCGAAGCCTTTTTTGCCTCAATCGCCGCAAGCCGTTGCTCCACTTCTTGCACAGAACTCCCCTGAAGTGCAACACCCAAGGCTTTGTTCATACGTGCCTCCGCAAATTCAGCGCATAATTCATTAAGCGCTGCCGCACTCAAATCAATTGCATCGCGGTCTTCACCTTCACTTGCCTGTAATAAAGATGCAATCTGCGCTTCAATTCTATCGCAGTAATCGCTACTAATTAGCGCTCCATCCACTTCCAGCGCACGGCGCACCGCCGCCACACCCTGCTCTGCCTCTATCCGGGATTCTGCCAACAGGCGGCGGGTAATATCCTCCTGCGCATGCTCCATAGACTCCATCAGCATCCGCTCCATTGCCTCCGGCGCAAGGCCATAGGATGGCTTCACGGTGATTTCCTGAATAATAGCGGTTGTTTTTTCCATGGCAGAAACGGTCAGCAAGCCATCGGCATCAATGGTAAATGTCACCGCAATCACCGCTTTACCTGCCGGCATGGGAGGAATGCCCTTCAGCTCAAAACGCGCCAGTGAACGGCATAAATCCACCATTTCGCGCTCACCCTGCACAATATGAACCTGCATGCCCGTCTGATTATCCGCCTGCGTGGTAAATTCCTGCGCAACACTGCAAGGAATAGCGGAATTACGTGGAATAATCACCTCCATCAGTCCACCGTAAGTTTCCACCCCCAGCGAAAGCGGCGTAACATCCAACAATAAGGTGTCATTGCTGCCACCCGCCAATGCCGAAGCCTGAATAGCCGCGCCCTGCGCCACAACCTCATCCGGGTTTAAATTATTCAAGGGCTGCTTGCCAATAAAAGCGGCTACCATCTGCTGCACGATTGGCACACGGGTTGAGCCGCCAACCATCACCACGCCCTTAACATCCTCAGGCTCAATCTCTGCATCCACCAACACCTGATTAAATGCCTTAATTGTTTTATTAACCAGCGGCTTAATGGCGTTTTCAAATTCATTACGTGTGATAATGAATTCTCCTATCAAGGGGACGCTAGTGAGCACTTCGTCTTTGTCCGTCAGCTGCTCTTTCACATTCCGTGCCTGCTGCAAAAGCATTCCGGCCTGTGCGGCGCTTAACTCTTCGGAATATCCCGCTTTTTTTAACATTAACTCCGCCAGCATATGGTCAAAATCATCACCGCCCAACTGCGCGTCCCCGCCCGCTGACAGCACCCGAAAAACGCCTTTCTCCATCTTCAACAGGGAAATATCAAATGTGCCACCACCCAGATCATACACCGCATAAAGCCCTTCTGAGGCATTATCCAAACCATAGGCCAACGCGGCGGCGGTTGGTTCATTCACCAGCCGAAGCACCTCAAGACCGGCCAGTTGCGCCGCATCTTTTGTGGCCTGCCGTGCGGCATCATCAAAATAAGCCGGAACCGTTATCACGGCCTGAGTAACATCATGTCCAAATGCCGCCGCCGCACGCGCCTTTAATGCTTTTAATATCTCCGCCGAAATTTCGACCGGACTAATACGCCGCCCGTCCACTTCCAGCATCGCCATGCCAGCGCTTTTTTCTTCCGCCAGCGCATAAGGCAAGGCTTCACCCAATGTTTTCACATCCGCAATGCCGCGCCCCATCAACCGCTTAACGGAATGTATGGCCTGCGGGTGGCGCACCGCAACGCGCCCCACCTGCACTGCACCATCGGCAGCATAAGCCACCACAGATGGCAGCAAAGTTCCGCCATCTTCATCATTAAGCACCTGCACCGCACCATCTTCCGCAACAAACGCCACCAAGGAATTCGTTGTTCCTAAATCAATGCCTATGGCAATATCCTGCGCGTGATGAATTGGCGTTTGGCCAGGTTCGTGAATTTCTAACAGCATGGAAGCCCTATTGTTTATGCCGAAAGCGCCACGCGCTTTAAGCGGATTTCATCTGCTAGCTTAGTTAAGTATTTTAAGCGCAAAATCAACCGCTCAGCCACCTCAAAATGTTGATTTTCAAATGCCACGCCAATTTCCTGCACCGCCGCCTCACGCTGCTTTCCGGCCTTTGCCGCGAAAGCCGCCAGCGCTTCAGTGGTTAAACATTCTGCCAATTCCTCGCGCATCTCCATGGATTCCATCAATAGTTCAGGATCGGAAATCGTATGCGCATTCGCCGCAACGCCCTGCTTGATTTTTAACAAATATTCTGCCCGTTTAAGATCAGATTTCAGGGTTTGATAGGCCTCATTCACAATGGAAGATTGCTGCGCTGCGGCCAGCCTTGCTGCCGCATCCGAAGAAATATGACGATCCGGATGCACTGCCTGCTGCTGCTTCAGATAGTTTTTTTCCAGTTGCACAAGATCGATGGTGAAAGACTTTGGGAGCTGAAGCAGAGTAAAATAATTAGACATGACTTAGTGGCAGCGTGCTTGATTTTTCGCTGTGATGACCACGAAAATCGTTATCTTTGAGAACCGCACCGGATCGTACAAACAAGTACCTGAGGAGCGGAAGCGCAAAAGATAGCGATTTGCAGAGCATCACGGTAGAAAAATTAAACATGAAAACTTTCACCGCAACCGCACTTCCCTTTCTCATTCGGGTTGGTAAAAATAAAGCCGGATTTCATCTTTTCTTCCACAAAATCCATCTCTGACCCAATCAGATACATAATGGCCTTCGGGTCAATAATCACGGTCACGCCCTTATCTTCAATCACTTCTTCAAATTTCTTAACATCATCTGCATATTCAATGGTGTAGGCAAGCCCGGAGCAGCCGCCTTTACGCACACCAACGCGCACGCCGGCCGAAGGCTTGCCGCGCTTCTCCAGCAGGTTTTTCACCTGCATCGCAGCATTCTCCGTGATGGATACTGGTGGCGGCAAGGCCATAAAACCCCTTACGCGCTCTTGCGCTTGCTGCGATAATCCGCCACGGCAGATTTAATCGCATCTTCCGCCAGCATCGAACAGTGAATTTTCACCGGCGGCAGGGAAAGCTCCTGCGCAATTTCCGTGTTTTTAATCTTCTCTGCGTCATCAATGGATTTGCCTTTAATCCACTCCGTTGCAAGAGAGCTGGAAGCAATGGCAGAGCCACAACCAAATGTTTTGAATTTGGCATCCTGAATCACGCCATCTTCACTCACCTGAATTTGCAGCTTCATCACATCACCACAGGCCGGCGCGCCCACAAGCCCAGTGCCAACGGAGACATCCTTTTCATCCATTTTACCCACATTGCGTGGGTTTTCATAATGGTCGATTACTTTTTCGCTATAAGCCATATTGCTCTCCATAATTGTCAGAGTTCAGAGGGGAAATATCCCCCCCCTTGTGGGGAAATCGAAATCTTTGATTTCGATGGGGGGCATTTTGGTTGTTACTATCACCCCCACCTAAAAATGCTTGCACATTTTCAGACTCCCCCATCAAGAGGGAGTTGATATTTCTATTTGATAAAAAAACACTCATCACTCAATACTCACCACTCATCAATGGTGCGCCCATTCAATGCTGTTAATATCAATGCCGTCTTGCGCCATGTCCCATAACGGGCTGAGTTCACGCAGTTTTTCCACGTTATTTTTGACCGTCTCAATCGCAAAATCAATATCCTGCTCCGTGCTAAACCGCCCAATGCCAAAACGGATGGAGGTATGCGCCAGATCATCGCCCACACCCAGCGCGTGAAGCACATAGGAAGGCTCCAGGCTGGCAGACGTACAGGCAGAGCCGGAAGAAACCGCCAAATCGCGTATTGCCATCAGCATTGATTCACCCTCAATATACGCAAAACTAATGTTCAAATTGCCCATATAACGCTGCTCTTTATCACCATTAAGGTAAATATCCGGAATCACATCAAACAGGCCGTGATAAAGCTTTTCACCCAGCTTCTGCACATGCGCGGCATCTTTGGTCATTTCTTCTTTTGCAATCCGCGCCGCTTCACCTAAGCCAACCACCAGCGGCGTTGGCAAGGTGCCGGAACGAAAGCCGCGCTCCTGCCCGCCACCATGAATCAACGCGCCCAAACGCACCCGAGGGCGGCGGCGCACATAGATCGCGCCAATGCCTTTTGGGCCATAAATTTTATGGCCGGAAATACTCATCAAATCGATGTTCATTGCTTCCACATCCAGCGGGATTTTACCAAATGCCTGCGCGGCATCTGTATGAAAAAATGTTCCATTAGAGCGGCATAGCGCACCTATCTCTTTTAAAGGTTGAATAACGCCAATTTCATTATTCACTGCCATAATGGAAACCACCAGCGTATCTTCACGCATGGCCGCTTTCAGCTTTTCCAAATCCACCAGCCCGTTTTTTTCTACCGGAAGATAGGTCACCTCGAAGCCTTTGCGCTCCAGTTGGCGGCACGATTCCAATACGCATTTATGCTCCGTTGGGATGGTGATGATATGCTTGCGCTTGTCGCCATAAAAATCAGCCAGCCCTTTCAGCGCCATATTGTTAGACTCCGTTGCGCCGGAGGTAAAAATAATTTCTTTTGCATTCGCACCAATCAAGCCGGCCACATGCTCACGCGCCATCTCCGTGGCCTCTTCCGCCGCCCAGCCATAAGCATGGCTGCGGGAATGTGGATTGCCAAAATGCTCTAAAAAATAAGGCTTCATCACTTCAAAAACACGCGGATCCAGCGGTGTTGTTGACTGATAATCCAGATAAACCGGCTTACCATCACGCTTCCGCCCATGGCTGAGTGCATTGCCCAACGTAGAAGAAGTCGTACTAATGGCTAACGCTGCCTCTGTCATTTTATGCTCCTTCGCATTTTTACCGCCACAGTATACCAGCTTTTCCGGTATTACGCAGCAATAACCTTAGAATTAGGTAGGGTATTTATCAGCTTTTTCCAGTGGGTCAAAAAGATTTTTATTTCTTCACGAGTGGTGTGCCGCCCAAAACTGATCCGAATCGCACATTTAGCGCTATCTTCAGGTGCGCCCATGGCCTGCAACACATGAGAAACCGCCACTTTTCCTGATGAACAGGCAGCCCCGGCAGAAACGGCAATTCCCGCCAGATCAAAATGGATCAGCTGAGTCTCTGCCGGAATATCGGCAATCGCAACACAGCTGGTATTGGGCAATCGCGGCGCCTCAAGCCCAAAAATCCGCACTGCAGGGTATATTTTTTGCATTTCCGCTTCCATTTCATCCCGCAAATTCGGGGCAATTAGTGAGGCCGCCACATAACGTGCGGTGGCCGCAAACCCACTGATAGCTGGAAGGTTTTCCGTTCCGGCACGATAATTCTTTTCCTGCCCGCCACCCATTATTTGCGGCCGCAAATGCAGGCCATGCTTTGCCACCAATGCCGCTGCGCCCAAAGGCCCACCCGCTTTATGAGCAGAGAGAGTCATCATATCAATGTTCATCTCCGCAAAATCTAACTTTATTTTGCCCAAACACTGAACCGCATCCGTATGAACAAAAGCGCCATAATTCAAGGCCAACGCGACAATGTCCTTCATCGGCTGAATCACGCCGGTTTCATTATTTGCCAGCATGATAGAAATCAACGCTTTTGCGCCCTCACCCTTTTCTGCTTTCAGCGCTTGCAGCATTTTTTCCAGCGCTTTCAAACTCACCAGTCCTTTGCTATCAACAGGGATCATGGACGCCTTCAGGCGTGCCGCAGGTTTTAAAATACAGGGATGCTCAATCGCAGAGACAAAAACGGTATCCACATCCGGCAATGCTTGCAATGCCAGATTATTTGCCTCCGTCCCGCTGGCCGTAAAAACCAGCTGATGGCCATCCGCACCCACGGCGTGTAAAATTTCAGCGCGCGCATCATTCAGCTGCTTTTTTGCCTCCTGCCCAAAACGATGTACGGAAGACGCGTTCATCGGGGCATCCATCACCGCCAGCATTGCTTCTTTTGCCTGCGGCAACAGTGGCGCAGTGGCGTTATAATCAAGGTATATAGGTTTCATAATTCAATCTCAGGCCGCGCCGGTTCAGCGCACCGCCTCCTGCTCCTGCAAGGCATCAATTAATGTCATGCCCGGACCATGGCCTTCAGGAAAAACATTCACGCGACGCTCACAAACATCTTCAAGAGACGTGTTTTTTAAATAAGCATAGATATGATTCCCCATACCATCCCACAAATCATGCGTCAGACACCGCGTGTTTTTCGATAAACAGCCCCCCTCCGGGTGGTGATCACAGCGCGTCACCTTAATATCCTCATTGGTTGCCAGAATAATTTCCGCCACATTAATAGCACCCGGCGCTTTCGCCAGCAGATATCCCCCGCCCGGCCCGCGCACGGATTTCACCAGCCCTGAGGCTTTAAGTTTAGCAAAGATTTGCTCCAGATAGGGCACGGTAATCCCCTGACGCACGGCAATATCCGCCAGCGTGGTTGGCTTATCGCGCTCACCCCGCACGGCAATATCCACCATTGCCATCACGGCATAGCGCCCTTTCGCCGTCAACATCATAAGAAAAGCTCCCTATTCACCATGCACCTTCCAGCTCTCTGCCGATTTTTCCAAATCCGCTTCTTTAACCTCAAGCTCTGACATACGTTTTTTCATTGCCTTCACATCTTTCAGCAAGGTATCTATTGCCACCTGACGAGGATCTTTCATATCATCCGGCGTGCCATAGGCGGTAAAATCTCCATCTTCCTGCACGGCCACTTTCTTGCCCTGCAACCGCACAGCACGCGCAGGAACGCCCACCATCGTTGCATTTTCCGCCACATCCGTCACCACCACGGCATTCGAGCCAATACGCGCACCATCACCAATCGTAATCGCGCCTAATAATTGCGCCCCGCTGCCAATCACCACGCCATTACCAATCTGCGGGTGACGGATACCCTCGCGCGCGGAAGTGCCGCCCAACGTCACGCCATGATACATGGTGACATAATTTCCAATGGTCGCCGTCTCACCAATCACCACACCCATGCCATGATCAATGAAAAATCGCTGGCCGATTGTTGCGCCCGGGTGAATCTCAATACCGGTAAAAAAACGTGATATCTGAGAGATCCACCGCGCCAGCAAACGCCAGTTTCGCTTCCATAATTTATGCGCCAGCCGATGCGCCAGCACCGCGTGCAGCCCCGGATAGCATAAAATAACCTCAAAACGAGACTTCGCCGCCGGATCGCGGTCAAAAAAAGAATCTACTTCTGCAAATAAGGTTTTGAACATATTATTAAGCCGTTAACTGCTTCAAATGGCGATTAAACTTTACTTTCTTCCATCGGTTTGTGTATACCGTCCTGCTTTAAAGCAGCGAATCGTTATACCTTACTTATTTAGTCAAGTAAACATTCGCCACAATGCGTTGATTCATTAAGGAGCATCATCATGCCAGAAGTTATTTTTAGTGGCCCCGAAGGCCGGATTGAAGGGCGCTACCACCATTCCGAAGAAAAAGGTGCGCCGGCAGCAATCGTGCTGCACCCGCATCCCAAACATGGCGGCACGATGAATAACAAAGTGGTGTATAACACCTATAAAACCTTTGTGGATAATGGGTTTTCCGTTCTTCGCTTCAATTTTCGTGGCGTTGGGCGCTCCGAAGGCAGCTTTGATAACGGCATTGGTGAATTGGTGGATGCCGCCACGGCACTGGATTGGCTGCAATTGCAAAACCCGGATGCCTCCACTTTTTGGGTTGCAGGATTCTCTTTTGGTGCGTGGCAGGCCATGCAGCTTTTGATGCGCCGCCCGGAACTGGAAGCCTTCATTGCCATTTCCCCACCGGCAAATATGTATGATTTTACTTTCTTAGCACCCTGCCCACGCTCCGGCCTGATTGTTCAGGGCACGCAGGATTCTATCGTTGAGGAAGATGCCGTCAGCAAACTGGCAGAAAAACTAAACGGCCAGCGTAATATTGAAATTGATTACCGCGTCATCAATGGCGCAGATCACTTCTTCCGCCAGCATATGGACACATTAGTGGAACATGTGGAAGAATATGTTTCTGAAAATGTTCAGGATTTCATCATGCGCGGGCAGATCCGGCCGGATAGAAAACGCCGCCAGTTGCCGAAGACGGCTTAATTCCCGTCGTCTCCTTAAAGGTGATTGGCAGCTTCTTTATGCTGCGCACCGCCAGATAGGCAAATGCCTGCGCCTCCAGCGCGTCACCATCAATGCAACCGCTGCGCGGCAATGCCTCAACCATATGCACCGGCCTCTCTAAAACAGCGGCCAGCCCCTCCATCATCACCGGATGCAACCTTCCGCCACCGCACACATACCAGCGCTGAATATCCCGTGGGTACCATTTGGTGGAGGCCTTCACACCGGCCACCGCCATCGCCGCCAGCGTTGCCGCGCCATCTTCAACATTCAGATGTTCGGGCATATATCGTTGAAAATGCCCCCTATCCAATGATTTGGGTGGCGGCTGTTTGAAAAAATCATCCTGTAAGAATTTTTTAACCCAGGCCTGATCCGCCTTTCCGCGATGGGCAATCTGCCCCTGATCGTCAAATGGCTTGCCTGTGTGCCGCCGCACCCAATCATCCAGCATCGCCACGCCCGGCCCGGTATCAAATGCAATCAGCCGGTTGTCTCCAACATAGCTCACATTCGCCACCCCGCCGATATTCAACAGCGCCACCGGCAGACGGATAGACGGGTTATCACGCACCAAAGCCGCATGAAAAACAGGCACCAGCGGCGCGCCCTGCCCTCCCAGTTTAACATCATTCGCGCGCAAATCACCCACAACATGAATGCCAGTTTCCTCCGCCAGCAACGCCCCGTCACCAATCTGCCAGGTCACGCCTTCCCACGGCCGATGATCCAGCGTATGTCCGTGAAAGCCAATCACGTGAATATCCTGCGAGCCAAGCCCCGCCTGCTCCAGAAGCATTTTCACGGCTGTCACATGGCATTGGGTCAATTCCTGAGCTACAGATTTCAGCAAATTATCGGAAACCTTCCCTTTGGCCGCCACCACTTCCGCCAGCATCGCCTGAAATTCAGGGTTATATGGTAATGTCAGCGCATGCTCCATTAGCTCCAACTGATGACGGCCATCCGTGCGCACCAATGCCGCGTCCACCCCATCCATGGAGGTGCCACTCATCAGCCCAATGGCCAGCATCGCTTCGCTTTGCGCTGGATGTGTTTTCATGTTCATGCTAACAGCCAGTTACTATGACTGACAACCTTCTGCAAATACTAAACGAGCGCGGCTTTGTGGCCGATTGCACTAATGAGCAGGGCTTGGAAAAATGCCTCAATTCTAACACGCCCGTGCCCATCTATATCGGCTTTGATTGCACGGCTCCCTCACTGCATGTTGGCAGCCTGATTCAGATTATGATTCTGCGCCATGTGCAGCAGGCCGGGCATAAGCCCATTGTGCTCATGGGCGGCGGCACCACGAAAATTGGTGATCCGTCCGGTAAAGATGCCAGCCGCCAATTGTTGGATGATGCAGCCATTGCCAAAAACATGGCAGGCATTCAAAAAGTGTTTGAGAACTTCATTGAATTTGAAGATGAGTTTAACCCATCCACAACCAACGCTGTGATGGTGAATAACGATGATTGGCTAAAAGATATTAATTACATTGAGTTTTTGCGTGATTATGGACGCCATTTCTCCGTCAACAAAATGCTATCCCGCGAAAGCGTGAAACTTCGTTTAGAGCGCGAACAGCCCCTCACTTTCCTGGAATTCAACTACATGATTTTTCAGGCGTATGACTTTTTAGAGCTATACCGCCGCCATGACTGCCGCGTGCAGATTGGTGGCTCCGACCAATGGGGCAATATTGTTGGCGGGATTGAGCTTACAAGAAGAATGAATTCACCTGCTCAAATCATTATGGCGGATGAAGATGGTAGTGAAGTTGAACTGGGTGGAATTGAGGACAGAGCTAAAAGCCTCTTCGGCCTAACCACACCGCTGCTGACCACATCCTCCGGCGCGAAGATGGGCAAAACCGCCAATGGCGCGGTGTGGCTGAATCCGGATATGCTCAGCCCGTATGATTACTGGCAGTTTTGGCGCAATACGGAAGATGCCGATGTTGGCCGCTTCCTGCGCTTATTCACAGATTTGCCGCTGGATGAAATTGCCAAGCTGGAAGCCCTTGAAGGCGCAGAGATTAATCAGGCAAAAATCACACTGGCCAACGAAGCCACCGCCCTGCTCCATGGCAGCGAAGAAGCCCAAAAAGCCGAAGCCACTGCGCAAGCCACTTTTGTTGAAGGCGGCACAAGCGCCGACCTGCCAACAGTGGAGCTTGACTCTGGCGAACTTGAAGCGGGCATTCCTGCCTTCAAACTGTTTGTGGAAGCAGGTTTAGCTGCCAGCGGCGGCGAAGCGCGGCGGCTGATCCAAGGCGGCGGCGGCAAACTGAATGACGACCCAATCAGTGACCCCACCACCGAGATCACACTGGCAGATTTTAAGGGCGAAGCCTCAATCAAGCTCTCCGCCGGCAAGAAAAAACATGTGCTAATCAAGGCCGCTTAGTTAAAAATTATCTTTCATAGCACGCAGCTTGCCAAAGCATTCAGCACCATTTTCCGCCCGCACAACCTGCATCAAGTCTGCCTCATCCGCCTGCAGGAATGGGTTCGTCACCAGTTCGTCCGCAAGCCGTGAAGGCTGGTTTGGAATTCCAGCTTTATCATTGGCATCAAACAGCGCCAAACGCCTTCGCACCAACGCATTCCCCGGCATAACATGCCTTGCAAACTGCGCATTAGCAGCGGCATATTCATGGCCGGAATAGAGCATCGTTTCTTGCGGCAAGGCGGTGATTTTCTGCATGCTTTGCCACATCACCGGCGCGGTGCCTTCAAACATCCGCCCGCAACCCATGGTAAAAAGCGTGTCCCCCATAAACGCAATCTGCGCTTGTGGAAAATGCAGCAGAATTGCACCCAGCGTATGCCCCGGAACATGGATTACCTGCATATCCAGCCCTAAAATTTCCACCACGGCACCATCTTCCAGCGGCTTATCCGGCCTTGGCAGGCGCGCCGCATCGCCGGCAAAACCATAAACCGGCACAGCATTATCACGCAGCAATGCCGCCACACCGTTCACATGATCCCAATGATGGTGTGTCAGCAAAATGGCGGAAAGCCTTAAGCCATTTTCACACAGAAAATCCGCCACGGGCGCAGCCTCGCCGGGGTCAATAACCACACATTCTTTTCCGCCTTGCCGTTGCAGAATGTAAATATAATTATCCTTCAACGCCGGAAGAATATGTACCAGAAGCGTGGCTTCTGCGTTTTCCTGCTGCGAAAATATATAAGAATGTGTATGACTCATATGTGGCAAACATACAGGAACAACCCAGCAAAAGCGACAACAGCTACGAAGCCAGGCTGGCGGAGCTGCGTGCGGAAATTGATCAGGTGGATGAAGCATTACTTCACCTGCTGCAAAAGCGCTGTGAAATTGTGGAGAATGTGGGTGCTTTAAAACACGAGGAAGGGCTTGATGGCACCATCATTCGCCCCGGAAGGGAAGCGGATATGGTGCGCAATGTTGCCCAAAAACTTGAAAGTTCCATGCCCCCTGCCGCCGCCGCCTTTATCTGGCGGATGATTATTTCCGGCTGTATCAATATTGAAGAAAAAGCGCATATCTCCACCTACGCCCCACCCACTAACCGTGAATGTTACTGGCTTGCGCGGGAGCATTTTGGCAGCTTCACCCCCGCTTCGCAGTGCCTCTCTACCATGGAAGTTGTCCGCAATGTGATTGAAAAAAAATCAACCATCGGCGTGCTGCCCATTAAAGAAGAGGAAAAGCGCCAGCCATGGTGGAGTCTTCTTTGCGCCACAGAAAACCGCCCTCATATCTTCTGCCAACTGCCATTCATTCGCCTTGCACCCTCTCAGAAAGTTGAGGTTTTCTGCATTGCTAATGTTGCGCCGGAGCCCTCATCTGAGGACAAATCCTTATGGGTTGTGCGGCTTCCGGAAACACTGGCGCAAAGTGACATCAAGCAGCGTCTTTTGGAAAAGAATTTTGAAATTCTGGATTACAGCCGCACCATCAGCCAGTCACAAACATCTATCGAATATCTTATTTCCATGGATGGCTTTCTGCCGGATACGAGTGAAAATCGTCAAAAATTTTATCACTATTTCACTGAGATATACCCTGATTTTAATTCAGAGAAGTCCCTCACCTTCCTCGGCTCTTACGCAACCTCTTTAGCGCTTTAGTTTTAAAAAATGCCAAATCTTGCCCACCCAAATTTACTTAACATTGCACCATACAAACCCGGGCAATCCAAAATTTCCGGCATGGAGAAGGTCATTAAACTCTCCTCCAATGAAAGCCCGTTCGGCATGCCTGAAAGCGCCCAAAAGGCAGCACAGGCGGCGCTCACAAAGGCACATCGCTATCCCGACCCTTCCGCGTCGCGCCTACGAGAAACGATCGCCAAGCGCTATCGGCTCAATGCAGATCAGATTGTTTGCGGCGCAGGCTCCGATGAATTATTGATGCTGCTGGCCGAAGGTTTTGCCACCACAGGGGATGAAATTATCTGCACCAAACATGGCTTTTCAATGTATCCCATCTGCGCACATCGCGTGGGCGCAACCCCTGTCATTGTTGATGAAAAGGCATTAAAAGCAGACCCCGTCGCCATTATCAACGCCATCAGCAAACGCACAAAACTGATCTATCTGGCCAATCCAAACAACCCCACCGGAACCTATTTAAGCCATGATGAAATCGGCCAATTACTTGCCGCCATTCCGCCGGAAGTGCTGTTTGTGCTGGACGAAGCCTACGCCGAATATGCAGAAAATGGCCTGGTGGCCGATTATGAAAGCCACCTGCAGCTGGTGGAAAAACACCCCAATTTGGTTGTTACACGCACCTATTCAAAAATCTATGGCATGGGCGGCATGCGCCTTGGCTGGTGCTATGGATCGCCCATGATTGTTGACGCGCTGCACCGCCTGCGCGGCCCTTTCAATGTCTCTTCCGTCACGCAGGCCGCCGGCATTGCCGCAATGGAAGATATGGATTTTTACAACATGTCGCGCGCGCATAATCAGGAATTTCTGCGTTTTCTAGGCCAGAAAATTACCGAAAAAGGCTATAAAATTACCCCGGCCATTGCAAATTTCGTGCTGTTTGATTGTGAAACGGAAGCAATGATGGAAAAGGCCGATCGCACCCTTCAGGAAAGCGGTATTATCATCCGCCGCGTTGATAGCTATCACCTCCCAACCCACCTCCGTGTTACCGTTGGCAGCGAAGAAGAATGCATCTTATTTGCCAATAATTTGCCGGAAAAAAATGACTAAACCATGCCGGAAATAATGCTTAACCTTCTGCTGGACAGCTTTCTCTCCGCATTGATTATTCCTATTCAACCAGCCAACGAACTGGCACTTCAGGCCATATTAAATCAAAACATTAACTATATTATATATCCAATTGCTTATATTGGATTTTTTGCCGGAAATATTGCTAATTATTTTGCTGCATACTGGCTAATTCGACGCCCCTTCTTCTGGAGCAGATTAAGCCCGGAATATTTGGCGGCACAAAAAATCTACCGTCGCTTTCTTCCATGGCTCCCCCTCCTTTCCTGCCTGCCTCTTTATGGCGGCATTTTTGCACTATTTTCCGGCCTCCTCTCCTCCAGACACGCTCTTTCACTTGTTTTTTTATCACTGGCAAGTGGCTTTGGCCTTTTTTTGGCGCTGCACCTCTAAGCAATAGGGCATTTTGCGGCAAAAACCGCTATAATTAATTGGGTAGAAATTACTAAAATTTTAACCACTTTTTAGTAGTTTTGTGGTAAACTAATTCAAAGGATGGTTTATGTCTGAAAGCAAGGGAATGACACGAGACCCGCTATTCCTTGGGTTAACCCGCCCCGCAATGCTCCTTGGCGTTACATATAATTGGTTTACATTTGAGGGGTTTGTTAGCATCATCATGTTTATTAATGGCGGGGACGATAAATTTTACGCCTTTTTGGCCGCCTTGGTTTTTCATGCCATTGGGTTTGTGCTTTGCTCGCATGAGCCGCGCTTTGTTGACATCATCAAAGTTTCCGCACAAACAAATGCAAAATGCGTCAATAAACGCTTCCATAACAATACAATCTCTTACGATCCGTCATGAGCCTCAAACTCACCAAGCGTGCCGTCAAAAATAAGGCCTATTCAAAACGGGAGGTCAGCGAATCCAGCTTTATCCCTTATCAGGCGCTGTGGGACAGCAATACCGCCATCACAAAAAACGGGGAATTTCTGGTTGCCATCAAGCTGGATGGCTTCTCTTTTGAAACGGCGGATGATGAAGATCTGGACATGAAAAAAGTGGTGCGCAACACCCTGTTTAAAAGCATTGGCACTGCCAATTATGCCATGTGGTTTCACATTATACGAAAGCGGCAACAAGTTGAACTGGAAGGGGAATTTGATGAAGTTTTCACCAATGAACTTAACCGGGAATGGCTTGAAAAACACCAATCTGAAGAGACATTCGCCAATGAATTATACATCACGATTGTTCGAAAAAAGGACGATTCCGCTGTTGGCGCTTTCTCGGATATTATCAATAGCTTAGTTCATAAGGCAGATAAAACGGCAGCGCACGCGGCCATGCGGGATGCGCATAAAGAATTAATGGAAATCACCACGCGCTTTATGGGTTCGCTAAAACCCTATGCGCCAAGGCTTCTGGGCTTAAGAGATACCAGCAATGGCACATTTTCCGAATTAATTGAGTTTTTTGCGCAGCTGGTCAATGCAGGTGATAGCGCACCTATGCTGGTTCCAAATAACGATGTTGCCAGTTATTTGCCAACGCACCGGCTTTATTTTGGCAAAAGTGCCGTGGAAGTTCGCGCGCCCGATGGCACAAGCAAAGTGGGCGGCGCAATCACCATTAAAGAATACGCCCCCCTCACCTATGGCGGTATTCTGGATGAATATTTAAAACTGCCTTTTGAACTGATTATCACCCAATCCTTTACCTTTACCGCACGCGGCTCCGCCATTAACCGCATGAGCCTGCAACAACGGCGGATGGCAAGTTCCGGCGATAAGGCCATTTCACAAATGCAGGAACTTTCGCTGGCCATGGATATGGCACAAAGCGGCCAAATTGGCTTTGGCGATCATCATTTATCCATTTTCATGTTTATGAATGACATCGACAAACTTGAGTCGGCGCTTTCTCTTTGTTATGCGGAAATGGTCAATGTTGGCATTATGCCAGTGCGTGAAAAATTCTGTCTTCAGGCAACATACTGGGCGCAGCTTCCCGCTAACTTTGGTTATATTGCCCGCGGCTCAACGATTAACACACTGAATTTAGCCAGCTTTGCATCTTTCCATAACTATCCCACCGGCAAGAAGAAAAATAACCATTGGGGGCCTGCGGTGACCATGCTGGATACCACCTCCGGCACGCCTTTTTACTTTAATTTCCACGTTCGCGATGTTGGGCACACCATGATTATTGGCCCGACCGGTGCCGGTAAAACCGTGATGATGAATTTCCTTATGGCGCAGGCGCAAAAATTTGGCGGCCGCATGTTCTTCTTTGATAAAGATCGTGGCGCAGAGATTTTTGTTCGCGCCATCGGTGGTGTTTATAGCGTTATTGAACCGGGTAAAAATACGGAATTCAACCCACTGCAACTGGAAGACACGCGCGAGAATCGCGCCTTTCTTGAGGAGTGGATGGAGGCCATGGTGCGCGCCTCTTATGACCAGGAATTAACCCCGGAGGAAAAAGATCGAATCACTGAATCCGTTCAAGGCAACTACAAACTTTCAAAAGAAGACCGAAGATTATCCAGCATTGCTCCTTTTCTGGGGCTGGCCAAGCCCGGCTCTCTCGCAGCGCGGCTAAAAATGTGGCACGGCAATCATGAGGAAGAGGTGCGTGCCTCTCTTTTTGATAACCCGATAGATCGACTGGATTTTTCAAAGGCGCGGGTTTTTGGCTTTGAGATGGGCCCCCTATTGGATGACCCCAAAAGCCTAAGCCCTGTTCTGCTTTATCTTTTTCATAAAATTAACATGTCCCTGGATGGCTCACCCACCATCATCGTTCTTGATGAGGCATGGGCGCTGATTGATAATCCTGTTTTTGCCCCAAAAATCAAAGATTGGCTCAAGGTTCTCAGAAAACTGAATGCCATGGTTGTGTTCGCCACACAAAGTGTTGAGGATGTTGCCGCCAGCGACATTAGCGAAACGCTGGTCCAGCAGACAGCCACGCAAATGTATCTGCCAAACCCACGCGCCACCGGCGTTTATAAAGACACTTTCATGCTCTCTAATCGCGAATTTGATCTTGTTAAACGAACCGACCCATCCACACGCTATTTTCTTGTCAAACAAGGGGAGCAATCTGTTGTGGCGCGGATTGACCTCTCCGGCATGAATGATGTGATTAATGTGCTTTCCGGGCGCACCTCCACGGTGCTTTTGCTAGACAGAATTCGTGCCAAACTTGGTGATAAACCCGATGATTGGCTGCCGGAATTTTATCAGGAAGCGAGGAAAGTGTGATCCGTTCATTCCTCTTTCTGATTCTTTTTGGATTTTTCTCATCCACCGCCCATGCGCAGCTATGGAAAACAGACAGTCAATATTTTGGCCACGCACCCGGACTGGCTCCGTGCTCACAATCGTCATGGATTATGACTCGCCCACCGGCGGGCGGCGGCTATGTTGATGCTACCGGGCAGGTTATTAACTATGATCCCGGGGATTATGTCTATGCCGCCCCCGGCCTGACAAATAAAATCATTACTTGCATTACCGACTCCGTCATGATGGCCGTATTTGGTGAATATAACACCGTAACCCAAAGGTTTGATAATAACTTAAATCGACCCAATATGTTCATGCAGATGGAAACCTTACTACAAGGCATCACCACAACTATACTGACTATCTACTTGATTTTATTTGGATATAAAGTTGTTCTTGGTGGGGTGCGCAATGCAAAATCAGAGGTTCTGACCACGCTGTCACTCATGCTTTTTATCTTATTTATGGTGCAATATGGCGGCTTAAGAGAATACACTCAAGGCTTCCTTACTATTCAGCAGGCAATGGTCAATGTGGTTGCAGGAACATTGGATGATATGCGTTTTAGTAAAACAAGCGGGCGGGCGCTGGATGTCTGCGCCTATGAGGCTGCCTGGCTAAGAATTGATTGTCTTATTGCGAAAATTATGGGTGCCGATCCTGAAAATTATGTTGATGCATCTAATAGCTATTACCCAATGGGCAATCCAAATAATTATCCGTGGGGCGGCATGGGGATTGGGCCCTTTTTGGAAAAGAATCCAAACACACCCTTTATTGCACGGGACGGCTCCCCTATCACCGGAGAATTTCTGGCTTTTATAACATTAGCAGCCTCAATGCTATTCACCTCACTTGGCCCTTTTATCTTTATTCTTGGTGGTTTTATTCCTATTCTTATGGCCGCCGCCTTTGCTCAGGCCATGCTGGTCTTTGTTTCATCTTTTATCATTATCATTTTTCTGGGGCTGATCGGCTATATCATTATACCACTGATGCTGTTCAAGCAAACGCAGCAAATGTTTGATTACTGGTTTCAGTTAGTTGTTGCATACACGCTTCAGCCTGCAATTTTAATGGGTTATCTGGTCTTCATGGTGTATGTTATTAATGTTGCCATGCATAGTGAACTTTCTCCCTTCCAGAATACGCACAGCACCCAGCTCAGTGAGAATTTTGAGACATTACGAACCAAAATTAAGGACGAAGATAATCGCTGCATGCGGCAGGTTTTCAACTTCTCTAAAAACAACCGCGTTGATGCACAAAAAAATGACACGGGCGGCACACAAGCCTCCAGCGGACTGGCACAAGGAAGCTTTGCGGTGCCCAGTTTTGTTATTCCGGGGCCTGACGGAAAATGCGATCCCTCCAGTCCGGACAATGCTCAATTTCAGGCCGATACTTTCCAGAACATGCTAAAACTTGGCATTTTAATGTTCCTAACCTTTGGTTTTATGAGCAACGTCATGAACTTTGGCGCACAACTCTCCGGGGTTATTGCCAGCCCGGTCAGCAACGCCATCAACGTGTATAACATGGCAACCAGCAAATTAAACAAGGCGATCAGCAAATGATAACACGCCTTTTCCTCCATTTTCTGTTCTTCATCGCACTGTCCATTGGCCTGCTGCCTTCAAATGCAGCCGCACATTGTATTGCCAATCCTACGGATCCGGACAGAGTGATATGGGATAGCTGCGTCCATGACGGGACAAACTGCCATACGGATCTGCAAAACACCACCTGCCCCGGCGGCATGAGCGTTCACAGGCATCGTAATATTGAGCGTGGCGCGCCGGGCTCCGGTGACTGGAAGCGCATTGACGAACGGGACGGAACGGAGGGAATCACGTGGGATTTAGCGCCCATACAAGGGCAGGCCGGGCAGGCATCCGGTTCACCCACCCAGTTCAGCTGCGATGTTGGGCGCGGCGCACCATTACAATCCATCTATCACTGCATTACCGGCGTTATTGGCCTTACCACCGATTATTTTATTTTGACGGTTTCTTCCACCTTTGGCGAAATCGCCAGCATTGCCTGCATAATCTATATCATTCTCTTGGGGTATAAGATTGTTTTTGGCGCAGCACGCTTAAAACAAGACACGGTTATCCATCTGGGAAAAATTGTGCTGGTTATTGCCGTTTCAACTGACATGCGCTTGATTCTTGAATTTAAAGAACTTTTTACAAGCTTTCCATGGATTGTTAATGACCTCCTCGTTAATATGGGCGCATCGAATAACAGCGGAAATTTTGCTGACATTACCGGATTTGCAAATTGCCAATATCGTGTTTTTTGTGCGATTGAAGGCATTATGTTTGATATTTTCGGCATCTTCACAACCACCGATGCCGCCACCGGAGTGCTGACGCAAGAATCCTTCCTTGGCATTGGCGCCCTTGTTGGCGGCTTATTTTTTACAGGCTCTTACGGCGCAACCATCACGGTTGTGGTCATTGGGTTTTTCTTAACGTTACTGCTTGGCCTTGGGCAAATTATGTTGCACTTTCTTGTCTGCTTTATCGCCATTTCGTTCTTAACAATTATCACCCCTTTAATGCTCATCCTTTGGCTATTTAAACCGACGGAAAAAATATTCCAATCATGGTTTAAGTTTATCCTCTCTTATGCTTTCCAGCCGGTGGTTATCAGTGCCTTTTTGTTGATGACCCTGACCATTGCACAGGATATGTCATCTCAATTTGGTACTATTTATAACATAGCACGAGCAAGTATGAATGACCCCGTGGCCAAAAAACAAATCACAATCTTCTCCCTTCCTTCTTCTCTGGGGGGTGTTGAATATGATGAACACGCACAGCGCCATTTAATTAAAGACAATATTCCAACGGCAATGCGCGGCACGCAGGGTTACACATGGCGCGGCACAGGCAATGGCTATTCTCAGGTTTTTGCAACAGGCAACGGGGCAACCAGCGTAACGCCACAGAATAATCGGCTAAGTGCCAATTTTCTGGATATTGGCGAGCCACTGGTGCGCAGCTTTATTACTTTAATTCTGGCGAATGCACTACTCTTCCTGCTCATTATCGGCTTTATGAAACAACTGCCAAGCATTGTGCATGAAATGGTAACGCAAGGCATGGTGGAATCCGTCCACGGCGCAACAGTTGGCCTTTCTTCCGGGCTACAGGGTAACATCACTTCCAGGCTTCAACAATTGGGGCAAAAAAAATGACCTATCTCAATCGCTATATTCCTTTGCTTCTTTTACTCATCGGCTGCATCAGCATGACAGGTTGCATGCAAAAACCCGATGAATATATGGATGCTAATTTTGAAGTTTATGGCAACACCACCTGCCACTCTCTGGCCGCTGTCTTTGACCCAGCCACAGCAACAAAGCTCACAGTTCCTATTACGGGGCAAGGCATTTCAGAATATATGATCACCCGCATTCAAAATCTGATGGGGGATGCACGGCAGGATATCTTTGAAACGATTGGCACGGATCCAGGCTGGCAAAATATTGTGAGTTCTATGATGGTGATGGCCATTGTTTTCTTCAGTATGGCTATCCTTTTCGGCATCACTCAGGCCAATGGTTATGTTGTCTTTATTTTCCTCACGAAGCTAATTCTTGTTTGGCAACTCAGCACTAATTTTGCGCTGTTTGATGAGCTGATTATTCAGAATTTTGAGGCATTGGTTGGCGGACTTACCAGCTCAGTGGCAAGTATCTTCTCCGCCGGGATGGATTTTAGCTCATCCGGCAGCAACAGCATGTTTGAGGCCATGGATACCATGCTCAGCATGCTCTTTAATGAACGTTTCATTAAAACGGCGATTGCCGTGATCACCACCGGTTGGGCAGGAATGATTTATTTTGTCTTACTTGTCTTCCTGATGGCATCCTATATTTTTGCCATCTTCAAAGCATTGAAAGTGTTTATTGTGGCGATCATTGCACGCTCATTACTGTATGCCGTAGCGCCCTTGTTCCTTGCCTTTGCTTTATTTAGCCAAACGAAGACAATGTTTGATGGCTGGCTTGAGCAGATCATTAACTTCTCAATTCAACCTATCTTCCTTTTTATCTTCCTGGGGATGTTCCATGTTACGATCATGGGCTTTATCGTTACAATCATTAACACCACCGGAGAGGAGGTTTGTTACCGTGAAATTGTGGATATGTCCGCACTGGGAACCTCCATCTTTGGTTATGGCATTCAGAATATGTACGGACAATATATTGAAGGCCCCGAAGCGGAGCTTCCTTTTAATATTTGGTCGATTATTTCCGTTTTCGTTCTTTGCTACCTTATGGGCAAAATGTGTGACTGGGTGCTGCAACTTTCCAGCCGCCTTTCAAGTGGTTATGTCAACCTTGGAGGCACCGCAATGCCAGGCCTTGACGGCAGGGACGGCTTAATCGGCGCCAGCAAAGAGATGATTTTCGGCGGCGGTAAAGCCATTGGTAAAACTCTGACTGGTGGCGGCAATGCACCGCCGGTTAGAGAAACCCGACGGTCAACACCAAGTTAAAAAATAATGTGAATTCCGGGCATCATTAGTGTAGACTTTTTTCCATCTACCACTTATGAAATGAGGCTACTAGTTGGGGGTTCAATGCGCATATTTTGTTTAGCACTTATTCTGGTTACCACGGTTGCTTGCCAGTCCAAAGCGCCGGAGCTTAAGAGTCCCTGCGTCAGCGCTGCCGGCGGCCCATGTGGGGATCGTGTCCCGGCAAATCAATGGCTGCTTCGTCCCACCGCTTTTGAGATTTAGCCCCTTTACAACTCATGGCAGTGTATACGCATGTCTCGGATGCGGATTTTGAAGAAATTTTAACGCATTACTCCCTCGGAGATTTCGTTGCTGCAACGGGCATTACAGGCGGCGTTGAAAATACCAACTATTTTTTAACAACAAGCACCGGGCGTTTCATTGCTACGATCTACGAAAAACGCGTTAATCCGAAAGAGTTGCCATTCTTCCTGAATTTAATGAATGAGCTTCATCACAAGGGCGTTTCATGCCCGGATGTTATCGCCAAAAAAGATAGCACTTACCTCCATCGCTTTGCAGATAAACCCTTTGCAATCACTCGCTTCCTGAGCGGAAAATCCGTTTCCTCCATTACCCAGACACAATGCCGAAAACTTGGCGTGGCGCTGGCGGAATTTCATCAGGCCGCACAAACTTTCCAGATGCAGCGCCCCAACACCATGAGCCTGCCGGCCTGGCAGGAGATGTGGGCATCGCTCAAAGATGATGCACATAAATGGAAACCAGGCGCTGAAAATGAAATCTCAGCGCTTCTGGAAAGCATCAAAACCAGATGGCCAACTGACCTTCCCACGGGGATTATCCATGCCGACCTCTTCCCGGATAATGTCTTTTTTCTGGAAGGCGAAGTTTCTGGCATTATTGATTTTTACTTCGCCTGCAATGATTTCCTCGCCTACGATATTGCCATCTGCCTGAATGCATGGTGCTTTGAGCATGAAACGGAGTTTAATATCACCCGCGCCCGGCATTTACTGGCAGGTTATCAATCCATACGCCCCTTAAGCAATAATGAAAAACTGGCACTTCCCACCTTATGCATGGGTGCGGGGCTGCGCTTCCTGCTCACCCGGCTGCATGATTGGCTGCATCAGGAAAAAGGGGCGCTGGTTAAGCCAAAAAACCCACAGGAATATCTGGCAAAAGTACAATTTCATCAACATGTTAAGGACATGTCGGAATACGGACTATCCTAAGCCTGAGCTAAAAATATCAATAGCTAAAAATATCAAGCCCGATATCAATGGCTTTGGCCGAATGCGTCAACGCACCCACTGAAATTGCATCCACGCCACTTTCTGCCACCGCACGCACCGTCTCCAGCATCATATTGCCACTGGCTTCTAATTGCACTTTTGATGCTAACTGCTGACGCATTTCCACGGCCTGCTTTAGCTCTTCAATACTCATATTATCCAGCAACAGCCAATCCACACCAAGCGGCAGTGCCGTTTTAACTTGCTCTAACGTATCGCATTCCACTTCCAGCATCAGCCCACGCTGGTTTCCCTGCCTGGCCAGCGCGATCGCCTGCGCAATGCCCCCGGCAATGGCAATATGATTATCTTTAATCAGAATCATATCATCAAGACGCATCCGGTGATTTTCACATCCACCGATTTTAACGGCATATTTAGATAACCCTCGTAGCCCCGGCAGTGTTTTACGCGTATCCAATAGTTTGACCGGCAAGCCCTCAAGCTTCATTGAAAATTGATGCGCCAGCGAAGCAATGCCACAAAGTTGCTGAACGATATTGAGCGCCACACGCTCCCCGGCTAATATCCCCCGCGCCCTGCCCTGAACTGTCAATAACCGGCTTCCCGCATCAATAAATTCACCTTCCTGAACATGTTGTTCCCAGCCTATGGTTGCATCCACCTGGCGAAAAACTTCAGCAAGCACCGGCAACCCACACATCACCGAAGCCTGCCTCAGGACAAAATCAGCCTTAATAACGGCATCCTCCGGAATCGTTAAAATACTGGTAATATCCCCGTCTCCAATATCTTCCTTAAGTGCGTAACGAATCAATTCGGAAGCATCTGCCTCATCAAGCGCATACGGGCTGATAATGCCAAAAGGAGATGGGTATTGCATGGCATGGGTGCTACTGCTATCACACGGAAGATGCAAGTATGTTTGCATGTGGGAGCTTGATTCATTATGAAGTGGACGGACACATTCGATATTGCCATGGCACTAGAGGACGCCCACCCGGATGAGGATAATGTTAACCTTCGTTTTACTGACTTGCATGCGTGGGTTTGCGCACTGGAGGGGTTTGATGATAACCCCCAAACATCGAATGAACGCATTTTAGAAGCCATTCAAATGGCCTGGATAGAGGAACGCGAATAACATGAGATATTTTATAGCATTATTTATAGGCCTGATTCTTTCCGCCTGCCAGATGACGAGCAAAACATCGGCAACAATCTACCATCTTGAGCTGGCCAAGCTTTATGATGCCTATGCTCAAACATCCACCATCCCTGCCGTCTCTCAGGAATTTTCCAGCCGCGCCAGCGCTGCCCGCACCGGCAGAAATCTTATGCCGTTAGTGCCAAATGCCACAACTTTGCGTCCTTCTGCCTTTGCGCCCTTAAACGACGCCAGAGAATTGTTATTTGATGAAACAGAGGGACAGATCAAACACACGGCAACGCGCGAAGCTGCTAATGTTTTCTTTTATTATGATTGTTGGGTAATGGAAGAAACCCATTGGATGGTACAACATTCCACCACCTGCCGGGATGAATTCTTCAGCGCCATTTATCAGCTTCAGCAAGCGAAAAACCGCCTCGCATACCAGAAAGATGAGCCATATAAATTACCGGCATCATTGACGGCCGAATACCCTGAAAATGCAGGAAAGAATACCGATGGCGGCCCCATCACGGACACACGTCAGAATGCTCAACTCCCGCTTTCCATGCAAAAAGCCCCTCTCCTATTAACGGGCGACGCTCCCGCAGCCTCAGCCGGCGCACCGGCGGTTAAGAAAGAAGAATATATTATTTATCATGGGTTTGACATGTCTTCTCCTTTAACGGCTTCCATTGGCACCATTGACGACGTTGCGCGCGAAGCCAAAGCCGCCCCAGCCCTTCGTATTAGCATTCAAGGGCACACGGATACTTCCGGCAGCGATGCCTATAATCTTCGCCTCTCACAAAAACGCGCCGAGGCCGTTAAAGAGAAGCTGATTGAACGCCAGGTGAACGCCGCCCGCATGGAAGCGTTGGGCTTTGGAGAGACCGACCTTCGTGAAACAACGGCAGATGGCATCAAAAATCAGGAAAACCGCCGCACAGAAGTCTATTTCCTTGAAAATTAATCTGTAAGACACGTTTAATATTTCAGCAATATGATCAATCTTCGCCCTATTTTAATGGTTACCGGCGTTTTGCTGGGCATTCTGTCATTTGCAATGCTTTTTCCCGCGCTTGCTGATGCTCTAAGCGGGCATGGAAACTGGATTTTCTTCTTAGTTTCAGCATTCCTAACAGGATTTGTGGGCGGCGCACTTTACCTCACAAATCAGGGGCAAAAGGGCGAACTCACCATCAAGCAGGCATTTCTGCTGACCACCATCAGCTGGTTAACGTTGGTTATCTTTGCCGCATTGCCGTTCATGTTTTGTGATATTCATCTTAGTTTCAGCGACGCATTTTTTGAATCTATGTCCGGCATTACAACAACCGGGGCAACGGTTATCATCAGCGTTGATAATGTCTCAAAGGGCATCTTGCTTTGGCGCGCAATTTTGCAATGGCTTGGCGGTATCGGGATCATCGTTATGGCAATGTCTTTGCTGCCTTTGCTGAAAATTGGCGGAATGCAACTTTTCAGGACGGAATCTTCCGACACGGCGGATAAGGTTCTTCCTCGCGCCCAGCAGGTGGCCAATGCCATTTTAGGGGTTTATTTCATTTTAACGGTTTTATGTTTTGGTGGCATGTGGCTGGCAGGAATGAAGGCGTTTGATGCGTTGGCGCATGCGTTGACCACGGTTTCAACGGGTGGTTTTTCCACCCACAATATGTCCATAGGCTATTATGACAGCCCCATTATTGAAGTGATCATGACCATCTTCATGCTGCTTGGAAGCATTCCATTTGTTCTCTATATCCAAATGCTTCGCGGAAGGACGCTGGCCTTGTGGATGGATAGTCAGGTGCGTTGGTTTTTTATCATTGTTATTATTTCCGTTGGGTTGGCCTTTTGCTGGCTGGTCTTTGGCATGCGGCTGCCCGTTGGGCTGGCGCTGCGCGAGTCATCTTTTAACGTGATTTCAATCATCACAACGTCAGGCTTTTCAACCATGGATTATAATATCTGGGGTGATTTTGCCATCACCGCCCTCTTCCTGCTGACCGTGGTTGGTGGCTGCACGGGTTCCACGGCAGGCGGCATTAAAATTTTTCGTTTTCAGGTACTGTTTTCCAGTGCACAAACACAGGTTTATCAGCTTATGCAGCCGCATGGCGTGTTCCGCCCGATGTTTAACGGCAAGCCTATTTCTGAAAATATTATGAGCTCCGTGATGAGTTTTATCATCTTCTTCGGCTTTATCTTCTCACTGCTGGCCATCTTGCTGGGCTTTACCGGGTTGGATTACCTCAGCAGCATGAGCACCGCAGCCAGCATGATAGCCAATGTTGGCCCTGGTCTTGGGCCGCATGTTGGGCCGGCCGGTAATTTTGCTTTCTTAACGGACAGTGCAAAATGGATCTGCTCTTTCGGTATGCTTATCGGCCGGCTTGAGATTTTCACTATTTTAGTGCTGCTTTCTCCTCGTTTTTGGAGAACATAAATAAGTTGCAGGAAATGATTGCGCCATTGCGCCATTTCCAGCAAATTACTTTCACCATTTTATAACAATGCCTAAGGAGCACCCCATGACAGTCGAAGAAAATCTGGCATCCCATAATATTCAGTTACCTGAGGTTTCAGCGCCTGCCGCCGCCTATGTACCTTATCAGATCAGCGGCAAGCAGCTTGTGATTTCCGGCCAATTGCCCTTTGCCAATGGCGCACTAAGCCACACAGGCCAGCTTGGAAAAGATCAGGCATTAGAAGCCGGGCAGGCTTGCGCGCGTATCTGTGCGCTCAATGTTCTTGCCCATGCTAAAAATGCGTGCGGCGGCGACCTGAACAGAATATCTAAAACCATCAAGCTGGAAATTCTAGTCAGCGCCACGGCTGATTTTGATCAGCCCCACATCGTTGCTAATGGCGCTTCACAGCTTATTCTTGATGCGCTGGGCGCAGATAAAGGCAAGCATGCCCGCGTGGCTTATGGCGTTTCCGTACTGCCGATGAATGCCGCCGTGGAAGTGGCTGCAACCTTTGAATTGGCCTAGCCTTCCCTCAGCATTTCCAGAATCTGCCGGTGAAGCCTCGCATCACCACAGACAACCACATTCCCATCAGATTGCTGGGTGATGGCCTTGCCCTGCCAGTCTGTCATAATGCCACCGGCACTGTGGATAATCGGCGCTAATGCGCTAAAATCATGGAGTTTCAGCCCGCACTCAATCACCACATCCACGCGACCGCGCGCCAAAAGCCCGTAAGAATAGCAGTCACCACCATAAATGGCGTGACGGCTTTTTCCCCGTATCGTCTTAAATTGCTTGAATTGCTCAACATCAAAAAGATCCGGACTGGTGGTGCATAATGTTGCCTCGGATAACGCCGCGCAAGCACGCGTGTGAATAACATCGCCACCATACAGACACTCCCCGCCGCCAACACCCAGCCACCGCTCCCCGGTAATGGGTTGATCAATCAGGCCAAGAACAGGCTCCCCCTGATGCATTAAAGAGATCAATGTTCCAAAAATCGGGCGGCCAATCATAAAACTTTGCGTGCCGTCAATCGGGTCTAACACCCAAACAAACTCAGCGTCCGGATTCACATCATCATATTCCTCGCCAATGATCCCATGCGTCGGATAATTTTCTGTAATCTGCGCCCGAAGCGCCATTTCCACCGCCAGATCAATTTCCGTCACCGGGCTTTGATCCTGCTTAAGCACAATATTCGGGATAGCATGGTAGGCATCACGAATAATTTGCCCTGAGATATCGGCCAATTTTGACATGAAGTTCTGATACGGCTGGAGGGGTAAATCACGCATATTTCTGTGCCCATAAAATTGTTTCATGTTATGATTAACAAAGTTCATGGAGGTTGGGTAGCGCTTATGCGTGTATTGATTTTAGGAGCCGGCGTTGCAGGCATCACCACCGCTTATTTTTTAAGCAAGCGCGGCTATGATGTGACAGTCATTGACCGGGAGCCCGAACCCGCCAGGCAGTGCAGCTATGCCAATGGCGGCCAGCTTTCTTATTCCCATGGCGAGCCGTGGGCAAACCCGGCATCGGTGATGAAAGCCATCAAATGGATGGGCAAAACCGACGCGCCACTTATGTTCAGCTGGCGTTTGGATGCCGCCATGTGGAGCTGGGCCGGGCGTTTTCTGTGGCAATGTCTGAATAAAAACACCGCAAAAAATACCGAAACCATGCTGCGCCTTGGGCTTTATTCGCGGGAAATCATGCACCGCCTGCAGGACGATTTAAACCTGCACTGCCACTATACAAAAACAGGCATCCTGCATCTTTTGGATACGCAGAAACAATATGATGACGCCAGAAAGCAAGCGGATTTTCAAACGCAGTTTGGCGTGCCTTACGAGGAAAAAACGGCAGAAGAGGCCTTACGCATCGAACCCGCGCTTAAAACACGCGCCAAGCGGCTTTATGGCTGTCTGAATTTTCCGCTCGATGAAAGCGCCGATATTTTCCTCTTCACTCAGGCACTGGCCGAGCGTGAGAAGGAAGCCGGGAATAAAGTACGTTTTTATTATGATGCCGATATCAAAAAACTGGTGAAAAAAAATAACCTGCTCTACGCGGTGGAAACAAGCGCCGGCACGTTCAGCGCCGATATTTTCGTGATGGCGCTGGGCGCTTATAGCCCGCTCTATCTGCGCCAAATTGGCATTCATGTCCCCATCTATCCCATGAAAGGCTATAGTATGTCTGTGCCATTGCCTGAAAAACTTGCAGAGGATGCCGCGCCGCATATCAGCCTGACCGACCATAACGACAAGGTGGTTTTCAGCCGCTTGGGCAACGTGCTTCGCATTGCAGGAACGGCGGAGTTTGCCGGCTATAACCATGATTTAAGCTTGAATCGCCTGAATATTCTGCGCCGTCTGGTTCGTGAAAACTTCCCGGATTTAGCTCCTTACCTTGAAAAATCAGGGGAATGGGCATGTTTGCGCCCCTCCACACCGGGTGGCCCCCCTATTTTAGGGAAAACACCCCTGAAAAATCTTTTCCTCAACACCGGCCATGGCACGCTGGGCTGGACGCAGGCTGCCGGCTCCGCCCGTATTGTTTCTGATATTATTGACGGTAACGAGCCGGAAATTTCAATGAAAGGCCTCACGCTTTAACGGCGGGATTTGTTCAGCCTTTCCTTAGCATCTTAATTTGCGCCCCATAGCGATCCAACGCCAGATTACCCGTTGAACCTAAATGCGTTTTGGCTTTGATATTGGCAACCGGATCTTGCTTTTCCAGCGTTTTCAAGGCTTCTCCCACTTTCCGATAAGCATCCCGGAACGGCACTCCCCCTTTCACCATGTCATTGGCAATATCGGCCGCGTAAATTTCAACATCATCAAATGCCGCGAGTAATTTCTCTTCATTCGGCTGAAGCCCGGTTAGCAATAGCTGCACAATTTCAAGGCTGCTCTGTGTAATATCAAACGCATCCATCAGCGGCTTCTTCGTCACTTTCAGGTCTTTGTTATAGCCTGAGATCAGGTTCATCCCCACGGTTTGACACTGCATCTGCAAGGATTGGATCACCGTCACATTCGCCCGCAGCACCTCCATAATGTCCAGATTACGCTTTTGCGGCATAATGCTGGAGCCGGTGGTGAGTGACGGGTCAACCTTGAAGAATGAAAATTCCTGCGAACAAAAAATCACCAGATCATTCGCCAGCTTGCCCAATGTTAACATCACCTGACTCAGCGCATGAATCGTAAAAGCCTCAAATTTCCCACGTGAAAGCTGGCAATAAAGCGCATTCACCTGCACTTTGGCAAAGCCAAGCTTCTCTGCTGTCATTTCCCGATCCAGCGGCATGGCCGTGCCAAAACCCGCCGCGCTGCCAAGTGGCGATTGATTGTTCAGGTTAATCGCCGCGTCCAATGCCACACAATCATTAAGCAGTGACTCCACAAAACACCCTGCCCATTGCCCAACACTGGAAGGCATGGCGTGCTGCATATGGGTGAAACCCGGCATGGGAATAAATTCATATTGCTTTGCAAAATTCAGCAACGCCTCCGCCGTATTCAGCGCCAATGCCCGCGCTTGCTTCAGGTGATCCAGCGTGTAAAGCCGCATCGCTGTCAGCACCTGATCATTCCGGCTGCGCCCAACATGCACTTTCTTGCCAACATCGCCCAGCCTATCCACTAAGAATTTTTCAATTTCGGTGTGAACATCTTCGTTTTCCTGCTGCAAAATAAAGGCTCCGGAAGCGTGCGCCACCAATGCCTCATCCAATGTTTTTACAATATTATTAGCTTCTTCATCCGTTAACAGCCCAACGCCGGCCAGCATTTGCGCGTGCGCTTTAGAGCCCAGCACATCATAAGGCAGCAATGCATTATCTGCCTCCAGATTTTTGCTGATCATATAGGCCGTTACTTCCGGGCGGGTTGCAACCCCGGCCTTCTGCCATAATTTATTATTCTGTTTTTCAGGTGCATTACTCATACTGCCGAACATAGATAAAATGCCACAAATCTCTACTGTTTTTATTCTCCACAAACAGAGCGGCAAGCGTTATAGCAGTAACATGCCCGAAAAATCCTTATTGCCGAACCTTCTATTGCGCCCAATGGCACCGGATGACATCCCCGATGTTGTCGCCATGGAACACACCGCCTGGCATGAATATTACAGGCAATATCATGCGCTCTATGATTTGATTCAGGAGAGCGTTACGCCCGAATCCCTCACTAAGGACTGGCAGGCTTTCTTCGGCATCTCGTCAAATGGTGACAAAACCAGCATGGTTATTGGCCAAGAACGTTGCGCTTATGTTGCCGAATATCAGGGGAAAATTGCCGCCGTCGGCGCGGCCAGCGCTTACCGCCGGCATGTCTGGCCGGAAGTGGATGCGCTCTTAGAGCAACCTGATGGAACCACGCTCAAACCCGCAAAGTTTCAGGAGCTTTATGTGGCACCAACACTTCGCAAACAGGGCATAGGCCACGCTTTAGCCTATCTTCGCGGAATGCACATGCTGCATGCGGGGTTTAATGCGCTTTTTTTAACGGTCTATGCCGATGCAGAAAAAACCATACAATATCACCTTAAAAACGGCCTGAAGCAGGTTCACAGCTACCCGTCACTGCAACGCTTTAAAGAGGGAAAAACAGTTGAAATTGCCTGTTTTTTACACCCAAGCCTCCAATCATACACGGATACAAGCCTGCATTACCTCAAAGCACGTCACCCGGATCTGGCATCACTTACACAGAATGCAGTGCTTGACAGCAACGCGGGAATGCCGTAACTACGCCACTCTTTCCAAACGGAGACGATTATGTACGCAGTGGTAAAAACAGGCGGTAAGCAATATAAAGTTGCTGAAAATGATGTGATTAGAGTTGAAAAACTCTCACCTGAAAGTGACCTTCAGGCTGGCGAAGTCATTCTTTTAGAGGATGTTCTTGCGGTTAATGACGGCAAGAGCCTTAAAGTGGCCGCCAAGGACGTGGCGGGTTACAAGGTTTCTGCAGAAGTGCTGGAGCAACGTAAAGACGACAAGGTATTGGTCTTCAAAAAGAAGCGTCGTCATAATTACCGCCGCACGAAAGGCCACCGTCAGGAAATTGTGGTTCTGCGTGTTCAGGGCATTGGAACCGATTTACGAGCCAAAGCTGCGCCAAAAGGTGCGGCCAAGGCTGCTCCCGCTGCGGAGAAAAAAGCTGCTGCACCAAAAGCGGCAAAGCCGGCTGACAAGAAAGAAACAGCAGCCAAAGCGGCTCCTAAGAAAAAAGCGGCTCCTAAAAAGACAGCTGCAAAGAAAGAAGATAAATAAAGATAACTTTAAAACCATAAGTAAGAGAGTAAGTTATGGCACATAAGAAAGCAGGTGGTAGTTCTCGTAACGGTCGTGATTCCGAAGGGCGTCGTTTAGGTGTTAAAAAATATGGTGGCGAAAATGTTATCGCCGGTAATATTCTGGTGCGTCAGCGCGGAACAAAATTTTATCCCGGTGAAAATGTTGGCATGGGGAAAGATCATACCCTCTTCGCCAAAGCGGAGGGTAAAGTGCAATTCAAAATTGGCTTTCGTCAGCGCCAGTTTGTAAATGTGGTGAATGAAGCGGCTTAGCTTCTACATCGCTGTAAAAATCAAGGGCGCTGCACAGCGCCCTTTTTTGTGAGATAAACATGCAATTTCTGGATGAAGCAAAAATCTATGTGAAGAGCGGCAAAGGCGGCGCCGGCTGCCTGAGCTTCCTGCGTGCAGCCAACCTTCCCAAAGGCGGGCCGGATGGCGGCAATGGCGGGCGCGGCGGTAGCGTTATTTTGCGCGGCACCAAGGCACTGAATACGCTGATCGATTTTCGCTTTCAACAGCATTTCACCGCTGAAAATGGCCGCCCGGGCATGGGCAAGCTACGAAGCGGCGCATCAGGGGAAGATCTGATTGTCACCATTCCGGTTGGCACCACCGTTTATCTGGAAGACGGTGAACTGGAAATCACGGATATTATCGAGGATGGTCAGGAGCTTGTCATCGCTAAAGGCGGCGATGGCGGAACGGGCAATGCCGCCTATAAAAGCAGCACCAATCAGGCGCCACGCAAAACCACGCCCGGCTTTCCCGGCGAAGAACATACTATCTGGCTGAAACTTAAACTCCTTTCCGATGTTGGCCTTGTTGGCCTGCCCAATGCCGGAAAATCCACCCTCCTCTCCGTTATCAGCCGCGCAAAGCCAAAAATCGCCGACTATCCGTTCACAACACTAACCCCACAGCTGGGCGTTGTCAGCATTGACGGCCACGAATTTGTTATGGCTGACCTGCCGGGGCTTATCAAAGGGGCGCATGAAGGTCAGGGGCTGGGAGATCGATTCCTGAAGCATATTGAACGCTGCGCGGTCATGTTGCATCTGGTGGATGCTACGATGGAAAACCCTTATGAAAATTATCAGCTGATTCGCCATGAATTAACATCTTATCACTCGGATCTTGCCATCAAACCTGAGCTGATTGCATTAACAAAATGTGATTCCATCCAGCCGGATGCACTGAAGAAAGTGGAAGCAGATTTTCACCATGCCGGATTGGCAACGCACGCCATTTCTTCCATTGCCAATCAAGGGACGGAAGCAATGCTGCGTGTTCTCTATCAACATGTCACACGCCATCAGACGCAGGCCGCTTAAAAAATAAATATATATAAATATCAGCTTGTTAGTGTGTTTTATGCTAATTTTCTGTTTTCAGCCACCTGTCTTGTGCGGTAAAGGCAAAGCAGGTAATCTGAAAACAAACGTACAAAAGCAGAAAATAATCGTTGCCTTACGTAATTGGTTCGTGTAGGTAAAGCGCCCTAATTGATGCGCCGCTGTGTCACGCGAATACGTAACAAAGCGGGTGTAGCTTAGTGGTAAAGCCCCAGCCTTCCAAGCTGGTTATGAGGGTTCGATTCCCTTCACCCGCTCCACTAAAACACACCGCAGCGCGTAACATAGCTTTATAAGTGGAGTACGGTAAGATGGCGAAAGAGAAGTTTGAGCGTAGTAAGCCTCACGTTAACATTGGTACGATTGGTCACGTTGACCATGGTAAGACGACGTTGACGGCTGCGATCACGAAATATTTTGGTGATTTCAAGGCGTATGATGAGATTGACGGTGCACCTGAGGAGCGCGAG
>JAUIEX010000017.1 GCA_030429725.1 Alphaproteobacteria bacterium
AAATCTGAGCGTAGCGAAGCGTGATACCACGGGCCTTGGCCCGTGGAGATTCACTCCGGAAGACCCTGCATATAAATGAGGCTTTTTAAGTTTGTATGCTTGATAATTATGCCGCCAGATTGTTTAATAATTTCAGCAACATGAGGCTTTGGGTGATAGCCAACCCCCATGCCCCCGCCTTTAAGGCATGCCTGAATCATTGGCAAATCATTCGCGCCATCGCCAATGGCTAAGGTTTCATGGAGCGTGAGGTTCAGTTTCTGGCTGTGAAACAGCAAGGAATCCAGCTTCGTCTGGCTGTTGGAGGGGGGCTTCAAAACATTGCCTGTTAACAGCCCATCCTTAATTTCAAGTGTGTTGGCTTCATGGCCGTCAAACCCTAAGATGGCCGCAATCTTTTCTGTAAAAAAGGTGAAACCCCCGGAGACCAACACCGCCGTAGCGCCGCTTTCTTTCATAGTTTTAACCAGCTCAACTGCGCCATCCATTAAGATAATCTTTTCTTCAAATGTTTGTTGCAGAACGCTCTCAGGCAGATCTTTAAGCAATGCAACGCGCTCTATGAGTGCCGCTTCAAAATCCAGCTCACCATTCATGGCGCGTTCGGTAATCGCTGAAATTTGAGGTTTAATTCCGGCAAAGCCGGCCAGTTCGTCAATGCATTCTTGCTGAATAATGGTGGAATCCATATCGCTAATAAGCAATTTTTTGGCACGGTTGGCGACCCGCTGCACAGAAAAATCCAGCGGAACATATGCAAGCAATTGCGCAAGCAATTGCCTGGCTTCGTCAATGGGCAGCACGGCAAAGAAAATATCAGCGGCAATGCCATCTTTCAGCCACGCGATATTTTCAATAATTGCGCCTTGCGATTGCAGTGCGTCAACAATGGTATCCATTTCACCTTGATTGAGGTTGATTGCGCTGCCATCTCCAACAATAGTTGCAACGCCATGTTGATGTGTGGGATAAGTTTTCATGCTGCCTCATCATCCGGATCAAATTGAGTATTTTGTTATTGGCGGCCCGACCGCCAGTGGTAAATCTGCTTTTGCACTCTCTTTAGCGCAGTGGCTCAGTTCTGTCACGGGAAAGGAATGTGAGGTTATTAACGCCGATTCCATGCAGCTCTATGAACATTTGCCGATATTATCGGCGCAGCCAAGCCTTGATGCACTACAAGCTTGTCCACATCATTTCTATGGCTTCGTGCCGCTGGATGCACAATATTCGGTTGCAAAATGGTTGGGTTTGGTTGCCGCAAAGATAAAGGAACTTGTTGCGGCAAACATCATTCCTATTGTTGTGGGCGGCACGGGAATGTACCTGCAATGTCTTTTAAAAGGCATTGCCGCAACACCTGAAATTTCCAAAGATATAAGGCAGGAGTTGGAAGAGCAGGTGATATCTGTGGGGATAGAAACGCTTTATCAGGAGCTTCAACAAGTTGACCCCGAAGTGGCGCTGAAAATTAGCCCACGTGATAAACAGCGCATTATTCGTGGCTTATCCGTTTTTAAATCAACCGGGAAAAGCCTTTCATTCTGGCAAAAGCAAATCACGGAATCGCCCGTTGCGGGTTATCAATCCTATACTATTTTGATTCAACCGGAGAGGGCGTGGCTTTATGAACAATGCAATAAACGCTTCGCCGTGATGCTTAAGCGCGGCGTGGTGGAGGAGGTGCGGGTTGCCATTGAAAAATATGGCCTTTGCCCGGAAAGTGGGGCGTGGAGTGTTTTAGGGGTAAAAAATTTGGCAGAGGTTTTAAAGGGTCAAACCACATTAGAAATGGCGGCGGAATCCATTATGCGTGAAACGCGCCGGTATGCAAAGCGTCAAACAACATGGTTCAAACACCAATATAAAGCGGATTTTCTGGTTGAAGATATTGAGGCATGCTTATTGCCTAAGCCATAAAAAATTGCGTGCTTTTTAGCGGTTAGCCACTTAAGACTCTTTGCATGACAAAAGAAACCAAGACTCACAAGAAGCGCTTTCTGGATAGCTGGACGTTTTTAATTATTTTCTGCATCCTTTTGCCGCTTTCTTTCAGAAGCCTTGCCTATGAGCCTTTTCATATTCCCTCCGGCTCTATGAAGCCTACGTTACTTGAGGGAGATTTTATTTTCGTTTCAAAATTTGCCTATGGTTGGAGCCGCTATTCCTTCCCATTTGGGCTGCCCTTTTTTAAGGGGCGTATTGGTTTTGAAATGCCAGAACGTGGGGATATTGCTGTTTTTCGGCCTGCAACAATGCCGGGAACAGATTATATCAAGCGAGTTATTGGCCTGCCGGGGGATCATGTGCAGGTAAAAGAAAGCCAGTTATATCTTAATGGCCAGCCGGTTAAGCGTGTTGAGGATGGTTATTTTTTAGAGCTGAACGGAAATGTTACCAAAGAAATAAGGCAGTATAAGCAACGCCTGAATGCAGAAACGGAGTTTAATATTCTGGATGAAACCCCACGCGGGCTGCTTGATAATACGCCGGAATTTATTGTGCCTGATGGGCATTTTTTTCTGATGGGGGACAATCGGGACAACTCGGCGGATAGCCGAACGGCGCCGGTTGGTTTTATTCCGGTTGAACATTTGATTGGTCGCGCTGAAATTATCTTTGTTTCAACAAAAAGCAGCCTGTGGAAAGTCTGGCGATGGTTTTCTGACTTCCGTGGGGGGCGTTTTTTAAAGTCATTAAATGCCCATGAGACTAAGATATGATCATTGCCGGGTATCATTTTAAGGATGCCGCCATTGCAAAAGAGGCGTTAACGCATCCAAGCTATGCCTCTGAACATCCCGGTGTTGTGCATTATGAACGCCTTGAATTTCTTGGTGACGCGGTGCTTGACCTTCTTATTTCAGATAGATTGCTGAAGCTTTTTCCTGATGAGTCGGAAGGAGATTTAGCTAAACGCCGGGCGGCATTGGTTTGCCGTGACACACTTGCAAAAGTTGCTACATCAATTGGGCTGCAAAATCATATGCTTCTTGGTGTGGGCGAAGATGGCGCCGGGGGCAGAGAGAATCCGGCAAATTTAGAAAATACGATGGAGGCTTTTATTGCGGCCATCTATGTTGATGGCGGCCTGGAGGCTGCAAATGAAAAAGTTGGCGAGTGGTTTAAAGAAGAGATACAGAAGAGCGTTGCTGTGCCTCAGGATCCCAAAACATCTTTACAGGAATGGACGCAGGCGCATGGTCTTGGCCTGCCGGAATATCGATTTGTTAATGAAACCGGCGCGGCGCATGCACCCGAATTTACGGTTGAGGTTTTTGTTTCCGGCTATGAGCCGGTGAAAGCCAGCGCAGGCAACAAAAAGAAGGCGCAGCGCGATGCTGCAACAAAGCTTTTTACAATGATTACTGGTGCTTAAGCAGCAACGCTTTTTTGAGAAGTTTGCTTCAGGGCGTCAATCACTATCGCAACGGCCGCCGCAGCAAGCGAACTTTCCCGCGCTTCGGCCATCACGCGGATGAGGGGTTCCGTTCCTGATTTTCGGATAACGAGGCGGCCTTTGGACTCTAATTTTGCCTCCGCTTCCTTGATCGCTTTTTGTATTGCAGGAGTGTCCAGAAGAGTGGCATGCTCCGGCGCGTAGCGGAAATTTTCAAGCAATTGAGGGTAGGGGGCAAATGGGTGCAGCACTTCACTGGCAGGGTGATTTTTCTTCACTAAAACAGCTAATAGCTGAAGCGCAGCAAGCAGGCCATCGCCGGTGGTGGCATGGTCACCAAAAATAATATGGCCGGATTGTTCGCCGCCGAAATTTAACTGATGTTCCGCCATTGCTGAAAGCACATAACGATCGCCCACGGATGTTTCATGGACGGAAACATCCAGACTTTTGAGATATTCTTTCATGCCCATGTTGGACATAATGGTTGCGGCAATGGCATTATTCTTCAGTTTATTTTCGGCTTTCCAATAGGCTGCAATGGTTGCCATAATTTGGTCGCCGTCCACCAATTGCCCTTTTTCATCGCACACAACCAGCCGGTCGGCATCGCCGTCCAGCGCAATGCCAATATCTGCGCCATGTTTAATTACTTCGGCGCAAAGAAGGCGAGGGTAGGTTGAGCCACAATTTTTATTAATATTAAAGCCATCAGGTTTAACGGAAAGAGGAATAACCTCTGCGCCCAACTCCCATAAAATGGTAGGCGCAATTTTATAAGATGCACCATTAGAGCAATCAATCACAATTTTAAGCCCATCAAGCCGAAGTTCTTTAGGGAAAGTTTGTTTTACATATTCAACATAACGCCCCACCACATCGTCCAGGCGCTTGGCGCGTCCTAAATCCTGCGGTGCGGCCAGATGCTCCGTAGGATCACTTTTCATTAATTTTTCAATTTCCAGCTCAATTTCATCACTCAATTTATTGCCGTTTCCATCAAAGAGCTTAATGCCATTATCTTCATAAGGATTATGAGATGCTGAAATCATCACGCCAAGATCGGCGCGGAGTGATCGAACAACCATCGAAACTCCGGGCGTGGGAATGGGCCCAAGCAGAATGACATCCACCCCCATGGCAATAAACCCACTTGTGAGAGCCGGCTCAATCATATAGCCGGACAGGCGGGTGTCTTTGCCGATAACAACGCGGTGCTTGTGGCTTCCACGCTTAAAATAATGGCCGGCAGCCATGCCAACTTTCATGGCCGTTAAGCTATCCATCGGCGGCTGATTAGCCTGCCCGCGTATGCCATCTGTGCCAAATAATTCACGACTCATTTTTTAGACTCTTTCTCATTGGAATTAGCAGGTTTTTTGGAAGCGGTGCGCGGCTTTTTATCGGCGGGTTTATTTTTTTTATCCGCCTCTTTGTTTTGCTCTGGCTTCAATTTGCCTGTTTTGGGTAAGCCAACGGAGGGTTTGCCTTTCTTTTCTTTTTTCTTCACATTTTTAATCGGCTTGCCATCAAGCAAATCCCTGATCTCATCACCCGACAAAGTTTCATACTCAATGAGTGCTTCAGCAAGTGTGTAAAGGTCTTTATTCTTTTGTTTAAGCAGCTTATGTGCCAGTTGGTAGCCTTCATCAACCAGCCGTTTAATTTCAGAGTCAATCAAGCGTGCAGTTTCTTCCGAGGATGCTGAACGCTGTGTCATTGAATAACCCAGAAAAGGCTCATCATTATTACTGCCATGAAAAACGGGGCCAATTTTATCGCTCATCCCATAATCCGTCACCATGCCACGCGCCATCTGTGTTGCATATTTGATGTCAGAGGAAGCGCCGCTGGTCACTTTGTCTTCTCCGAAGATCATTTCCTCTGCCACGCGGCCACCCATTGCCACGGCAATATCGGCTTTCATTTTTTCAACGGTAACGGATAGGCGGTCTTTTTCAGGGAGGCGCATCACCATCCCTAAAGCCCGCCCACGCGGAATGATCGTGGCTTTATGAATAGGGTCACTGGCCGGTAAGTTAATTCCAACAATCGCGTGTCCGGCTTCATGGAACGCCGTCAGGCGTTTTTCTTCATCATCCATAACCATTGATTTGCGCTCAACGCCCATCATCACCTTGTCTTTAGCATCTTCCAGTTCCTGCATTGTTACCACTTTGCGATTTCTGCGTGCCGCAAGGAGTGCGGCTTCATTGACAAGATTTGCCAGATCCGCACCGGAAAAACCCGGTGTTCCACGTGCAATAATTTTAATATCCACATCAGGAGAAAGCGGCACTTTCTTGGTATGAATATTCAGGATTTCCTCGCGGCCTTTAATATCCGGACTGGAAACAACAATTTGTCTGTCAAACCGGCCTGGGCGAAGCAGGGCAGGGTCCAGCACGTCCGGCCGGTTAGTTGCCGCAATCAAAATAACGCTTTCATTACCTTCAAAGCCATCCATTTCAACCAGAAGCTGGTTAAGTGTTTGCTCTCGCTCATCATTGCCGCCGCCCATGCCCGTGCCGCGATGGCGGCCAACAGCGTCTATCTCATCAATGAAAATGATGCAGGGTGCATTTTTACGTCCTTGATCAAACATATCACGAACACGGCTTGCGCCGACACCGACAAACATTTCAACAAAATCCGAACCTGAGATTGAAAAGAAAGGAACATTCGCCTCCCCGGCGATGGCTCTGGCCAGTAATGTTTTACCCGTTCCCGGAGAGCCGACCAACAGAACGCCCTTAGGAATTTTGCCGCCAAGCTTCAGGAACTTCTCCGGATCTTTTAAAAAATCAACAACTTCAGTTAGTTCTTCGCGTGCCTCATCAATGCCGGCAACATCCTTAAACGTTACTTTTCCGGTATGCTCCGTCATCATCTTGGCGCGTGATTTGCCAAAGCCCATTGCGCCGCCGCCTTTGCCGCCCTGCATTTGACGCATAAAGAAAACCCACACGCCAATAAGCAGCAAAACAGGGAACCAGCCAAGCAATATGCCAATAAAAGAACCCATGGTGGTTTCTGTAGGCTGTGCCTTGATTGTGACGCCATGCGAAGAAAGGCGGTCAACAAGCCCGGGATAGTCAGGTGCGTAGGTGCTATATTTCGTGCCGGAAGAAAAATGCCCTTCAATGGTGCGGCCAATAATGGTGGCATCCGCCACTTGCCCATTATCCACATTATTTAAAAACTCCGAAAAAGGGAGACTGTCATTTGTTTCGCCAAGCTGAAACATTTCCACAAGCGCAAAAAGGGATATGAGTACCAATAACCATATCACAAAATTTTTCATAAATGACTGCATTACTTACCTATTTCCCTATGTTCATTACCAAGCTAATGTCTTTGCTGCAAGCGCCTTTCCTGCATGCTTTGATGCTACAAGATGGGGTGCCGGAAGTCGACTGATCACAATATGATCTATATGGAGTGAGATAGACTCTCTATCAAGAGTAACATGATCCAAATCGGCTAATAATTTGCTTTCAATCACGCATGTCATGCCCTGAAGAGGAATGCCCACGGGTACATCCTGCTGAAATTGTTTTTTTAGCCTCTGTTTAAGTTTTGAAGGTAGAAACTGCCCCAGTTGGCCGATATAAAAAAAATCATCCGATCTCATATTTTCTTCACAATCCGGGTAGATATCGGTTAGGTGAAGTTTGGGTGATGTAGGTGCTTTAGAGGGTTCCGGTGCAATGAAAATACTATTTTTCTTCCTTTCAATCATCATCTTCGCAAGGGTAAGTCTTGCGCCATCATTCTGAAGATTTTCTATTAAATTTAAGCAGCTTGAGCTTCGTACTTCATGTGGCGCATGCAGTATTTTGGAGAAGGAGGCGTGTAAAATTTCAATTTGCGCACGTTGAGGCAATGCCATAAAAGCTTCTGCCGGAATGGAAATGATGCCGCCAATCATTTGAATATGATCAGAAATCCACGCCACGTCATGCTCGGATAATTCATGGGCAGCATCGGATAAATAGGCTGCCGTCTTACCAAGGCGGGCATTAAGCAGGCTTTGCTCAGTGCCAAGCTGCCCCAGCGCGGTGCGAATTTTAGTTCGGTCATAATGGTGATGATGGTTGCTTGGGTCTTCAATCCAGCCTTGCCCGATTGCGGTCAGATAGTCCTTTAACATTTTTCTTGGAAATTCGAGAAGAGGGCGAATAAGCCTTAAGTCCTGATGGTATGAAACCACCTCCATTGCCGCCAGCCCCTTAAGGCCGGAGCCGCGCGCCAGGCGCATGAGCATTGTTTCCGCCTGATCATCCAGATGATGCGCTAACATTAATGACTGAATATGCTGATGCTCACAAAATTCATGCATGAGCGCGTAACGAAGATTTCGCGCGGCATTTTGAAGGTTACTTTCATGCGCATCACAGTGGCCGGTTAAAATGTGATGTTCGATGCCTAATGTTTGCATCCATAAGGCAACCTGTCTGGCCTCCGCGCCGGCGGCAGGGCGAAGCCCGTGGTCAACCGTTAATGCAATGATAGATGGGTTTTTTAATTGCCGCAGACACGCAGCAAGCGCCATGCTATCCAACCCACCCGAAACGGCAACCGCCACAGTGCCATCCGCTGAAAGGAATGGCAGCTCCGCAAGTTTGGCTTTTAGACGCGCCTCAAATTCGTGCATTGGCATGGTAATTCAGCGCGATTAACAGCCGGTGGATATCATTAGTTTTTCTGCTTTTTCGCGAATATCTTTACGTAGAGAAGCGTTGTTCTCAAGTAGTTTAGAAAATGTAGCGCATGCTTCGGTTGTTTTGCGGATATTCGCAAGTGACACACCAAGCTTTAATAGATTATCCTGAGATTTGGGGCCGGCTGGGTCTTTATTATAGCCATCCATAAATTGTACGGCAGCTTGCTGAAATTGTTCTTCTGCAAAATAAGTTTCCCCCAGCCAGTAATAGGCATTGGAGGATAAGCGATGATCGCCATGCTGCTCAATGAAGGCATTCAGGCTATTTCTGGCCAGCATAATCTTGCCTTGTTTAAGTAGAATGAGCGCCTGATTATATTGATGGAGAATCTGATCCTTAATCCCCTCGGCCTTCATTTTACTCATTGGTGTGCCGGATGTGTTTTCACTATTATTTTCCGCCTCATCCTGAGCGTCATTCGGCGACAATGTTAATGGGGCGGTGGCCTGGATTTCTTCGGAGTCACCACCGAGGCTTTGCGATAAATAAGGCGAGGATTGCCGCTGCTGTTGAAGCTGAAAACTTAATCGCTCAACCGTGCCGGTTAGTTTTTGCAGCTCCACCTCAAGAGTTTGAAGCCTCTGATAAACATCATTAAATTCATTTCCAGCTGGTTGCTGCCCTGTGTGCCCCTGATATTGAGAGCCATAAACATATCGTTCCAGTGTCTGCAGCTGCCTTTCAATGCGTTGAATTTCAGGCGATGCAGATGAAGCATTTACATAAAAGCTACACCAGAAAAGCAGGCCAACAGCAATCCATCTATAAGCTGACATTATTCCATTGGCGAGAAAAGGGGTGATAGTTAATGCTACCTATCTTAATTGGTAACAACCGTAACGCCGCGGCGATTCTTTCCCCATGCATCCGGATTAGAGCCAAGAAACTCAGGGTGTTCTTTGCCATAAGAAATGGTGCTGATGCGGCTTGGAGAAATGCCCTGGCTGATGAGGAAGTCTCGCACGCTATTGGCGCGGCGTTCACCAAGTGCCAAGTTATATTCACGCGTTCCGCGTTCATCACAATGGCCTTCAACAACCACGCTAATGGATTGATTTGTTTTAAGCCACTCCGCCTGACGTGCCAATGTTTGTTGGGCGGATGATGTTATCATTGAGCTGTCAGTATCAAAAAACACGCGATCCCCAATTGCAGCAACCAGTTCTTCCTGTGTGCCGGGTTCAATATTTTCAAGGGACGTACCGGAAATATAGGCAGGGTTAGACCCATCACCGTTCAAAGAGCCGTCAGTTGCCATGTCGCCTTTTTTTGTGCCGCTACAAGCGCCCAAAGAGATGAGAACAGCTAAGGCTAAAATTTTTAATACAGACATGGTCAACTCCAAATTGTTTTGAGTTATATCACTCATTTATTATCCTTGCAGCCAATACCATACTTATTATTCAATGTGTAGAGTTTTAGCTGACCTTTGAGAAAAATATTTTGAGATTTTGTCTTTTTTATCAGTGCCGCTAGGCGGCGCTCACCTGACGTTGCTTTTCTTTGTATGCCATTGATATTTCATTTTTAAAATCATTGATGAAGTTGGCATAACACATGCGGATAGACTGCATTAAGCCAAAGCTATCAATTTGAATTTCATTCTTAGAAATAGCATAGAGCTCTCCTAGTTTTTCAAGATCCAATGCCAGCAAATCTCCGCCATGCGAGAGCGTATCCAAAGCCGATTGCATGCGCTCAATAAAGTCACGATTGCCAAGCATAGGATTATATTGACGATTTTTTTCAAGCTCAAACGCTTCGTCAGAATGTTGACATTGCTGACGGGCTTCCATGAAAACAACGCATTTAGTGATGAAGGCGAGGCATTTGACCAGAAGTGACTGTTTATATTCAATATTAAATAATGCATTCTTTTTAAATGCATCAATTATTTTTTCCATTTGCGCGCGGGCAATATAAATGCCGCGCATGTCGTAATTATGGATGCTGATTGTTTCCTGATTATTACTAAAAATCTTGAGGTTGCGATCAGCGTTAGTATTAAGAATTTCCAGCACTTCATCGTAAATTTCCTGAAAATGAGCGCCATTAATCTGCATGGAGATCCAGTTATAGGAAACGGCAAGTTCCAGCTTTGCGTTTGTGATATCCGGCAGGAATTTTGTTAGCTGTGCTTCCAGAACGTGCCGGGCCTCATTCGTAATATTTGCCACCGTTTGTGGTCTGGCTTTACCAAAAGCCTCAACTTTTTTGACAATGGTTCTCACTTCTTCATAACTGAAGGGTAGTTTTGAAGCCTTGCGAAGGGAGAGATTGGCTGTGTCAAGCTGCGGTAAAATCTGATTTCCGTATGGCGGAATGGAAATAAAATTATTTTTACCGGCCAGTCCCAATTTAATCATATTAGCATCATGGGCAGATTCCGTTACCAGAATCATTTTCTCTTTTAAAATTTTTCCACCAATCAGCATATATATAATCCTTATAGAGTATGCTATCTCTTGAGATCAGAAGAAAGTCTCACGATGGGTGCGTGTCCTTTATCCAGAATATAGCGATACAATTGCAGATTTTCCAACACACGCTGCACATAATTTTGTGTTTCAGAGAATGGAATTTGTTCCATCCAATCAATAATTTCCTCTGTGGTTTCCAGTTTTCTTGGGTCGCCAAGGTTTTTAATCCATCGCGTCACGTTGCCAATTCCGGCGTTATACGAAGCAATAGCAAGGATATAGGAGCCATCCAGATCCCCAAGGCGCATATTAAGATAGTAGCTTCCAAGCGAGATGTTGTAATAGGGCTCGTTAGTTAGCCGGCTTTTGCGATGTGAAAGCCCCATTCTTTTAGCAACGCTTTGGGCGGTTGCCGGCATCAGTTGCATAAGACCAAGTGCGCCCGCGTGGCTGCGGATATCCTGAATAAACAGGCTTTCCTGTTTCATAATGGAATGGACAAGCGCCGCTTCAGGCTCTTTAATGGGTTTGCCTTTCGAATCTTTAAGAATCATGGTGGGGTAATGCGCGGTTGGAAAAACTGTGCCGCCATTTTTCGTTGATTCTTTGGCGGTTAGAATGCTTAAGTCCGGCCGGCCAATTTCAAGGCCAAACATGCTGATCAGAAACTTTTCACCATTTGTGGGTGCGGCAAGGACAGCCGCGCGTAAAAATTGTGACGGCCACCAGCGATGTCCGGCCTTGTGAAGGATGAAGGCGGCCATGACCATGCGGTTGCCATGAAATGCTTTAATGTCAGCGGTGGTTGGCAGGGGTTCGCTCGTTACTTTCAGGGTGTTGCTGCCGGTTTTTTCCGTTGCCAACTGGCCATAAAAGCTGGTTGGGTAGCGGCTGCCTTCAAGATACCATTGGTTGGCAATATCCTGATTATTGTTATCCTCCGCAGCGCGTCCCGCCCAGTAAGCGGCACGGCCAAGGCTTATGGGCGTTTCAACATGTTGATACATAATATAGAAATGGCGATAGGCATCCCGTGGGCGTTTGATTTGTCTTAATGCCAGCCATCCTGCCATCCATTCCGCTTCGGCAAAATCCTTCGTATCCGTTTCAGGGTTGAAGCCATGATTGGCAATCAGGCGATAGGCCATGCTGTGGTTATTCGTTGTGAGCATGGCGCGGATATATTTGCGATTAAGTTGCCACCATTCCTTTGGGCGGAACTTATTTTTTGGCTGCTGCTTAACAAGGGATAAAATGCCTTTTGTCTGCTTGTTTTTCTCTCTCCACCGGATGCGGTCATAAATGAGGCCTTCATCATTAACATATCGTTTGGAAACGGCGTCAACCATATGGTCAACATTCCTGACGCGTTGGCGCAGACCCATGCGGGCATTGAACAATTGCCTTGCCTCGTTATCAACATATGGCATGAGGCGCTTTGCATTGCTGTATTCGCCATCCCAAATCAGGCGGCTGATGCGCATAAAAGTGCCGTTTTGCGTAAGTCTTTTTTGATGCTTGTCCCAAAAGCGCTGCTCATCAGCTTTAGAAAAAATGCCATGAATCCAACTTTCTTCAAGCAATGAGCGAATCAGTTTATCGTATTTTTTCTCATCAGTTTGTATCAAAGCTTCCGCAAGGTGAAGTTTTCCTTTTGCGGTCAGTGGCGTGATAAACTCTCCATCTTTTTCTGAAGCGCCGCCATTTCGGAACCATGATAAAACATCATCCGTTGGAGTGGTCACTTCCATCGCCTCTTCCGTGCGCTCAAGTAACAACTCATAGCGCGGCAGGCCTTTATTCTTTTTAAGAAAGGAGGATATTTCATTAAATGTAACATATTCAGAGCCGCGAATCGCTTCCCGCCAGAAGTAAATATCAGGGATCACGTTATTGCTGGCCTTTAATGCTTCTTTGCGAACTTCCTTCCAGTTCTTTGCGCTGGCAAGCTTTTCAAGGCGTTTGATAAGCTGCATATCGCTTGCGGAAATCTCCCACGGCGAGGCATAGCCTGCCACTGGATGAAGCCAAAGAAGCATGGCAATGCACGATATGACGATTTGTTGCACCATATTATCTCTCATAGCGTCTGCATGGGGGCATTGCCAGTTCAATGGGTGGCATTGGGCAAAGTTCGTTCGTGGGTAAGATAATTTTGCATCAGGTGTTGAGCCGTGAGATAAGGAATGATGAAAAAAGTAATTCTATACACGGATGGTGCATGTTCAGGAAACCCAGGGCCCGGCGGGTGGGGTGCGTTGCTTATGCATGAAGGTCTGGAGAAGGAGCTTTATGGCGCCGAAGCAAACACAACAAATAACCGGATGGAGCTGAGGGCGGTGATAGAAGGGCTGAAGGCCCTTAAATCGCCCTGTGAAATTATGCTCTATACGGATAGTACCTATGTGATGAAGGGCATGACGGAGTGGCTTGCCGGCTGGAAGCGCAATAACTGGAAAACGGCGGCAAAGAAACCTGTAAAAAATGCTGATTTATGGCTTGAACTTGAGGCGGCGGCAGGTGGTCATCAGGTGCACTGGCATTGGGTTAAAGGGCATGCGGGTGACCCCGGTAATGAACGCGCCGATGCTTTGGCGCGGCGTGGTTCAGAGGAGGCGATGCAGAAGGCAGGAAAGTGAGATGGCCTGTAAGCCGGGTTCTGTGCTCACGTAACGAATCACGCGAACGGCAGCCATTCATCTAGCGCATTAATTACTTAATGCGTCCAGCAGCCTACCCGAATAATCAATGATGCGGACACATCAGGAGTTAACTCCGATTATTCCTATTTGGCCTTGCTTCCAGCGGGGTTTTCCATGCCATAAGCTGTTACCAGCTATGCGGTGCGCTCTTACCGCACCATTTCACCCTTACATTGCAAGCAATGCGGTATATTTTCTGCGGCACTTTCCATCAGGTTGCCCTGTCCGGGAGTTATCCGGCGCTGCTATCCGTGAAGCCCGGACTTTCCTCGCGCATAAAGCACGCAGCTGCCCAGCCATCTCGGCCTGAAGATGCAGGGTATCAACCTAAGATTCAAGTAAAATCAGTTCAACAAAGGAAAAGCCGTTTTTCATATATCAACGCCCTGAAAGTTCATGTTTATAGTCCTCAATGGCCTGATAGGCATTGATCCGAAATTTTGCCGGGTCAGCAATTTTTTTGAGTTCAATCATTTCCATGCCAATGCCCGTTACCAGAATGCTGCCGCGGCCAATAATGCGATCCAGCGCAGTTTGCTGAACCTTCACCCCCTCAATTCTATCCAGAGGGATTTGGGTTTCATTGACTTCCACCAATCCCTTTTTATGCATAATTTTACGGTTGGTGATTACCATCTCCACGCTGATTTTTTTAATGATGCCATTGACGAGGATAAAGATACCGACAATTAAAATAAGCATGCCTGTGAAGCTGCTACGCAGGGCGGTGGTGGTTGCCACAAAAGATTGCACTTCCACGGGCAGTGTTCTTAAAAAATCCTGAACCATCTGAATGGCGGAGGCGATATAGTAATTGGCTGTGTCGGAGGAGGTTTGTATTGAAACTTCGCCCCCTGAAGGCATCGCCATAAAGAGGCCAAATGCAATAAAGCACAAGGCAACAATGAAGTGAAACTTATGCAAACTGGCGGCATAACGTATTGTCTCTTTTGGCAGCAACGTTGATTCAGTATATTTCGTTAAAGGCATAGATTATTTTAAGCCTTTTTTCTCGCGCTTCTTCAAGTCTTTATGCATTATTTTAGTGCGCTCCTGAAAACGTTCCTTTGCATAGTGGATTGCGCGTACCATTTCCTTTGGTTCTGCCACCATAGGCAATTCAATATGTTCCTCTTTTGTTTTGCCATCCACAAACACCCTGCCACGAAACATCAGCCGTTCAAACATAGACCGCTTTACTCTGACGCGCTCTATACGGTGAAGGAAGATGCTCATCCTTTTTTTATCTGAAGCGCCGGCCACGTGAAGCACGCGAAGATTTGTTACGGCATCAATGGTGTAAACGCGCTGGCGGTGGATTTGATAGCCAAGCACCATTCCCATTAACATGATTACAATGCCGAAAAGAATTTCTCCTGCGCCGCCCATGCCTTCTTTAATAACCTTGCCAACATCACCTTTAAGGAAAGGATCAAATAATTCCGGTGCAAAACTTAAAACGCCACCGAAGAGAATGGCCATAACCGATGCAAAGTAAGCGGAGGGATGAACATGACCCACATAGAAAGGCTTTTCGCCTTTCATCAGCATTTTCCGCAGCCGTAATTCTTTGCTTTCAGCCATCGGTTAATTTTACCTTATAAATTCAAGGAGCTGTGATAATGCCTCATCCGCAATGGCATGCCAGTATGGCTTCAAATGTTCCGGCGTATAATGGCGTTGAAAGGCTGTGATCACCTTGTTCAGTTCATTCTCATTGTGTGGCCTGGAAAGATGATAGCCCGCAGCCTGAAGCCGTTTAGTAAGTGTGTTCCGGTCGTATTGGAGGGGGGCATTTGCTTGGTGGTGCGGTGGTTCTTTCGGCATCCAGCCGATTCCTTCTTTGGCTAATCGTCGCCAGTCGAATAATTCGCCGGGGTCTTCTTTGCGCTCCGGAGCAATATCAGAATGCCCCACAACATTATATTGCGGAATGGGGTGCCGCGTTAGAATCCCGTGAGAGAGCTGGCTTAAAGAATGCATTTGCCTTTCAGGAAATGGGCGATAGCCATGCTCATGCCCAGGGTTGACCAGCTCAATCCCAATGGAGCAGCTATTAATGTCTGTTTCACCATGCCAGTAGCTGCGCCCGGCGTGCCATGCGCGTTGTGTCTCATCAACAAGTTGAAAGATATCTCCCGACTCATTAATCATATAATGCGCACTCACTTCACCCGCAGGGCTGCACATGCGTTGCAGCGCTTCATCTTCACTCTTCATGCCGGTGTAATGCATCACAAGCATTGTTATATGCGGCGTTTTCCGTGCATTAAAATTAGGCGAAGGTTTCTGCGTGATGAAGGGTGTCATGCCGGGTTTTGACGGAGATATTTTAAATGCCAATACATTAAACCATTCTGAATAATAAAATAAACGAGGGCTCTGAAAACAAAAATCTGCTGTCCGATGGCCATGCCCAAAGCATCAATAATAATCAGGGGGGTGGCCGTTAGGCAAGCCAGCCGCAATGCTGTTTTGAAAGAAAGAATAATGCCCAGCCAGCCGCCGATCATCATGCCAATGAAGGCATAGACTAAAACCCGAAGCGCAAATTCAGCAAGCTGAGAGATGCCCACGCTAAAATAAAAGATAATGCCCGCCGAGTTGAGATTAGCTGTAATTTCCTCGGCTGCCTGCAGAATGTCATTGGCAGATATGATAACAGCTTTATCATCAGGAAATCTTAAAGCGCGTCCCAGATCTTTCACTTTAATAATTTGCCTATATTCCTGATAGGTATGGACGGACAACTCATCCTTATTCATTATAAATAATGGCTCAGAATTATTCTTCGTCAGCTCATCCATGGGTTTGGTGGTATCAATTAGTAGAAAATCATTGCCGGATTCGGCGCTTTCAATGAGATAGGATTTGGACTCAGGCGTTTGAATGCTGCCACTGTGGTAGGTGATGGTTGGAATGGTTCGGATGGTGGCAATAAGTTCATCCGTCAGTTGATAAGTGCCATTTTGCGAAAAGCGCTGCATGATACTCAGCTGCACAACGATGGCGGGAATCAGCATGAAAATGGCAATGGATAGGCAGAGTTGAGCATAGCCGGTTGCCTGACTTTTTGTGATAACATCACGAGAGATTGTCTGTTTAAAAAAGCCGACAGTGGCCAGTATTAATATGTTTAGCATTTTTTACATTAAAGAGCTGAAAGCTCGGCAGGGACGGTCGATAGTAGTGATGTCGTATGGCCTTCCGCCTGCTCAAGACTGCATTGATAGCCCGCAAGTGCTGATAGCATTTCATTATTTTGACAGGGATCCGGCTTTATCAAATACGGGTTCACAGAGGAGCTTTCAGTGCCATGTGTTTCAATCTTTAAGCCATGCTCGGCATTCGGATGTGAGCCGGCGCAGGCAGTGATAAACAAAAAACAGAAGGTGGAAATTATTCCGAAATGTATAGTTAAAACTTTCATAATGGAGAGATTGAAGCCTCTGCGGCATGAATGCAAATGTTTTTGTTTCCTGAGCCGTTTCAGAAAAAACTTTCACCCGATTGGGCTAGCTGATATACCACGCGGGAATTATTTTTAAGGGTAAAAGATGGCCGATATTATTGCAATCTATGCACGTGAAATTCTTGATAGCCGGGGAAACCCCACCGTGGAGGTGGATGTGGAGCTGGCCGATGGCGCGCTGGGGCGTGCAGCGGTGCCTTCCGGGGCGTCTACCGGCAGCATGGAGGCGCTGGAATTACGCGATGGTGATAAGAGTCGCTATCTGGGCAAAGGTGTGCTGAAAGCCGTACAATCCGTGAATGATGAAATTGCCGATGCCATTATTGGTATGGATGCCAGCTGGCAGACGGTGATTGACCGCGCGATGATCCAGCTGGACGGCACGGAAAATAAAGCCCGTTTGGGGGCAAACGCCATGCTGGGTGTGTCGCTGGCGGTGGCGAAAGCTGCAGCGATGAGCGCCGGCCTGCCGCTTTATGCGTATCTGGGCGGCATTAATGCTAATACTCTGCCCGTGCCGATGATGAATATCATCAATGGTGGTGAACATGCCAATAACCCGATTGATATTCAGGAATTTATGGTGATGCCACATGGCGCTGCCAGTTTTTCTGAAGCATTGCGCATGGGTGCGGAAATTTTCCACAGCCTGAAAAACCTGCTGGCGGATGGCGGTTATTCCACGGCGGTGGGGGATGAGGGTGGCTTTGCACCGGACCTGGCCAGTACGAAAGAAGCACTGGATTATGTGATGAAAGCGATTGATAAGGCGGGCTATCGCGCGGGTGAGGATGTGGTGCTGGCGCTGGATGCTGCGGCCACGGAATTTTACGATAACGGTAAATATAATCTGAAAGGTGAGGGGAAAATCCTTACCGCAGATAAAATGGTGAGTTATTATGACGATCTGGTAAAAAACTATCCGATCAGTTCCATTGAAGATGCCATGCATGAGACGGATTATGATGGCTGGAAGGCTGCCACGGATGTGCTGGGCAAGAAAATTCAGCTGGTGGGGGATGATTTATTCGTTACCAACCCGAAGATTTTAGCCGAGGGCATTGCAGCAGGCCGCGCGAATGCCGTGCTGATTAAGGTGAATCAAATTGGCACGCTGACAGAAACATTGGAAACGGTGAACATGGCTGCTAAAGCAGGCTATCGCAACGTACTTTCGCATCGCTCCGGTGAAACGGAAGACACCACCATTGCGCATATTGCCGTGGCCACCAATTGCGGGCAGATTAAAACCGGCTCACTCAGCCGTTCAGACCGTTTGGCAAAATATAATGAGCTGCTACGGATTGAAGAAACGCTTGGCAGTGCAGGCATTTATGCCGGCAAGGATTGTTTCTAAACCCTTACAAACCCAAGCGCGTGTTTCACATCTTTGATGGTGGTTGCGGCGATATCTGATGCGGCCTCACTGCCGCGCTTCAGAATAGCTTTCAGCTGTGCTTTATCTTTTAGCAATCTTTGCATTTCATCCCGCATGGGGGCAAGCTGGCTGATGGTTAGTTCGGCTAATTCTTTTTTGAAATGGCTGAATTCTGAGCCTTCAAACTGTGCCTCGGCCTGCTTTGAGCTGATATCGGCCAGGGAGGCATAAATGCGCAGCAAATTGGCAGATTCCGGCCGATTTTCTGCCAGCGTGATGCCCGGCTCCATATCCGTTTTTGCTTTTTGGAACTTCCGGCGGATGGTGTCATCATCGTCGGACAAGTTAATACGGGACATATCCGACGGATCAGATTTACTCATCTTGCTGGTTCCGTCACGCAGGCTCATCACCCGCGTGGCTTCACCCATAATGAGCGGCTCAGGAATGGTGAAGAGTTCCGCATTGACCTGCCGGTTCATGGCTCCTGCAATGTCTCTTGTAAGTTCCAGATGCTGTTTTTGATCCTCCCCCACAGGCACATGGGTGGCATGATAAAGCAGAATATCCGCCGCCATCAGCACCGGATATCCATAAAGGCCGAGTGACGCCTGATCCTTATGCTTGCCGGCTTTGTCCTTAAACTGCGTCATGCGATTGAGCCAGCCAAGCGGCGTGGAGCAGCCCAGCATCCAGGCCAGTTCGGTATGCTCTTTGACCATGGATTGCGGGAAAATAATGCATTTTTCCGGGTCGATGCCTGCGGCAATATAAGCGGCAGCCATTTCCAGCGTGGCTTTGCGTAAGGCGTCAGGATTTTGTAGCACGGTGATGGCGTGCAAATCCACGATGCAGAAAATGCTTTCATAATCATGCTGCAACGCCACCCATTGCTTGATGGCGCCCAGATAGTTGCCCAGATGCAAATTGCCCGTAGGCTGAACTCCGGAAAAGATACGCGGGGCGGCTGTGCTGGTAATGGCATCAATCATAACTTCATGTTATTTATCGGTTATGGAGTTTGAAAACAAGTTGGATCATCAAGATGTTGAGGCGAGCCTGCCGCAAGAGGTGTCGTGTGTTATTGAAACGGCGGATTTTATTCCGGTCACTTTGTTTGAAGCGCTTGAAGAGGGGGATGAAGCGGTGATTATGGCGCTACTGAATAAAATTGTAGAGCGTGCGGCGCAGGAGCGTCTGGGCATTGATATTGTGCTTAAAATTATGGAAAGAAAGGAAATTGCCCTATCAATTCAAACGCAGGAATGGTTGAAGGAGCTATATGGCATGCATGCTCATGCTGTTGGAGGAAAGTTATGACCGCGATTGTTATTGAGTATGTCACCACATATTATCTATATCTTTTTACGCTCTTTCCCGTAATGGGTTTTATTGAGCAGATGAGCACTTCAGGTAATCGTGCATCTTTCCGCTTTAACAAATTGATTCAATTATATTATATCGCTACATTTTCGTATATTTTTATTAATCATGCGACGCCGGTTTTTTATGATTTTTTTGGCCATGTTACGGCCAATCTTTTTCACGTTATTTTGTGCGTTTTAGTGTTTATTGATAAAGAATATTAGCCCTAGTCAGCTAACATAATCCAGGTGGCCAGCCCCAGGAAGCTTAGAAAGGCCATGACATCGGTAATGGTGGTTAGAAAAACAGCGGAGGAAATCGCAGGGTCTGCGCCGGCACGGGAAAGCCAGAGCGGGATAATAGCGCCGGCGGCGGCGGCAATAATTAATGAAATAATCATCGCAGCAGAGAAGATAAAACTTAGCGTAAGATTATGATATACAAAGTAACTTGCTACCCCAACAATCACGGCAAAAATGGCGCCGTTAACACTGGCAGCAAACATTTCTTTACCAACAACGCGCCATGCATTGGTTTCCGTTAAATCTTTTGTGGCCAGTGCACGCACGGCCACTGTCAGCGTTTGTGTGCCGGCATTGCCGGCCATGCTGGCAACAATTGGCATCAGGACGGCCAGCGCAACAAGCTGCTCAATGGATTGATCGAAGAAGGCAATAACGGCAGAGGCCGCAATGGCCGTTATCAGATTAATAAACAGCCAGGGCATGCGGCGATAGGCCGTTTGTTTGGCGGGGGCATTGATGTCATTACGTTCCGTAACACCACCGAGGAAGAGGATATCTTCCTTGGCTTCTTCGCGAATAACATCCACAATATCGTCAATATAGATCACACCAAGAACGCGGTTATTTTCATCAACAACCGGCGCAGAGGCTAAGGCATATTTTTGGAAAATATAAGCAACTTCCTCCTGATCCATCGTGGCGGGGATGGTTTTAAGTGAGGCTTCCATAATATCAACAACGGCAACACCGCGCTCGCTTCGCAGCACGCGACTTACCAGTGCATAGCCAACGGGTATCTGCTCCTCATTCAAAACAAAAATGGAATAAAAATCATCGGGTAGTGTTTTATTTTCACGCAGAAAATCAATGGTCTGCCCAACGCTCCAATCACGCGCCACAGCAACGAAGCGTGTATCCATCATTCGGCCGGCGGAATCTTCAGGCCATGCCAGTCCGGCTTCTAATTTTGCACGGCGGATTTTTGGAAGCTCTTCCAGAATATCTTGCTGGTCAAGCTGCTCCATGTCTTCCATAACCTGGACGGCTTCATCCACATCCAGCTTGCGAATGGCTTTAGCCGCCGCTTCAGGTCCAAGAAATTCCAGCACCTCATCTTTGGCGGAGCCTTCAAGGTAGGTTAAAATGTCCGGATCAAACTGGCTGCTGATAGCCTCAAGGAAGGACTGTCTTTGGTCGCTACTGACCAGTGTAATAAATTCTGCAATATCCGCCGGGTGAAGATTGCTTGATAGTGAACAGATTTGTTCACTATTATTTTCGGTAATGGCATCACAAATTCGAGATAGCAGTTCAGGTGGGAGGCGATAATCCGGATTTTCTCTGATGGTAATTTCAACCTTTTCCATGCCTTTCTCTTAAAGGTAGTGGCTTAAATAGCAAGCAAATAGGGCGTTATTACCCCCATTTTTCGCTAACCCATCCGGTTTCAAAATGGTGTGGCTTGGGGTAGCCATGAAAAACAACGATGCGTGCATCGTCAGGCGGGGCGGCATCACAATGATCATGTTTATAACTAACAATTTTGGTTCTATCAAATAACTGGTAGTGATCCAGCTTTGCATGAAGAAAATGCTGATCTGTTTGGTAAATCCCCTGATCGCGCCAGGAAAATGCTTCATAAAGATGATGGCATCTTTCGGCACTAAAAAGCATCACGCTGGAGTTAAATGTTGCTTCCAGCCAATCTTCAATAATCCAAAAATCCTTGGTTTTTAAATGGGGTTCTATCAGTGGTGACAAGTCTTTGAGAATAATAATATCTAAATCCAGATAGAGGATACGCCCTTTTAAACGGTTTTTTGGATTGAACATTCCTGTTTTAACCCACCAGCCGGAAAGGCCGCTTTGCTCTTTTCTTACTTCAAAAGGGGCGTTTTTGTAACGAGAGGGTTCATCGGTAAGGCAAATAAAATGATGAGGAATTTTCAAATGACGTGAAACCATGGCGTAAAGCTTATGGGTATAGTCCGTACTATAATGTGTGCCATGGTTTGTGCACACAACTGTGAGCTTATTTTGGTTTATTTTCACTATCATTGGACGTCAAAATCAAACTTTTTAGTAAATATACTTTTTCCTCCCCTGCGATAGGTGAGCGTTACGCGATAATTGCCTTTAATCCATTCCGGAGCCATCCGGCGGGCTCCTTGTGTTAGAAAATACTGTGCCTGATTTTTGGTAAACTCATGGCGCATTATCTTCAAGCTATTATCCGGATAAATAATTTCAATATCCAGACTATCCTTATCTTCCGTGCCCATGATATCCACCCACAGGATGAGCGCATCAGCATCCCGGCGCAATGTCTGGAGGGCGTAGCCACCGCTTCTGGCTTTTTTAGCATCGGTTATTTCATCGCCGCTGATGCCATAGTTCAGGATAGCGGTTGTTTCATTGATAGTGGCGGCCAGTTTTGTTTGCGCTTCTTTGCTCCAGAGGGTGCTTTTTTGATCTTTACCACAGCCTGACTCCATGCCGGAAAGGGTGAAAGGATCAACCGGGGTTTTGTTTTGCTCAATCTGAAAATGCAGGTGCGGGAATTCGGTATTGCCGGAGAGGCCAACATAGCCAAGGACATCACCCGCTAAGATTTTTTGTCCATTTTCAACGGCAATGCTACCTTGCTTGAGATGGCAATACCAGCTTGTCCATTTTTTCTCATGGCGGAGGATAACGGCATTGCCGCAGCCTTTGCTTGGATCATAATTCGGATTGTCGTTAACATTAATGTCCGGTTCGCCGTCCCTTAAGGCGGCAACAACTCCATCTGCAGCCGCCAGCACGGGGATGTTGCGGTCTAGTTCGGTAAAATCTTTGAGGCGAAAATCCGTGCCTTTATGCTTGTCGCTGGTCATATGCTGACATCGAAAATCTTCGTACGTATCACCGGGCGCCATATCAACAAATTTCTGGATAAAACATTCTTCGCCCAGTTGGCACTGAATTGGCAGTGAGAGGGTCAAGGCGCCGGCTAGTGATGAGTTAAAAGCTATTAGCAAAGAAAAAAGAAGGCGGGTTTTCACGGCTTTAATTCCAATAAAACAGGCACATGGTCGGAAGGCTTCTCTTCACTGCGCCAGTGCGGATCAATCCATGCCCGGCCAATATTATCCTGAAGTGCAGGTGTTACCCAGATATGATCAAGCCGCCTGCCGCGATTTGATTTTTGCCAGTCTCGGTTGCGATAGCTCCACCAGCTATAAAGCTTTTCCGTTGGAGGAATAAAGTGACGGGGCACATCCACCCATTTGAGTGAGGATTGAAGGCGATTAAAATGTTCAACCTCAATGGGCGTGTGGCTGACAACTTTTAACAATTGTTTGTGCGACCAGACATCCTCCTCCAGTGGTGCAATATTCAAATCTCCCACCAGAATCATCGGATGATCGGAGCCGCGATTAGCCTGAAACCATTGCTCCATCGCCTGCACATAATCAAGCTTATGCCTGAATTTTGGATTGATTATGACATCCGGTTCATCGCCACCGGCCGGAACATAAAAATTATGAAGCTCGATATTATTTTCAAATTTTGTGGCAATATGGCGCGCGTGATTATTCACAAATAACAAACGCTCGGATTCTTCCATCGGAAGGCGTGAAATAATAGCAACGCCATTATAAGATTTTTCACCGCGATGGAAAATATAGGGGTAGCCGACATTTTTGAATGCTTTGTAAGGGAATGTATCATCTACAGTTTTTGTTTCCTGCAGACAAAGTACATCCAGATCGTAATGCTGTAGAATCCTGAGCGCCAGATTCAGCCTGAGGCGTACCGAATTGATGTTAAAAGTTGCCAGTTTCATTCTCGCAGCATAGCCAGATTTATGGCATAATGAAAGGATGGGCGTTGCAGAAAAATTTTCGCATATCAGTGGTCAGCCATTGCCATGTCGGTGTATGTGGGAAGGGTGCGAAGCCTCCGGCGAGTATCCTGCGCCAATGAAAGGGGGCCGCTCCATGATGCAGTCGAGCCTTTTGGATGGTGTGGAAATGCGGTCGCCAAAGCGTGCATGGTTTTGCCTGCCGCATGTGCGTGAATATAACGCTAATTGGGATTTTTTTGCCGGTATGTCTGAAGAGCAGATTCTTTCATTCCAGAAAGATGCCCTGACGGGACATCGCCGGACGCTCTCACGGGAGCAGCAAATACGGTTGCAGCAGCGCGAGAAGGCCTTACGTGAGGAAGCAGTGAATTTAGGCTTTGAAAATCAAGCGGCAATTAAAGTTCAGAATGTACCTGATTCACTCAAAAATTCGTTAAGCCTATTAGAGCTATCCCTGCCGATTACATCCGAGCAGGTTAAAAAAGCCTATCGCATTAAAGCAAAGGAACATCATCCTGATAGTGCCGGGGAAGATGCAAAAGAAAGATTTATCCAACTAAATGAAGCAAAAGAGATTTTGAATCGCTGGATATGCAGGGGGTAGCAACTGAGCGCTTGACCTATTCATTTTTTTGCTTATCTCACTGCCTATGGCAAAAGACCTTTATGAAATTCTCGGCGTCTCTAAGTCTGTCTCAAAAGATGAACTTAAGAAAGCCTATCGAAAGCTGGCTGTAAAATATCATCCGGATAAAAACCCTGGGGATGAAGAGGCCGAAAAGCGCTTCAAAGAAATCAGCGCTGCGTATGATATTCTCAAAGATGATGAGAAGCGCGCCGCGTATGATCAGTATGGTGAGGCTGCATTTACCGGCGGTGGTGGCCAGCAGGGCTTTGGTGGCGGTTTTGATTTCTCCGGCTCATCATTCCGGGATATTTTTGAAGATTTATTCGGTGGCATGGGGGGAAATCAGCAATCTGCGGCTTCCAATCTTCGTGGCGCAGACCTGCGCTATAATTTAGAAGTAAGCTTGGAAGAGGCGCACAGGGGTGGCAGTAAAACCATTAAAGTACCTTCGTATGTTGCATGCGATACATGCGATGCCTCCGGCAGTGCCAGTAAAAAAGAGCCGGAAGCGTGTTCGGTTTGTGGTGGTTCGGGGCGCATGCGTGTTCAGCAGGGCTTTTTTACACTTGAGCGAACATGCCATGCCTGCGGTGGTGTCGGCACAACGATCCAGGATCCATGTGGAGCCTGTAGCGGCCAAGGCCGGGTGAGAAAAACCCGTACACTTTCAGTGAATATCCCCGAAGGTGTTGAGGATGGAACCAGAATTCGCATTACCGGCGAGGGTGAAGCGGGCGTTCGCGGCGGTGAAAAAGGTGATCTTTATTTGTTCGTTTCACTTAAGCGCCATGAAATTTATGAGCGGGATGGTGCGGATATTCACTGTCAGGTTCCGCTGGCAATGACAACAGCCGCCCTTGGCGGCAGTATTGAGGTGCCAACCATTGATGGTTCGCGTGCGCGTGTAACCATCCCGGAGGGCACGCAAACCGGACGTAAATTCCGCCTGAAAGGTAAGGGGTTGAATGTGATGCGCCGCAGCGGTGTTCGCGGAGATATGTATGTGCATGCCTTTGTTGAAACGCCGGTTCAGTTAACCAAGAAACAAAAAGAATTGTTACAGGAATTTGGCGGCACGTGTTCGGACAAGAATAACCCTGAATCTGAGGGTTTTATTGATAAGATCAAAAATTTCTTTGCCGAACTTTAATCGGCACGCATTTTTAACTGTTGGAAGATGGCTCAACGGAGCCATCCTTTGATAGGATAATGGCCACAAAACGGGTTGCCGGGAATGACGCAAAAATAATTTTTAAGATAACCATCAGCGGCACGCAGAGGAAGGCCCCCGCAATGCCCCATAAACTTCCCCAGGTAACAAGCGATAGAATGATAATCAGCGAGCTTAAATTGAGCGAATTGCCCATAATTCTGGGTTCAATCACATTGCCAACCAAGAACTGAATAGCTCCAATGGTGCTGAGAACCATGATGAAAGGCGTAAGGGAATCATACTGAACCAGAGATAAAATGGCAGGAAGTGCGGTGGCCAGAATAGAGCCGATATTTGGAATAAAATTCAGCAGAAAAATCAAAAGAGCCCAGAAAGCAGCAAAATCCAGGCCAACAAATTTTAAAATAATGTAGGACAAAAAGGCCGTCGTGAAGCTTAAAAGACTTTTAACCCAAACATATGTCTGGATTCGCTCATAGATGGTATTCAACGTTTTTTTGACGTTTTTCAAACTCGTTTTTTTCTTGAAAAGAGCGGCAACTTTATGATTGAAGCTATGCTGCTCAGTCAGCATAAAAATGATATAAATCATGATAATAAAGGCGTTGCTGAAAAGTGTTGTGATGGCTTGAGCAGAGTTGGAAAGCAAGGCTGGAATATCAACGGAATGAATAATTTTTTGCACCACACTATCTTTCTGCAAGCCAATAATGTGAAGCAACCCTTCAATGCGTTTATCAAAATTTGCCTGATATTTGGGCGCGGCCTCCACCAGCTTGGGAATGGATTGTGTAATCAGCTCCACAGGAATCCACACAATGCCGATAAACACAATCATGGCAAAACATTTGCAAAGCCAGGATGGAAGCCTGTTTTTAAGCAGGCCATTAATGCCATCTGCCATGGCGTTCAGCAGTGCCCAAATAAGCAGTGCCACAATTAAGGGGATAACAACATTTTGTGCAATATGCAGGATGTAAAATGCCAGAAAAACAACAATGCAAGAGAGCAGGGCAATCATTGGTTGGTTATTCTGCATAAGAAACCTTATCCTATTTAGGCTCAAAGTGCCTGAAAATAATGATACCATCAATTTTTTCATGAATATCACATTGCTTGAGTGCCTCAGGCGTCATGGCGGTTATCTTGTTGAAGCTGGCAATATTAATATTCCCAGTAATATCAATCTCATAGCAGGTTTCGTGGATGACAAAATCAAACGTAAAATAATGCAGTGGCCCCTCTGCCAGATAGGCCACTGCTTCGTTAACTTTTCCTTCAAATAATGCGGCGGCAATGCTGCGTTCTTTATCTTCTTGTTCAGTCTCATCAAAGCAGATGAGTGCGATCAGGGATAATACCCAGTAATTATCGGATGGATGCCGGGCATCCAGAAGGGATGTCAAAAAAAGTAACGTATTTTTTAGCTCATCCTCACTTTGAATGGTGAAGAAATAGTTGGCCTTAATCTGAATGCCTTCATTAAGCAGTGACTGCTTCTTTTTCAGGCTTTGTTGATACCCTTCCAATGCGTTTGAAACTGCGGTCAGTAAGGATTTTTTGCTGTAAGGCTTGGTTAGATAAAAGAGCGCTCCTGCTTTCAGGCCTTCAATAACCTGCTCTTTTGAGGATGCCGCCGTTTGCATGATCACGGGAATGGAGGATAATTCAGTGGAGCTGCGTATCTGCTTTAACGTTTCAATGCCATCCATCACCGGCATCATTCTGTCGAGTAGAATCAAATGAAAATCATGTGGCGAGGTGTTGAGCGCCAGCAATGCCTTGCTGCCATTGGAGGATGTGGTGACCTGATAGCCACTTTTTCTGAGCGAATGTTCAATAATCTCTAAATTGATGGGATCATCATCCACAGCTAAAATGTGGTAATCTTGAGGCATTGCTTAATGCGCCTTTGAAAGTTCAAGAAGCTTGGAGCTCACTTTAATTCCTGCTTCCTCTGTGAGTGTGTCTTCGATGGAAAATTGGATCTTTTCATTTTTGCTAAAAAACTCAATCATACCAGATTGTTGAAGAAAGCGAGGCAGATCGCTGACCGTTAAAACTGATGATTTTGCCATCTCTTCGTTAAGTTCCATTATTTTTATGGGGGATTTTTTGCCAACAAATAATAAATGACATTGGCGTGAATCCTCAACGGTTTCCGGGTAGGCTAGTTTAATATTTTTTCCACTAATTTTCTTTCGTGTAATGGGTTTCAGTATGTTCCCGAAGGGGTCTTCTCCAATCACGCAGAGTGTAATATCCCGGGTTTTTAATTTTGGGTTGTTGTTTTCCCAGGTTATAAACTTAAGAAAGTTATACAAGAATGCTGCTTTAATTTGATATTCTTTGCCGCCGTTATTGGCATTTGCCGCTACAGGAACGGCAACACTTAATGTGCAATATAACAATGCAACAAGAAGAACGCGGGCAGATCGAAATCTTTTTATATTTTGTCTAAACAATTTTTTAGAACCTTTAATCACCATTAATTGGACAGAAAATCAACATATAATAGATATACTCCATATCAAGATTCTTTGGAGTAATAAAGGTGAAGCCTGCAAACTAAAAGTGTTTTGTGTTTTTTAAATCACCGGCGCTAACTTTTGAAGCTATCTCGCAGGAATTGGATGCCGGTTTTCAAGCCAATCAAGTCAATGCCGTGACCAAGCATGGGAATCTGATGCAAAGAGACATCTGTAAATCCATGAGTTTGTAAAGTCAGGTAGGCATCTTCTGAGCCTGAAGCGGGCACAACCATATCTTGCTCACCATGAATTAGGCAGATTGGAGTGTCTTTACAGGGCGTTGAAATATCCGCATCCGTGGCCAGTAATGTTCCGGAATATCCAAGAATAGCAGCATGTTGACGTGAGGTGGTGATGGCATAATGCAGTGCCAGCATCGTTCCCTGTGAAAAACCGACCAGCGCAATATTCTGTGATGGGATGGAGAATTTTTCCTCAACATGCCCAATAAAATGATCAACATATTTCAAGGCACTGATTGCACCCTGTCGTAAAATATCGCGTTGGTAATTTAACAGTGAGAACCACTGAAAGCCCGCGGGATTTTGTTCGCATGGGGTGGGAGCATCGGGTGATATAAAAATTGTATCAGGCAATTGATCCTGCCATTCCTGCCCCAGTGAGAGCAGGTCTTTTCCATCCGATCCATAGCCATGTAGAAAAATAACAGCATTGACGGCGCTACCATTTTTGGCTGAAATCTTGTGATATGTCAGTGTGTTGATGTTATCCATTATGTGAGCTAAGCGGGTGGTGAGAATGAATGGCGATTTCTTTTTCAGAATCAAGAAGGTGGGTATAAATTTGCGTGGTTGTGATATCGGCGTGCCCCAGAATCTCCTGCAATACGCGGATATCCATCCCATTTTTCAATAAATGCGTTGCGAATGAGTGCCTTAGGTTGTGAGGGCTGACTTTGTCGGGTGCAATGCCCGCCCGCACGGCAATTTTTTTCAGCATTTGCCCCAGACTTTGGCGGGTAATATGGCCGCTATCGCTTTGTGACGGAAAAAGGAAAATATCCTGATCATCTTTTCTTGAAAAATTGGTATAAACATCAAGATATTGACGCAATGCATCGATCGCTTTTTGCGTAATGGGAATCACGCGATCTTTATTTCCCTTACCGCGCACCAGTAAGGTGTGAATGGTTTGAGCGGAGGTATATCCTCCGGATGGTGGGATGATTTGTTGTTGGATGCTGGCAATCTTAAGGCTAATTAATTCGGAGGCGCGGAGCCCGGTTGCATAGAGAAGCTCAATGATGGCTTGGCTGCGTTTTCCGGATGCGGATGGGTCTTTTTTTGCCGCCTCAAAAAGCAGATTAAGCTCATTTTCTGTGAGCTGCTTGGGCAGCTTTTCTTCAATCTTAGGGGCGGTAATGGAGGATGATGGATCATCCTTGCGTATTTTTTCGGTAAAAAGAAAGTCGTAATACTGCCGAATGGCGGATATTTTGCGTGCGATGGTGGATTTTGAAAGTCCATCCCCCGTTAGTTTGTGAATATATTTTTCAATATCCGCTGTTTGTGCTGCTTCAAGGCTTATTTTTTTTGGGTGCAGAAATCCTGAAAGTCCTGCAATATCTCTTTGGTAGGCATCAAGCGTGTTTTGTGAAGCGCCGCGTTCGGCAGACAGTGCTTCCAGAAAAGAATCAATCATTGAAGTGCCGGATGAGCAATCGGGTAAGATTTGACCGTAAAATCCGGTCCGTTATCCTGAAGACCTGCATATAAGAGCCAAATTAAGACTGTTAAAAAAAACAATGCAAAGATTTTTGTCTTATTCTTTTTGCCGTGTGTGCGATAAGAACCCATTGTAATACCCTATTTTCCGATGTATTTCATAAAGATGCATAGCAACGAAACACGTCAACTGCAAGCGTAACGGTGATGGTCAAGAGTTATGTGCTAAAACGGCCATTAGTGCTGCTTGGTATGATGGGGGCTGGCAAGAGCTTGATCGGAAAGAAGCTGTCGCAAGCGTTGAAGGTGCCGTTTACTGATATTGATACGGCAATTGAGGGAGATCAGAACTGTAAAATTTCTGAGATATTTAAATATATTGGTGAGGCCGGCTTCAGGGAGCTTGAGTATAAAACAATATCAAAAAAACTTGCTGAGCCGCCGCATGTGATTGCTACCGGCGGTGGTGCGGTCACGGATGAGCAGACATTGAATTTATTATTAAGTCAGGCGGAAACAATTTGGTTGAAAGCTGATATTGGGACATTGATTGAGCGTGTTTCCCGCAGAAATACGCGCCCGCTGCTTAATCAGGGTAATCGAGAGGAAATTATGAAGTCACTCTATGAAAAGCGCTTGCCGCTTTATGAACATGCAGAACATCATATTGAAACCAGTGAGTTGAAGAGTCCGGATGATTTAGTAAAAAAGATCATTGAGACCGTTTTTTAAAAGCAATAGAAGGTTGATATGAATAAAATCTCTGTTTCACTTGGTGATAGAAGCTATGATATTGCAATTGGTGCGGGTGTTCTTGTGCCTGAGATTGAGCGTGTCCTTCGCCAACTTCCTGAGAAAAAAATAGTCACAATTACCGATGAGGGTGTTCCCGAAGCCTATGCGCGGCAAATAAAGAATGTTGCAGAAAAATGTGGCATTGAGTATCATTTAATCCGCATAAAAAATGGTGAGAATTCAAAGTCATTCAAAGTTTTAGAAACTATAGTTAATCAAATACTTGATATAAAAATATCCCGCCAAACAACGCTCATTGCGCTGGGCGGAGGGGTGGTTGGTGACCTGACCGGCTTTGCCGCTTCAATTCTGCTTCGGGGGGTGCCGTTTATTCAGATTCCAACAACGTTACTCGCGATGGTGGATAGCAGCGTGGGCGGGAAAACGGGCATTAATACGCCGTGTGGAAAGAATTTAGTTGGCAGTTTTTACCAACCTAAAGCGGTGATCATTGATACGGAAATACTGAGAAGTTTGCCAGAGCGGGAGTGGCTTGCCGGCTATGCGGAAATTGTTAAATATGCCGTGATTGATGATGCTGAGTTCTTTGATTATTTAGAAAATTACCGCAAAGAATCAGGATCTTACCCATCAAGGGATGAGGATTTTATCCAAACAATTATTCGCAAATCATGCCAATCCAAAGCCGCCATTGTTTCACGCGATGAGAGGGAGTCGGGTGTGCGTGAGTGGCTAAATTTAGGTCATACATTTGGCCATGCGCTGGAGGCGCTGGTGGGGTATTCGGGGGAGCTTTTGCACGGAGAGGCCGTTGCTATCGGTATGATTCTGGCGCTGGGTTACTCAAGCGAGCTGGGGTTGTGCCAGGCATCAGATGCTGAAATATTGGAGAATCACTTCATGAATGTGGGGATGGATGTCTCGCTGCGGAAGCTGCAGGAGAGGGTGCCTGACAAGCAATTTAGCCCGGAGCGGCTACTTGATGCCATGAGGCATGATAAAAAAGTGAGTGATGGTAAAATCAAACTTATTTTGAGTCACGGGATAGGAAAAACCGTTGTTATGCAGGCGGATGATAAGGGCTTATTGGTTTTCTGGCAGAAAAAATTATCCAACAATAATCGATAAATTATGGCAACAACATTATTCATTATTTTTATTCTCCTTATTTTTTCAGGGTTTTTCTCCGGCTCTGAGACGGGCCTGACGGCGGCGAATCCCGCTAAAATTCACAATTTAAGATCCAAGGGGCACAAAAGAGCCATTCTTGTGCAAAGGCTGCGTGAACGTAAGGAGCACCTTATCGGCGCTATTTTGCTTGGGAATAATGCGGTGAATATCGCTGCGTCATCGCTGGCAACCAGCTTCGCCATTCGTTATTTTGGGGATGATGCCGTTTGGATTGTGACATTGGTAATGACATTGTTGGTGCTTATTTTTGCAGAGGTTCTGCCCAAAACCTTTGCTTTTCGCAACCCGGAGGCTGTGTCGTTATCCGTTGCCCCGATTATGGCAATTATTGTAAAAGTTCTATCGCCAATAACTATTGGAGTTCAGTGGCTTGTTGATTATACATTATTTAAAATATTAAGAATTAAGGCGACGGATGAAAGCGTGGATTCTTCGGACGTTTTGCGTGGAACGATTGAAATGCACCACCATGAAGGTTCGGTGGTGAAGGATGATAAATACATGTTGGGGAGTATTCTTGATCTCTCAAATTTGCAGGTGGAAGATATCATGGTGCACCGAAATAATGTTGAAATGGTGGATGCTCTGGAGCAAAAATCTTCGCTTATCAGGTCTATTTTAGGCAGTAAATACACTAGATTGCCGGTATATTCTGATAATAAAGATAATATTATTGGCGTCATACATGTTAAAAGCTTGATGCGGGCTTTAACATCTGAGGGCGTGATAAAAAATGACCCGGAAGAAGTGGATTTTGAGTCCATTATAAGCACCCCTTGGTTTGTGCCTGATAAGACCAGTTTAAAAGATCAATTACAGGCGTTTAGGGATCGCCATGAGCATATGGCGCTTGTTGTGGATGAGTATGGTGAATTTCGTGGCATGGTGACGTTAGAAGATATTATTGAAGAAATTGTTGGTCAGATTGACGATGAATATGATGATGTTTCGAACCTGATTGCACGCCAAAAAAATAAAGAAATCCTTGTGGAAGGAAATTTAAGTATTCGTGATTTAAATCGTGAAATGAGCTGGTCTTTGCCGGAAAATATTTCAACGACCGTGGCGGGTTTGGTGATTAATAAAGCGGAGCATCTTCCCAATCCCGGTCAGGTTTTTCATTTTTTTGGTCTAAAATTTGAAATTGTTAGTAGGGAAGGTAACCGAATAACGACGATTAAAATTAAAAAACAATAACTTACATCTTCATGCCGGTTAACGTCAGGCATGACGCTTTAACACTTAATTAACATCGATGCGGTATAATATATGCATGAAGATAACGCCGCAAATATTGCTATCGATTATGGTATTAGGCCTGCTTGGCGCCTGCGCGGATACCTATCAGAATTATGGAAGGCATGGTTTATTCACACCCAAGCCATTTTTTATGGCTGGTTTGCCGCAAGGGGATGACAGTTACAGCATTGGCATGCGCGATGGCTGTAACACGGCCGTGGGCACAATTGGCTCATCAATGCTACGCAATCATGAACTATCCCTTGATGTGAACCGAGGCATTGAAGATCGCCAATATTATTTAGGCTATAATACGGGCTGGAATTTCTGTACATTTCACCTTTCAGCGGGGCCACTATAATGCGTTATTTCTTACTTATCATATCCGCGATGCTCTGTGTTGCATGCACAGGAAAAGACGGCACGCTTGATTTAAGAAAGCCCTATACTCTGGACTTAACACCGCCTTTAGGCCCTTATGAATATGAACAGGGATGGACGGATGGCTGCGAGAGTGGCAGCAATGCATATACCCATGATTTTTATAAAGGTATCAAAGCGTTTAAATTTAAACAGGATCCTGAATTGCGTGATAATCGTATGTATTATCAGGCATGGAAGGATGCGTTTCTTTATTGTGCAATTTTTTGGGAGTCAGTGTCGTCACTGAAGCTGTAATGTCATGATAAAATACGCACTGCATATTTGGATTTTAGTCGCTGTTCTGCTTTCAACATCAGCCTGTAACCCTTATCCGGCATGGCAACGCTGGGTTTTGGATGGCCCGCCGCCAGGGCAGGACTACACACCACTTTACGTTGAAGGGTGGCAGGATGGCTGCTTTAGTGCAACATCTGCCGCATCCAATCAATGGTATAAATTCTTTTATGAATTTCGTCAGGATCCGATCAAAGCGCAGAACAGGGTGTATTACAAAGGTTGGAAAGATGCCTTTACCTACTGCAATCGCTACCTTTATCAATATAACAGAAGGACGATCTTATAATGCTTAGACTTCTGATAATATTAGCTATTATTCTCCAGCTGTCGGCCTGTAAGAAGGTGCAGCAGATGGTTTTTGAACCACGCCCATGGGGGATGGCAGAAACACCGGATGGTTCACCCGTTTTCAGGCAGGGCTGGGAGGATGGCTGCAATACCGGGCTTGGTGTTTATGGTGGCAGTGCGTATCGTGTGAATGCTTATAAATTCAGGCAGGATATTACACAGACGGATAATCCGGAATATTACCGTGCATGGAAAGATGCTTACACCTATTGCCGTTGGTATGTCTGGAATTGGTCCAGGCCATCAAGGGAGTAACTTCATGTTGAGAATATTACTCGTTTTTATGGTTCTATCGGCATGTTCTCCGCCGCTTTACCTGAAGCCTTATGAGGCGCCGGTTGGTGCGCCGCCAGATTATACTTTAGGCTGGGAGCATGGCTGTAAGAGCGGCTTTGCTGCATTTGGTGCCGATTTCCATAAGACCTTGTATGAGTTTACACAGGATGTTTCCATGATTAATAATCCGACATATTTCAAAGCATGGACGGATTCCTTTAACTATTGCCGTGCTTATATCAACCGTTATCTGGCCGGCGGGTATTCCTTTGCAACAACGGAAAATCCCACTATTTTCAGCCGCCGAAATTTGAGTTTGCAAGGATATGATATTCGGACAAAATCGCCCGATAATGGAACGCTCTTCGGTGTCTTTGAAGGAGTTGACCCGGTTGGCTGGGGCAGTAATGCGTGGGGAAAAAATGTTGAGTGTGAAGCCGATTGGCTAAACCGAAAACCGGCAGGGTGTGGCTGGATGGGTTATGGAAATTAGTTGTTATTGCTCAATCACCCGTTTTTTCAGAATGTTGATAGCGAATATTATAATTTCCTGATGTACCAAAACCATCCTGTGTAAAGCTTAGGCGAAGATTGGATGGATTGTCGGCCTCCAGAAGGGCGGAATCTTTGGAAATTAGGCCACTATTGGCCATTGAATGCAAGCATTGATCAAATGTATTCATGCCTTGGTCATGGTTTTTTGCAACAACATCGTGAATTTTATTAATCTCACCTTTCTGAATCAAATCACGAACAAGCCCTTGATTAAGAACGGTTTCATAGGCAAGCCAGCGGCGATTATCTTCTCCGGCAACAAGCCTTTGAGAGAAAATGGCATAAAGATTTTGTGACAATGTCAGCAAAACCTGTTGATGCATATCTTCAGGGAAAAAGTTCAGGATACGCTCCAGCGCCTGCGTGGCATTGCTGGCGTGGATACAGGTGATTACCAGATGACCCGTTTCAGAAAAAAGCAGTGCATTTTCAAGTGTTTCACGGTCGCGTATTTCGCCAATAACCAAAATATCCGGACTTTGCCGCATCGCATTTTTAAGCGCGATACTGTAGGAAAAAGTATCCGTTCCGATCTCTCTTTGAGTAAAAATACATTTTTTGGGGGTGTGAACAAACTCAATTGGATCCTCCACCGTAATGATATGGCTGCTCTGCAAATTATTACGATATTCCAGCATTGAGGCTATTGATGTGGATTTCCCTGCGCCGGTGGCGCCAACAATCAAAACCAAGCCACGCTTTTGCATAACCGCCGTTCCAAAAGATTGCGGCAGATTAAGTTCCTCAAAGCCTGGGATAACGGATTTAATATATCGAATGACGATGCCGGGAAAATGTTGCTGGTAATAAAAAGAACCACGAAAGCGCTCTTCAGAGCCACTTGAGAATGCAATATTCAGTTCTAAAGCGGATGCAAGTTCACTACGTTGCTCAACATTAAGCACCTGATCAATAATATCTTCAATGGCTTCTTTATCAAGAATGGGTAAATCAAAGGGTAAAACTTTTCCATCAACGCGCATGGAAGGGGGGCTACCAACATTTAGATATAAATCGGAGCCATTCCGCTCCACCATTTTATCTAACAGTAATTCTATCGTCACAGATTCCATAGTAACCTAACTATTAGAATTCATTATTATTATGGAAACCACTTGATTCCGCAGGGCGGAGAGGGCTTTGTTTGTCGTTCTCAGCGGTGCTAAAAGCTTGTGGCGCAGAAGAGTGCAGGGGAATTTTTTGTTCCTCGTCGCCATCATCATTTGCATTGCTTGCAGTTTCAAATTCTTCCTCAGACTTTTCATTAAGTGCAAGCTTTGCCGTTTTTTGGTCAATAATACCTTGTTCCATTAACGTATAGACACTGTCTTTCATGGTGCGCATGCCTTGCTTTGAGCCAACTTGCATTAAAGAAGTGATCTGAGGCAGCTTGCCTTCGCGAATAAGATTTCTCACTGCAGGGGTGCCTAACAAGATTTCTAACGCAGCAACGCGGCCCTGGCCATCACTTGTGGGAAGTAATGTTTGCGCAATAACTGCCTCCAGCGAAGTGGAAAGCATGGACATAATCAGTGGCTTTTCACCGGCAGGGAAGGCATCAATAATGCGATCAACTGTTTTGGCGGCAGAGCTTGTGTGAAGTGTTCCCATAACCAGATGCCCGGTTTCTGCGGCGGTCAAAGCCAGCTCAATGGTTTCAATATCACGAAGCTCACCAACAAGGATAACGTCCGGATCCTGACGCAATGCACTTTTCAAGGCGCGCGCAAAAGAATGGGTACTGGATTCAAGCTCCCGCTGATTAACGAGAGATTTCTTGGATTTATGAACAAATTCAACCGGATCTTCAACGGTTAATATATGCTTTTCAGAGGTGCTGTTAATATGATCAACAATCGCCGCTAACGTTGTTGATTTTCCTGAGCCCGTGGGGCCCGTGACAAGGATCAGGCCTTTTTTGAGCTGGGCAATTTGCTTGATGATATGCGGCATCTTCAGCGCATCCAGCGAAAGAATTTCTGTTGGAATAATCCGAAATGCAGCCGCCGCTCCGTCAATGGTATTGTAGGCATTCACACGAAAACGTAGCTCGTCGCTAATTTGAATTGCAAAATCAAGCTCATAGTCATTTTCATAGGTGCTTCGTTGCGCTTCTTTCATAATTTCATAAAGCATGGATTTGATCGCTTCCGGAGAAAGCGGTGGCATATTTAAAGGCAGAACTTTGCCATGAACGCGTATCAATGGCGGTGAATTAGGAGAAAGATGCAAATCAGATGCGCCGTTACGTTTTGTTTGTAAGAGTAGTTCTGCGATGGTTGTCATATTTAAATAACCTATTGCTGCCTTAAAGAGATAAATTGCGCATGCTGTTCCAGCTCAAGGCGCCTGGTGCGCGTGAACAGCCCCTTATTGATAATGTGCCTCAGCATCTTGGCGGAGGCATCATTCAGGCCAAGCCGTTCATAAGAAAGTGCAAGGCTATA
>JAUIEX010000062.1 GCA_030429725.1 Alphaproteobacteria bacterium
GTCAGGCTGATATCCCTGCCGGAGGTGGTAATGTCCAAACTATCACCCTGCAAATCAAGGGTGATATCGCTGGTGGCCACCAGCGCAATATCCGCCGTTTCGCTCAAACGTTCCAGATAGCGTGTGGTAAATGCCGAATAGCCATCCGATGCCATCGCCTGTGCCGCTTCCGTACCACCCGCACCCGGCGGCGTTAAGGCGTGACCCCATTTACTTGAAAGATATTGGCTGATTAAATTCCGCTGTTGGTCAGTGTGCGCAGAATCGTAAACAATGAGCTCTCCAAAATCATTGGCACCACGGTGGGAACCAATGCCAAGCCCACCCACTTCCAGACGTGATAATGTGTTGGTCAGTGCCGGGGCACCCTTCGTTGTTACAAATGCACCATCACGATATAAGGTAGTATTCGTGCCATCATGCCAGCCTGTGTATAGGTAACTCTGGTCTGCAGTGAAGCTTTGTGTAATATCTTTGTTTCCGCTGGCAAGCACCCGCCAGTACATGGTAGTACCCCAATCAATCAGGTTATAGCCGGAATTATAGGTGCTATTATTCCCAATTTCAAAAAGACCGCTTGAGCTGGTGCCATTGATGGTTCCAATCCAGTAGGTTGTAACAGCATTGTCGAAATCCGGGAATGTCGTATTCATCGAGTTGGTACCGTCAAATCTAACGACAGCATTGCCATTCAAACCGTTATCCACCCATTGAGGATCATTGCCGGCAGTGATGCTCAGATTATAAGCATTAAACTTATCACCCCAACCGGTAATATTCGTACCTGTCTTGGTAAGGCTATCCTCATCGGTAGCATCATACCACCCCACACCTCCACCAATAGTTTCGGGTGAGAAGTTTCCGTAGATGGTGATGTTATCTGGGTCGAGTAGGTAGGTTCCTTTGTGATATTTTTCTTCGGCGGTGAGGTCTACATGGCCATAGGCATCTAAAAAGATTTTACCGGAAGTTTCCACAAAGCCGCCATGGCCACCTTCCAAACCACCACGCGCAAACACATTGCCATAAAAATAGGTGCTATCATCGGCCCAGATAATGGTGCGCCCGGCATCGCCCGATGAGAGAGCATCATTTAAAATGATGGTACCGGAATCAATCAAAACATTTTGAGCCGTATCGGTTGAGCCTGTGCCCAGATAGTCCCCACCAATTTTGATGCTGCCGCCGGCGCGGTTTTCATGGGCAAGAAATTCCGCTTCCTTCCGCACCTGCTTGTCTGCAGTAAGTGTTGCTGTGCCTTTCGATGGCACATCCGGTTTGGCAACCGGCACCGGCGCAGCAAAACCGGACGCATCAAACACACTATGGGTCACGGCAATCTGATCACCGGTCACGGTGATGCTGCCGCCTTGCTCGCCTTCGCTGCGGCCGGAAGCATTCAGATAGGCATTCGTCACCGCCACCCGGCTTGTTCCGGCAGCGCCAGCACCGCCGCCTGCCGCCGCAATGATAATTTTCCCCTGATGCTCTTCAATTGTTGGCGCTTCAAGCTCACCCTCAATGGCGATCAAACTATTAATAATTTCCTTACCCGCCGCCGCCGTGATGGCAATCGTGCCGCCTTCGGCGCGGATGGCGCCGCTATTAGCAACAAATTGCGAAAGCACAGCCTCACTCACCTGCAGCTCGTAAAGCCCGTCACCGTAAAGATCGAGCATAAAACGATCGCCGGATGCCAGCTCAACGCGCGCCAATTTAGCATAAATAACGCCCTGATTGATCACATTCGGTGCCACCAGAGCCGCCAAACCCGCCTCCTTGACCGTGATCGTGCCTTCATTGATGATCGCCGCATCAGGGCGGCCCGGTTGATTGAAATCCAGCTTACCATCCATAAAATCACGGTTAGCAATATCGGCCGTGGTCGCAATCAACCCATTAACATCAACCGTGGCATCCCTGCCAAAAAAAACACCATTCGGGTTCACCAAAATAATGTTACCGTTTGCACTCAGCGTGCCTAAAATATTCGAGGGAGCCGTGCCGCCAACGCGGTTCAGCGTGATGGCATCGGCAGAAGGATGATGAAACTCCGTCCGCTCATCAACACCAATATCAAAACGACGCCAGTCAATAATGGCCTTAGCACTCCGCTGATGGATGTTGAGCGCGTTACCCTCCGCAGCAATCGTCGCAGAACCGTCAATAACCCGACCACCTTCCGGATTCGCAAACGCAACGCCAAGCCATAAGCAAAGCGCCAAAGCGCCACCAGGCATCACCCGCAATTGCAATCCTTTCTTCAGCATCCATCAATGGTAACAGAAAATCCTTAATATTTCTTTAAGGAACAGCTAAATATCAATGGTTTATTCGCTAAAAATGACGAGATAGTTGCAATAAAAACCGTGGGTCATAACCATCACCGTAAATCGGTGTGCTCACACCCCGTGTCAGTGGCCAGGCCACGCCTAAATTACCTGAAAAACCAGAAGTATAACGCAAACGAACACCAAAGCCGGCCGAAGAAGCGGATTCACTTATTCCCCCGGCATCTTCATTCCAAACCTGACCGATATCATAGTAGCCATAAGGCGTGAAAGAAATTTTATGCCACGCGCCCAACCCAAGATAGCGTACTTCAATTGACCCGGCGATACCATGGTCACCCGTAATTTCCGAAGGGTCATAGGCACGACCAAAGCTCTGCCCACCATACCCGAATTCTTCAGAAGAAAACAGGGGATCAGACGCAAACTGACCCGAAAATTGACCAATCACTAAGAAGTTATCGCCAATTGCCTGCTGGCGCGTATGTGTCAGCTGTGCCTTGGTAAAATCCGGTGATGCTTCCGCGCGCGAAAGGTTTAAATCCCCCGCCTGACTGGAACCCAGAATATCCAGACCACGGCTGATAGTTACTTTTGAAAGATGATACCCACCCCAACGATCCGATGCATCATACTGGATCCCGCCGCGGATAATACGCGTTCGATCCCGCGTTAGCGGGTTGTTATGCAAAATATCACCATCGGTATTTTTTGCATCCAACTCCAGCGAGAAAGCCAGATTCTCCTGCCGCAGACGCAGCGGCTGCCAAAATAAACCCATACCAATTTGACTGGACGCGGTTCGAATATCATTAACCTCAAGCGAAGCACCGGGTGCGGCCATTACATAGCTGCCTGAAAACTCCAGCCTTAGATCCGGGTAGAGTGGAATTTCATGACGCAACGCCAGGTATTTTAACTCATCGGTGGGAAGACTGCTAAGCGCTGAAATCGTCGTTTGCTGAAGAGGAACAAAACTATCCTGATACGTTACCGTTGCCTGATAGGGGCCTAAAAAACGGGAACCGAAATTATCAAAACTAACGCTACGTGTGGCGGCTTGTTTCTCTGGCTGCAGGGTTAGCTTTGTAACACCTGCCGGCGCATTTTCAACCGATGCAATGAATGAACGAAATTTTACCCCGGCAATCTCATTCATCTGCAACGTGAAAGATTCAAGATCATAGGCACTGACCGGACGCTTCTTGGTAAGCTGTTTCATTAATCTTTGAACAAAGGAATAATCCGCAAGCGGGTCATCCAGGGCCACTTCCGCCACATAGCCCTCCACCACCTCAATCACAACCGAACCATGAGCAATTTCCTGTGCCGGAACATAAGCACGCGAAAGAAAGAACCCTTCATGCTGATAGCGCTCAGTGATTTGACCGGCAATCATCCAGACTATATCCAGCGTCACTTCCCTATGGAGATAAGGCGAATAAATATCCGCCAATTCTTCTTTAGTGAAGGCACTTGCGCCCTTAATTTCAACCGCGGATAAATGGAAACTAACCCGCTTGGATGCATCCGGTATGGCAATATCAGGGTAAATTTCAGGAATAGGAATTTTTTGCAGACTTTGCTCAGATATGACAGGCGGTTTTAGTGGCTGAATCCGGCTGGGATCCGCAGAGCCGGGCAAGGTTTGAGCGCGCAACGCGGCAGCCGTCAACAGCACAAAGAAGAAAACAGCCAGATAGCATGCTGCTTTATGATGTTTTTTAAAATGAGGCATGAATGATGAACTAACCCTCCAATTTTCATAACTATCTATTTTACCTTGCTATTTTCATTCAATACCCTCCACATGATTAGATCAACTGATTCTGATAATTACCCAAGAATCAAACTGTTATTTTTCAAAAAAAGGGACAATCGTGCCAATGCAGAGCTTACCCACCCGCCAGCAGCACTAAAGAAATGTTTTTTTTAGTGACTAAGGTCGGATTTTATCTCCTGCAAATTTATAAATTCATTCACGGCACTGCGCCTAACGCAAATTGCTTGCATCACATAGTTGCCATACATAAATTACTCGCCAAAGGATCAATCTATGAACTTACGCTCTGGCTTTACACTTATCGAACTGAGCATAGTGCTTGTGATCATCGGCCTGATTTCAGGCGGGGTTTTGGTTGGTCAATATCTAATTGAAGCAGCTAGGATTCGAAACCCAATCGCTCGAATGCTCTTCCCGCTTGTCAATAATGCCTTTATCTGCCACCTCTCCTCACAGCACAGGTGGGTATAGTTTACCGTCTTTGACATGATCTAATCCTTTGTTGAAATGTCCAGTTCCAACAAAAATCTAAATCAGCACCTGTTCCACCTCATCTGAAAATTGGGGTTGGCGAAAGCTTCACAGCCGGAACGGCAAGTGTTGCAGCGCCGGCACTTTCGGGCGATGACATTGCGGCTTATTACCCCAGAGCTAAGCTTGGAAACGATGTCTGGATTTATGTATGGAGTGGCGGCGCAACCACATCAACCACGCCGGATGGAGTTAATTACTGGGCACTTTCCGGTATTTACGACATCACAGGTCAGGGAACTTTAAGAGCCACCACCGGCTTAAGCGTTACGCAAGCACATTCGATTGATAAAAAAACGGACGATGGATTTCCCCAAACAGGCAGTGTCAAAGCGGACTTCATAAACAATAGCAGCTATTTTTTTGCAGCAGGGAAAAACCCGGCCACCAACGGCCCATATTATGACGGACCAACCACCACAACGGCATATGCCGCGTCCAGTCGCTCATGTTTTGACAATGGCAATGTTGGCGGCGCACAGCATCAATACTCACTCAGCATTGATGGCGGAAATGGAAAAAACTGCACACTTACTTTTCCATTCCAGTGATAATGGCAATGTCTTGGACTTTATTGGGTGATATAAACCAATGAAATGGTGCCCCAGACTACCCTCAAATAGAACCGGTCTGGTTTAATAATAGGCTGTTTAAAAGTGAATCTCCACGGGCCAAGGCCCGTGGTATCACGCTTCGCTACGCTCAGATTTCAAGCTGCGCTTGTCCAGAATCTTCTTTTCCCTGATGTTCGA
>JAUIEX010000018.1 GCA_030429725.1 Alphaproteobacteria bacterium
CGCATCATAGCGGTTAATGGCTTCACTACTGCCCGTCAGGCGCCACATGCCGGATTCAATAATGCCTTTTGGAGTCATGCATTCCTGAATCTTAGCCAGATTATCGGCGCCCAAATCGGTGTTAGCATCAAATGTGAATGTGCCATAGCATGTTGAATCCTTGAAGAAGCCATCGGTAACGGGATCGGCAGAAAGAGTACTAAGATTGGTAAACCAATTATTTAAGTAACAGAGGCTGCGCCATTTGCTCATTTGTACGGGAACATCGGTTCTCGGCACTAAGGGGTCGCTGCCACTTGTGTGCAGGCTAATAGAATTGCCATCAATGGTAAGGCTGCTTGGGCAGATGGCCGTATCAAGCTGTGTATCGCCCGATGCATTTAAGTCATAAATCTCACAAACGGGGCGCACTTCCGAAAAGCTATCATTCGCCTGATCTTTATGATCGTAGGAAGGGCGGAAAAGTTTAATCCGATACCAGTTATGCTCGATGCAAATCTTGTAATCAGGATCATCACATGATCCATAATAATTAGCCTCCGGTTTTTCGGAAGTATCGGCCAGCGGGCCATCCGGACGCAGGATTTCACGGAAGGTCAGCGTTCCCCAACGATCCGTATTGCCACAGGAATCAAGATTTTTACCCCAATTATATTCGGAAACCGTAATGCTTTGGATTGTATCGCTTTGTGAATTGCGGTTTACTTTCTGAACAAGTGCAATATGCCGCCTGTAGCGTGCGTCAACTAAGGATCCTGGGCTATCTTGAATCAGTGTTGGGCTATATCGAGCGCCGGCGGTAACGCCCGGGCTGGTTGGCTGGCGGATGGTTTCATCATAGATCATAAAATCACCGGGTTGCGCTTCAGATAAGCCTCTATAGCTATGGTCTACGTAATATTTACCTGAATATTCGCCGGTGCCGGCATTGGCTTGAACAGTTGAAAGATAAGAGCGGGGCTTGCCATAAGCTTCTCTGAGAATAACATCCGCGCTGCCGATAAATGTATCATCATTTGTGGCATTGGCAAAAACATCATCATTAGCCGCAGAGCTAACCCCCTCATTATTCCTATCCCATAAACGTGGGCTGAGGCTGATAGAGGGGGTGTTAAGCGAAGCGGTTGTGGAATTCGGCACATGCTCCGGCCTGTGTGCCGACCAGGTGTTTGAAGTGCTTTGCCACATGCCATAATAAGGGCCGGCACTTCCTTTCCACATCAGTGGCCAGACGATAGTTGATTGCTGCATTCTTATTTCTTCTTTGCCGCTGCTATCATCAATGTAGGGGCGAATCGCATCAAAGGAGGCGCCGGCAGCCGTTAAAACATAGCTTTCAGCGGAGCCAATCATAAAGGTTTTTTCATAATCACAAATGCAATTCAGCTTGAACCATTGGATACAACGCAGCTGATACAGCATTAACTCATACCAGCCGCCAATATCACACCCGCGTGCGCCAACGATAGCCTCCTGCGAGCGCAGATTGGGTTCATCACGCGTTGGCCCTGTTGGGTCACTATGATCGCGGAAGCCAAGTGAGGCAGCGCGAAGCCCCTGACCATATTGCCAATCCTGTGTATTAAGCACATCAGCATCGCCCGACAGGTTGCCGCTGTTAATGCCACGCCGCTGAGTCATTAATCCCAGCAAGGTACGTTGGGCGATAAGAGCCCGGCGTTTATTATCATTAGATAATGATGGGTTGGATGAAAAATTATCCCATGCAGCAAGGCGGGCATTTGAATCGGCAGCGGGCGGAGTTGTGGTGTTGGAATTTGCCGTCTTAAGGGCATTCAGAAGGTTTGTAATATCGATATCATTTTTATAACGCTCTTTCAGGTTGTCGATTGTATTATTATTAAAAACTTCGCCCAGAAGATGGTCAACGGAATAGAGGGTGCTTGTAACCAGCCGGGACAGCACTTCTTTACGAATCACCGCTCTGATATGGGAGCGTTCTACCGGAGACAGCATGGGTTGGGGGGGTGTTTGCTTGAGCCGAGCTAAATTGAATTCAACCACTTTAAGCTCTGCAAGAAGTAGAAAATAATCCGTATTTTCCTGTTCCAGCCTGCCTCTGGCATATTCATTGCGTATATTGCCACGGTCGCGTGGTTCTGCACTACGTAATGTAATAATATTACCAGCGGCGGCATCTGTAACGGAAGCAGATATTGGCGCGGGAGGGGTGCTGTTATCCAGTTGAATCGTTTCATAAACAAAAGGGTCAGCACCGCGCTGAATGGTTTTATAAGGGTTGGGATTGAGATTGATGCCGGCCGGGGTGGCGGATTCAAGATCCAGATAAGGGTAGGCGGCGGCGGAACTGGTATCAAATCTTTGACGTCCACTTAAATTTGATGGCGCAGTTGGAGGAAGTACAAATTGTGACTCAGTAAATGGAATGGTTGGCTCCAGATAAGGGAAGCCTAATTCGCGCACCTGAGACATAAAGACAAAATCTTCGTGCTTATAGCCATAACCGGCCGATTCGAAAGGAACCGGCAGGCGAGCCAGAATATTAGGCGCATCCGCCGCCCAGCGGATATTATACCCTTCCATTGTAAATGTAATATCTGAGAAAGCAGAATTGTCGCCGGTGCAGATACCACCACCACCATAATCAATAACGGGAATAGCCGGTGTAACCGGTGACGGAGTTGCTGGTGCGGTGTTTGGGCTGGTGGCGCAGGGTGAAAAGGTAATGCATTGCTGGTAGCGGAAGGCATCACCATAAGAGCAATCCGGGCAGACGCTCTGAGAGGTTTCACCCTCCTGAATGCCCGTTGCGGCGTCGGACGTACCATTGCCAAGGCCCGGACCGCTGGGAGGAACAAGCGTATCCCCAATCATCTCAACAACAATTTCTGGTTCATCAGTTGGGTCACCGTTAGCAGTTTTATCCCAAACATTATCGTTATCATCATCGCTGTAATATAGCCCTGTGTTACTATCTAATTTGGCATTAGGATTAATTGTTGGGTCGGTGCTTGGCAGTGCGGCATCGTAACTTCCATTGCCGTCGGCGGGGTAAGTATCATAGTAATATACTGTCTGGCCGCCAATCGTGGTTGTCATCACGCCGGGTGCGTTAATGTTTGAGCTAACAACCTGTTTGGTGCATTCCTGAAATGTCTGGCCAGCGGCCGGCGCTTCGAAGACCTCGCATTCGTGGCATGCATCATTGCTATTATAGGTGCCTAACTGATAATCCCAGCAGGGGTTGAGGTTATCAACGCCGTAACATGATTGATGTGGCGTGCCATTGGCTGGGTCACCTTGTGCATCACAGCAATCTATCCCGGGATCATCACACCTTTGAGATGATGGCACGCACACCTTAAATGTATGTTGGTGGTTCTCGTTATGGCTATTATTATGCGGGTCAGTGCATGTTTGCCAATTACCATAGCACCGATAGTCCGGATATTGTTCACCCTGTTGCCTGACATCTTGGCAGCGATCCATCATGGCATGCGTGTGCGTAAAAATAACATCCGTTAATGTTTCTCCGGGAGGGCATGAAACTGGTTCTACATAAGTTGTGCAGTTGCTTAGCGTACGTGGATTGGTTGTAGAATCTGCATGCAATGCAGCGGCAAGCTCATTACTATGCCAGCAATCACCAAGAGGAAATAAAGATTCATCTGCCAAATCAGCGCTGCTGCCAAATTCATATGCCCCGGGAGGGTAATTAGCCGAGTTGGAGCAATTATCCGGGATTTCTTGAATTTGTATTACTTGTTGTGCTTGCGCGTGCAAAACAAGCTGTTGTGACAGTAAAAAGCACACAGAAACAAAAGCGATTATCAATCTGCTTTTTTTAGTTTTACGTGTGTTTTTTAATTTTTTTATCATGCTTCCAAACCTAATTCGTCAATAATGTACGTGATGGAGCAATGCCAGAGGAAATATCCCTGAACAGAACCGGGCATGCCTTGGCGCGTGCCTGATAATAACATTTCAGCCAACGGTAGAAGGGGCCATAATCACGGCATACGGCAGCAGGGCGGGAGCCGGGATAGAGGCCGGTGATCATCACGGCCTGCTCACAGGTGCAGAGATCTTCACGGCATTGCGTTGTGCGTAAAACATCATCCGGGCAGCTGCACCAGAAGCCGTAAGGTTCATTGACTTTTTTATAGAACTGGGATTGCATTGGGGCGGTGCAATCATCGGCTGCGGCAACAAGCTCCGCTGCTATCCTATAATTTTTTGTCATATCAGCTTTGCAGAAAGGCATCGGAGTTACAGCGCAGAGAGAAAAAAGTGCCGAAACCGTGAGGTTAGTTGTATAACATTCGCCATTAATTCTTCGCGCCATTCCCGCCAGTAATCGTTCCGGTGTATTGTTACCATGTTTTTTGCATTTCAAGCCGCTGCTGACCGCGCCGGCCAATTGCATACCTGATGTTAATGTCTCAAGACCTGGCTTGCATTTTTGAATCATTGCCGGTGGATTTTCAGGATCTTCAACATCTTCGCATTCAATAGATTCTACCATGGTTGTAACGGCCTTGGTTGCTGCTACGGCGTTTTTACCCAGGCAATAACATTTCTGTAAATTGCCAAGGCTGAAGCCACTATTACCTAGGCCACATTTATCTAAAATATTACCCAATACCGGGATGCCCCCAATAGTATTTGCTATCCCGTTAAGCTTGCTCATGATTGCATTTTTTGCGCCATTTGTAGCGCCGGGTACAACGGTGGCGGCACTGCCAAGATCAATATAATCATAAGCTAGTGGTGGGTTTGGCGGGCAGTTTGGTTCTGGTATGGCGCCACCGGCAAGGTCAGCGACAACATTTGTTAAACATGCCAGTGGAGAACCGCGCGTGTCACAGACTAAATCCGCGCTTTGAGCATTTTTATATGGCCCCGTACATTCAATGAAAGCTTTAAGGAATTCATAATCAAAACGCGGCAAACGCCAGGAAACAATTTTAGGGTTAGCACCCACATTTTTGGCAAGATATCCCCGCCAGTTTTGGCACCTGCTTCGTACCGGCTCATTGACGGGGTCTTCTTCAGTTAAGAATTTCGACAGTCCGACATTTGGATCTTCAATCCATGTGGCACGTTGGGAGAAGGGGCCGCACCCATTGCGAATGCGCTCCACTTTCTGGAACTCAAGGCGCATATTTTTATCCGAGCGACCGGTGCCACTATCCATTTTTCTATTAATATGTGAATAAAGCGCAACGGGGTTATAGTTGGAAAGGGTTTTTTCGACACCCACATGATAAGGATCAAGCGGAAGCTGGAAAGCACACCATTGCGGTGTGTAGTTTCCTATTACCCCAGCTAAAATATAGGGAACATTTGGTATAAAGGTGTATTTTCTTATTTCGCTGCCGTCCAAAGCCACGGAAAAAGTGAAGCCGAAGAGTTTTTGCGGTGGTGTGCCGCAAGAATCTGCTGTACCAGCACTTTGAACGCACCGTGCGCCGCCGGCGGCCAAGCAGCCCATGCATTGGCGGCCACCATTATCCGATGCCGTTTCACCGCAATCATAAATTTCAGTTTCACCCTGCTTCACCATATTTCTGTAATTGATGCCGCAATCTACATCCGCAACTTCATTACCGGAGGCATCCTGACATTGAACATTTTGAGCGTAGGTGACATCTGCCGGAGCGCAATTGGCAATTTCATCGGCTTTTTCCTGAGCATCTGCCTGAGTTTTTAAATCAGCATCGGAGATGCCAGGGTCGCTTTGCCTAATGGAAGTTTCCCTTGCATCACGTTCCGCAGCTTTTTGCTGCTGAGCTTCAATTGTATCGCTGATAAATTGAGCAATTGGAAAATCCGGTGTTTCGCCCATGGCATCGGTAAAGACCTCATGCAGGCAGTTACGTGCAGGGAAGGAGTAATCAATCCAGTCACGCTGCGCGCCTGGGAAGCCGGTTAGCTTTCGATCCGGGCTTGATGCAATCTCAGAATCACTTCCATTATCAATGAGTGAAATAGGAAAGATAGGGAAGCCTGTTGGAATTTTTAGGCAATTTTGATCATCCGCCGGGCAAAAACTTGATGACACCCAAAAGGGTGCATTTGGGCTTCCGCCCGGATCCCAATGTGGCATGAAGCCAACAGGTAAGCCGCCGGATTCCAGTAACCAGCCTTCCGAGGGTAAAAGCTGAAGCGGGCTAAAATTGGATGTTTGCACTTTAGGTGGGTGGTTAGTAAAAATTCGCACCATGGGTATGGGGGGCTTAAGCGTAACAATTGAACGAATATCTCCAATTTTGGTTGTCATAAAGCTTTTTCCGCTGCCAAAGGCGCCTAAATCCTCCGGCGATGCCGGGAGCCCTGTTCCCGTTTGTTGCGCCATTTCATCCGTGTCTTTGGTTAGAACATTTGCAAGCAAGCGGACGATGGCTCCGGCCGGGCCATTCAGAGCCGCTTCAAGAGGATTGGTCAGGAAAGATGCGCCCACATTCATGTTGCATTCTTTGCTGAATTCCGTTGGCCAGAGATTATGCGGCGAAATGGTTGGGCAGCCACGTTTTGAGAAGTCTAACCCACGTTTGCCGGAATCATCGCGTGAGCCTGTTGCGATCTGATCCGATAGTTTTTTATTAACCGAACCAATGCCGTTAAAAGAGGGGTCTCCGGTGGGGCCAAGGCCATCCCCGCGCAGAAGTGGCCTTTCGCAGATATCCGGGCTTCCGCCCAGAAGGGCAGCTGTTGGAACCCAGCCGGAGGAGATGAAATTTTCATAATCAAAGGCCTCTGAGCGTAAGCCGCGCATTGGATGCGGAGGTTTTTTCTCTTCCTTTTGGACAACCCATTGGCAGTGGCTTTGATCGACGGCTTCTGATGCGCCATCCAGAATAATCCGCCCACAATCTCCCAGATGAGCGTATTCTTCAATCTGTATTTTAACGCATTCAGTGTATTTAGCTCTCATCCCCATATTTGAGGGGTCTAACACGAGTTTTAACTGTTCGTCCGTTGGAACACTTCCCCCAAGAATATCGTATCGAGTGCCATTATCATCTTCTAAATCTTCATGATTATAAATGTTACTTGGGTTGTAATTCCATTCTTTGGAAAGGCGCAGCGATGAGTTTTTATTCGTTAAAATCTCATCACCTTTGCGAATGATATTGGCGCCGTCAGTATGGAAGCCATATTCGCCAAGGTCGCCATAAAGATTGGCATAAGGCGTGCCGGTGAGTGGGATTCCCATTTGGCGGCCAAATAAAAATTCTTCCGTTGGGTTGTTTGGGTCTTGGCTGCGATTAATGCGATTGCCACGCAAATCGCTGGGTGTTGTGATGGCAAGTGGCATCCAGTGTTCGTAAGATGCACGCCTGTTTTTCTCGCAATAGCCATTAGGTGCGCGAACATTCGTATCTATCAGGCTGCGTTTCCAGCAACTATCTTTTGCATTCCATGCCCAGCGTGGTGAATTATATTTACCTGCCTGACACCAGAAGCCGCGGCAAATATCGGCCATATCATCGTTATAGTCATTATTCAGGCATTGAATAATATTGCCAATGCCGCCCACGCGGCGGTCAGAAAAGCCTATTTCCGCATTATAGAGGCAGAGTGGGTTGAGAACGAGGAGGTCGTCCCTTGGCCGCCCGCCAACGATGTCGTCACTCGAAAAGTTATTGCTAGTTGTGTATTTATCAACAATTTCTTGCTTAAAGAAAGGCACATCTCCATCATAAGCGCCGGCTTGTTTTGATTTTAAAACGCCCGGCATATTGCGCAATTCAGGAACGCTGGCATAGGCTCCTGCAACATAGGCGAAGCGTTCTTCGGGGTTATAACAGCCGGTGCGGCTTGGCCAGATATCGTCATTATCTTCAAAGAACATGCCGCTGCCGCAGCCGCCACGCCAGTGTTTGTTAGGTAGTAATGTGGTGCTGTTATCGCCACCTTCGCCACCGGGAACGCTATCTGTATTGATTGAAGTGTTGCAGATGCTTGCTGCTGCCGTGTATTCATCATAGATGCCATCCCCAGGAACCGGGTCAACCCAATTAGGGTTTTTTACGCAACCGCTCACGGTTGGAAGTTCATCCGTGGCATAATATTTCCACTGTGGGTGATCCTCATTGCTTTCATTATAGGGTTGAAAAATATTGCTATTGTTTGTGGTACGAATTTCATGTGCGTGAGAATTGCGTGCCGGATCAAAGCATGGGCCGCATTGATTGTAATTTGTGGTGCGTTCTCCTGTTGTTTGGTTGGTGGTTACCGGCGGGTAGGTTGCCTCACCATCAATATCAATCGGCCCAAAATCCATTTGATCCGGTCGATCTTCGCAAGCGCTGATGGAATTGCAGATATAAACAATATGTTTTTTAGAAACACCGTTAATGCCGGAGCAATGACCCTCAATTGGCGGTGCCACATTTGGGTCAGAATCATTGAGCCCAAAGCAGGTGTTGTTTTGGTTGTTGCCGCCACCGCCGCCTTCACAGCGATGTGGGTTGCTAGTGCAGATTTTGAAATCAGCCGGTGGCGGTTCCGGGTGCTGTTCGCCTAAATACCATTTTTTGGCATATTCACAGGGCTTGCAGCCCAGAGTTTCCATTTGATCCGGGGCATAATACTGATAGCGTTTTAAGTCATCATTCTGGTTGCCACCACGTCCTAAATTTTCTGTATCACTCCAGCCACTTTTGCCGGAGACCATAAAGTGAGAGGGAAGCCATTGCGAAAACCCCTCCGGCGGCGGCTGCTTATACCATCTTTCTACGGGTGCGGCTGAGATAAAGGGATCTTTATCATTAGCATTGGGTGTGAAACGGCAAATCGTACAGCTTTTTGGGTCAACATAAGGTTCATTTTGCTTCCAGCCAACCACCTGATTGGCATGTTCCGGATCGGTAAATTTTGTGGCTGTGAGGTTAAAAACTCCAGTTCCCTGGGCTTCCTCGCATGGGCGCTCAACCGCGACGTCCTGATCAAGATAAAGGCAGTCAGTACGGTCGGCATAAGCTGAGTGTGTAAATAATATCAGTAGAAAAGAGACTGCTATTTGAGTCAAAACAAGCCCTATGGATAAATTTCGCACAGTGGCTGCCTTAAAGGAGAACATATTATATTTTAACTAAATATTAATTATTTGCAACGATTTTCGACCAAGGGACATACAGTAGTTATTCTCCGATGTGTTTCATGATACAAGTAAAAAATGCTCTATTTTTATAATCAGAAAAGAAAATTTATAGCCGGGTTTATATTATCCTTTTTTTTAAGTGGGATATGCCACGCGCAGGATATTATTTCCGGCACGGGATTTGTTGTAAATTCACAGGGTTATATCTTAACCAACAAGCATGTGGTGGAAGCTTGCTCCGTGATTAATGTTCAGGGTGACCGGATACAAAATCAGAATGTTGCGCTAAAGCATCTGGATGAAAATTATGACCTGGCTTTATTGCGGATGCCGGAACGTTCAAATTATACAGCCAAACTCCGCTATAATCGTTATCTCAAGGCTGGCGATAAGGTGCTGACCGTTGGCTATCCGGAGGAGCGTGGGATCAGTCGTAAGCATCACTTTGTTGCCTCTGAAATTGTCAATGATGTGGGCCCGAATGGCGAAGAGCACTGGGTGCAGTTTGAAAGTTCCATTCGGCAGGGTAATAGTGGCGGCCCTTTATTAGACCGGCAAGGAAATGTTATTGGCGTGGTCACGGCAAAGCTAACGCGCTACACGCATGCGGGAATACCTATCGCGCAAACGGATCTGGCAGTATCCATGCCGATTATTAAGAAATTTTTAGACCAACATTTCGTTCATTATGATCAGATTTTTACGGTTATTCCGCGTGAGGAGCAAGATTTGGTCAATGAAGCGTCAGATTATATTGTGAATATCCATTGTTTGCCTTAGAAGGTTTGGCATGGAATCATATGTGGCAACGGCGGAAAACTATAGTTTCTATCTTGGGCTTATCTATGTTTTTTGGGCTTTGATGCTGGGCGGGCTGATTATTCAGACGGTGGCGGCGCATCAAAAAACCAAAGCGCGAAAAAAAGATGTTGAAGGGGTTGGAACCCCTCAGATACATTCGTAATGAAGCCAAAAACAAAACGACTTTTTGTGGTTCTGGCATCCCTGCTGTTGATGTCATTTGGATTGATGCTGATTCTTAACTTTTTTAAGGATCAGGTTGTGTTTTTTTACGCACCATCGGAGCTAAGTGCAGGCTTTGCTTCCGGAAAATTAATGGATGGGCAAAAAGTGCGTATCGGCGGCTATGTTCAGCCGGAAACAATCCGTAAAGATGGCATTAAAACCCAATTTATCCTTGAGGATTCTGAAGAGGAAATTTTAGTTTCGTATGACGGTATTTTGCCGCCAATGTTTCGTGAAGGGCAGGGTGTTGTTGCTGAAGGCGTAATTGCAAGTGAGCAGGAGCGCTATGGATTGAATGCCGATAGATTGCTGACCAAGCATGATGAGACGTATAAGCCGCCTGAAATGCAGCGGCTTGATACAAAGAAAAGCGCCGGCAATTTGCAGGTGAATCAGCCATGATGGGGCTTGTGCATCTAGGGCAGGGGGCAATTTTAACACCGCTTATTTTGCTGCTTTTTCCGGTGATTGGGTTTGTGCTTAAACGCCCATATTGGGGGGCGATGACAAAGCATGCCGGGCAATATACGACATTATTACTTTGCCTTGCTATGGGCGTGTTAATTCTTGGCTATGGCATTTCTGATTTTGAAATTGAGAATGTCTATCAAAATTCACACAGCATGAAGCCATTATTGTATAAGCTTACAGGCAGTTGGGGCAATCATGAGGGCTCCATGCTGCTTTTTACGCTCATTTTGAGTTTGGTTTATTTCTTCGCCATAAGAAGTTGCCGGATTGCTGCTGTGGCACTTATTTTTCAGCATATAATCTGGCTTATTCTTATTTATCTGGCGGTGTTTTCCTCGCCTTTTATTCAGTTGCTGCCGCCGCCGGAAGAGGGTGTGGGGCTAAACCCTCTGTTGCAGGATATTGGCCTGGCAATACATCCGCCCATTCTTTACATAGGGTATGCGTTATTGGCGGTGCCATTTTCTTATGCACTTTATGGTTTATTTTCCTCGCAGGTGGAGATCAAAAAACTTGCCCGCCTCATTCATCATTATGCTTTGTTAGCGTGGATTTTTTTGACGATTGGTATCGCGCTTGGCTCATGGTGGGCATATCGTGAACTGGGCTGGGGGGGTTTTTGGTTCTGGGATCCGGTGGAAAATGTTTCGCTTTTGCCATGGCTTTGCGCCACGGCGCTGCTGCATAGCGCACGTGTGACCGCTGTGCGCGGAACATATGCATACTGGACATTCATTCTCTCCGTTTTGTCTTTTTTATTGTGCCTGTTCGGTTTTTTTCTGGTGCGCTCAGGGCTGTTAAACTCCGTTCATAGTTTTGCCCTTTCACCACAAAGAGGTTTAGCCATATTGGCGATATGCGGGTGGCTTATGCTGGTTGTTTTTCTGGCCTGTCTGCGCTTCATCAGTAAGGTAATAGGGGGCGGTGGGCATGCCGGAGCTGCGCCTTCACGGGAGCTATTGATTGGCTATAATAATATTATCATGGTGATTGCAATTTTCGTTGTTGCGTTGGGGCTTTTTTATCCTTTGGCAACGGAGCTGTTGAGCCAGCAAGCGGTGAGTGTGGGCCCTGTTTATTATAATTTAATGATGGCGGGGCTGAGTATTGCATTATTGCCGATGATGGCGCTTGCGCACCATTCGCGCTGGGTTGGTGGCCTGAAACGCCGGCGGTGGTCGTTGGGCATCTTTTGCTGCATGGGAGTATTTTTTGCGGCCATCTTCTATGGTTTAACAAAGGCGGTGTTAAGCTCAGTTGTTGCCGGGCTGGCGATGGCAATGCTGTTGCAGACTATCATAATTTTTGTCAAAAAATGGCGCAACCAGGCCGGATCAAATGCGCCAACTCTCAAAATGGCGGCGATAACATTGGGGCATGTTGGGTTTGGAATATTGCTGATTGCTATTGTGGCGAATGCCGCTTTTTCCCTGAAACAAGAGCAGGTGATGCAGGTGGGTGATGTAAGAGATTTTCAGGAACTAAGCCTTAAGCTTGAAGCCATTAAGTATCTTCAGAAGGATAATTATATTGCACGGCAGGCGGTGTTCATGCTGGAGGGTTCTCAGGCGGGCGCGGTGGAGTTAACGCCGGAGCTGCGGCGTTATTTTCCGGAAGGAGAAGCCACAACGGAGGCGGCGCTGGTTTATGGTTTATGGCGGGATTATTACTTGGCCATAGGGCAGGATTCAACGGGAGAGGGGCTTTCTGTCAGGTTTTATGTGCGCGTGGCGGTGGCGTGGATATGGCTTTCTGCAGCGCTGATGGCATTGGCGGGTGTGGTGGCATTGTTCGCTAAAAGAAGGGGGGCGGATGGTGCGCTGGATTAGTTTTGCTGCGTTTGGGGTGCTTTTTGTTGGCCTTGCCGGATTTTCTGCTTTGATTGTGCAGCGTCAGGCGGAAAATAAGGGGGTGTTGACGCCTGCGGAGCCTCAGCTTCAAATGAATGCATTAACATTTCAGCTGCCTTCCTGGGAGGGTGGCAAGCAATCAAAGCCGCTTTCAGAAATTATTTTAGAAACGCCGAATCTATTGATTTCTTTTTATGCCTCATGGTGTGTAACCTGTGGGCAGGCAATGCAAAAACTTACTGCTTTGAAGGCAGAAAACATTGAAATGCTTGGTATTGCATGGCGGGATAATGAAAAGAAGCTTGCCGTATTTCACGCTCAACATGGTCAGCCATTTGATGAAGTTTTATTCGATAAAAAGGGTATTGCCGGTGTTTATTTTGGCATTACGGGCACGCCTGAATATTTCTTTTTTCAGAATGGAAAGCTCATCCGGCATTTTGTGGGTGAAATGAATGTAGAATCTGTGAAGGCACTGCTAGGCCAGAGTTAGCCTCCGCTTTAGCAGTGCCTTCATCAATTGCTATACTACATTTTCAAAATTTTGTGCGGCAAAATCCCAATTCACAAGACTTTCAAGGAATGTATTCATGTATTTGGGGCGAGCATTCTGGAAATCCAGATAATAGGCATGTTCCCAAACATCCATCGTTATGAGCGGCGTTTCACCATTGGTCAGTGGTGTTTCGGCATTGGGTGTTTTGCGAATAGCCAGTGCGCCGTTGGCATCCGCCACCAGCCACGCCCAGCCGCTGCCAAATTGCGTGGCGCCGGCCTGAGCAAACTGCTCTTTAAAACTATCAAAGCTACCAAATGCCTGAGTGATCGCGTCGGCCAATTTTCCGCCAGGAGCGCCGCCGCCATTGGGTTTCATGGAATGCCAGTAGAATGTATGGTTCCAGACCTGTGCCGCATTATTAAAAATGCCTTGTTTTTCTTTGTCATTGGCCGTTGCTTTGACAATTTCTTCCAGAGATTTGCCGGCTAACGGGCTGTTGCTGAGCAAATTATTCAGATTATCCACATAGGCTTTATGGTGTTTACCATGATGAAAGCTCAATGTTTGAGCGGAAATATGGGGTTCAAGTGCATTTTGTGCGTAGGGAAGTTCTGGGAGTTCAAAAGTCATAATTGCGCCTCTGGTTAGTTTAGTTATCAATGTGTTTGAGATAATTCATCCCGAATGAAATACAAGCATTTATGCAAAAAGAAATGCCTATATTACAATTGCCTTAGCAAATAAGAATCAATCTCAAGTGTATTGCAGATGCCACGCGCCTTGGTCAGGGTTTCCTGCCATTCATCGACCGGGTCGGAATCTGCAACGATACCGCCGCCCACTTGAAATTCAAAATATGTGTCCTGAATTAATAATGTCCTGATAATGACGGAAAGCTGGCATGAGCCATCACCTCCGAACCATCCGATCGCGCCGCTATAAATGCCGCGAGGAGCATTCTCCAGCCGGTCAATCCATTCCATGGCTTTGATTTTTGGCGCTCCTGTCATTGACCCGGGAGGAAAGCAGTTTTCAACCGCATCCAATGCAGTTTTTCCTTCGGCAAGTTTGCCTGTAATGAGGGAGGAAAGATGGTGAATCGTCTCATAGCTTGTAAGCCGAAAAAGTTCCGGCGTGTTAACGGTGCCAAACTCGCAGCTTTGACTAAGATCATTGCGCATCAAGTCAACAATCATCAGGTTTTCCGCGCGATTTTTTTCAGATGAAAGCAAAGTTTGCCGCACTTTTAGATCGGCATGTTCATCCTTTTCTCGCGGGCAGGAACCCTTAATTGGCAGAGCAAGAAGATGCCCGTCAGCATCGCATTTCAGAAAAAGCTCAGGGCTTGAAGAGAGGATATAGGTTTGCCCTTGTTTGATGAGGGCGCTGTAAGGGGCGGGGCTTTCCTGTGTTAACCTCCTAAATGTTTTGAAGATGGGGGGTTTCGCCGCAAAATGACCATAAAACTTGCGTGTTAGGTTTGTTTGATACATCTCTCCGGCGTGGATGCCTTCAATAATTGCCTCAACTTTCTTCAGATACTCATCGTTACTGTCATTGCTGCTGATGTTGTTAATGGCCGGCATTGCCGTGTTTGATATATGCTCCTTATGTTTATGTGAGGTGGCTGTAATTTTCTCAACGGTTAAATCTGCAAGATCAGCCTCCTCGCAATAGCAAAAAAGCTTTTGCTGATGATGATTCCAGATAAGTAGCAGCCCGTATCGAGTAAAATTCAGTGTCTTGTTATTCAATGAATATTCTTGCTTCCTGGCATAAAATGGCAGCAGGCTTTCCCTTCGCGCTTCATAATTGATTGTGCCAAACCATGCATTTGTTTCCTGCCTTTTGCCGGTGGAAAGTTTGTCCTGAAGCTTGCTCCAGTCGTTAGTGGCAAGGGTCTCCAGCGGGTGAAGCGCTAAGATGGAGCGCGGCACTTCATCCTTTGACTCCATCGAGGTGTGGAGAAAAGTAAAATCATGCTCCTCGCCTTGCAGAAGAAGCTCCGCAGTGTGAAGTGGGTCGTGCCATGCAAGTGTTTGATATAGTTTCATGTATCAGATTAGTAAATTTAAATAATATTCAGATAAAGAAGAGATAATTGCATGTTCAGTGAAGCATTTTTTGTGCAATTGTTTTACCGGAAGGATGCCAAACCCGGTGTTGGTATAAAAGGCGGCATCGGCGGCGTGAACATGTTCAATCGGGTAATTTCCTTCGTGAAGAGGAATTTTGAGCTGTGAAGCGGCCTCAATCACCAGCTTTCTTGTGATGCCGGGCAGGCAATCGGATGTGAGTGCGGGGGTGTGGATAATATGGTCTTTAATCCAGAAAAAATTGCCGGAGCTACACTCGCTCACAAAACCCCGCGAATTGAGCATGATCGCATCAAAGCATTGATGTTCATGCGCCTCCATTTTTGCCAGCACCAAATTTATGCTGCTTAAGGCTTTTACCCCGGCTGGGAAGGCCGGCTGGGGCGGGCGGCAGTAACTGCTTTGCATGAGACTGATTGGTGATTTAGGCGCGATGGGAAGGGCGCGCATGGTAATAAGATGGCGGCTTTTGCCCGTATGTGTTGGAAGGTAGCCCAGACTGCCGCTGCCACGAGTGATGGCAAGCCGCAAAAGCCCGTCCTCGCAATTATTTTTTTTGATCAGCTCACGGCAGTCATGCTTCAGCTGATCTTCCTCCGGCAAGTGGGTGGCAGGGAATTTCAGGCTTCTTAGGCCGGATTCAAGGCGTTGCCAATGGTGATGCCAGTGTGGCAGCAGGCCGCGAGTGACGCGTAATGTCTCAAAAACTCCATCGCCAAACATAAGGCCGCGATCTGTTATTGGTAGCGTCGCTTCGGCCACGGGCATCATTAGGCGGTCTACGCTGCACCAATGCATCAATTCTTCCATGCATTTTCTTATAGATGGTTTAAATGCTGTTTGCCACTGGCCTGACGGGGCATTGATGTTATCTTAAGATGAGAGGGATTATATGTGCGGTATTATTGGCATTCTCAGTAATGAGGCAGTTTCGGAAGGGCTGATTGACGGCTTGCGGCGTTTGGAGTATCGCGGGTATGACTCGGCAGGGATTGCAACGATATTTGAAGGAAAAATTCATCGTCGCCGTGCTGAAGGAAAAATCAGTAAGCTTGAAAAGCTTGCTCTGGAACAGCCTATTTTAGGAAATGTTGGTATTGGCCATACGCGCTGGGCAACGCACGGTGCGCCCATTGAAAAAAATGCCCATCCGCATGCCACGGAGAAGGTGGCGGTGGTGCATAATGGTATTATTGAAAATTTTGCTATGCTGAGGGCGGAGCTTGAGTCTCAGGGAGTGCAGTTCAATACGGATACGGATACGGAAGTGATCCCTCAGTTAATTACCCATTATCTTGAATCCGGAGATGCAATTGAAATGGCAGCTCAAAAGGCAATTTCCCGGCTGGAAGGAGCCTATGCTTTGGGCATTATCTATAATGGCGATGAGAAAATGTTGATTGCGGCACGGCACGGTTCGCCGCTGGCGCTGGGTTATGGGATGGGGGAGCGTCAGCATGAATTCTATTTGGGGTCGGATGCGATGGCGCTTATTCACCTGACAAATTCAATCTCATATCTTGAAGAGGGAGATATTGCCTATATTCGTAAAGATGGCGTGACGATATTGGATAGCGCCGGTAAGTCCGTCAGCCGTCCGATTGAAGTGGCAACGATAGCGAATATCAGCATCGGCAAAGAAAATTACCGCCACTTTATGCTCAAAGAAATCTATGAACAGCCGGGAGTGGTGGGCAATGTGCTGCGTGCATATGGAAATTCCGCCGCCGGTGACGTAACATTGCCGCCGGTTCCGTTCGATTTGTCGGTAATTTCACGGGTTACGATGGTGGCATGTGGAACATCCTATTATGCGGCCTGTGTGGCGCGTTATTGGTGCGAATCCGTAGCAAAAATTCCTGTGGATTGTGATATTGCTTCGGAATTCCGCTATCGTGGGGCGCCTCTTGAAAAGGGCGGCGTGGCGATATTTGTTTCTCAGTCCGGAGAAACCGCAGATACGCTTGCGGCGATGCGTTATGCTAAGTCGCAGGGGCAGCACTGCGTGGCGGTGGTTAATGTGACGCAAAGTTCAATGGCACGTGAAGCCGATCTGGTGTTGCCTACTTATTCCGGGCCGGAAATTGGCGTTGCCTCAACCAAGGCATTCACAACGCAATTGGTGGCGTTGGCGCTCTTTACCCTGAAACTTGCCAGAGAATCGGGAAAATTAACGGCGCAGCAGATGCAGAATTATATGGAAGCGCTGGGTGAGGTGCCGTCTCGTATGGCAACGGTGCTTCAGCATGATGGCATGATTGAGGATTTGGCGCAGGAAATCTCATTAGCACAGGATATCCTCTATATTGGGCGTGGCGTTTCTTTCCCGATTGCCATGGAAGGTGCGTTAAAGCTTAAGGAAATTTCCTATATTCATGCGGAGGCCGCCGCTGCAGGGGAGTTAAAGCACGGCCCCATTGCATTGGTGGATGAGGATGTGCCGGTGATTGCGATTGCGCCATCGGATCAGTTATTTGAAAAAACTGCCTCTAATATCCGTGAAGTGGCGGCGCGTGGCGGGCGTATTATCCTGATTAGTGATGAGGCCGGTGTGGCGGCATTGAGTGATGTTATTGAGGAGGCGATTACGATTCCTTCATTTGCATCAAAGGAGCTGGCAAGTTTCTTAGCGCCGATACTTTACGCTGTGCCCATCCAGCTTTTGGCATACCATGTTGCCGTGGCAAAAGGGACGGATGTGGATCAGCCGCGCAATCTGGCTAAGTCCGTCACGGTTGAATAATCAGGGCATTGCTTAACGGTTTATTAAAGTCTTTTTGTTAGAATGGGTAAAGAATATGGGACTAAACAGGGGCTAAAAATGCAAAAATTATCTAAAAAACAGCATGAAGCGATGTATGCCGAAATCGCTAAATTTTATGATTTGGCGGATAATATTATTGATGCAATCGAGGATTCTTCCGCGCCAGATCCTGATTTTCAGGCGATTATTGCGGCTCCGGTTCTGGAACAAATTGATGAATCGGTTAATATTCTGGAAGATTGTTATATTAATTTTGTTCAGTCCAATAATTTATCGAAGAAAGACTCACGCAAAGCGGAAGACTCATTAAAGGCGCTGATGGAGTCTGTCCTGGAATTTCTTGAAGAAATTAAGGCTGTACCTGGAGCGGCGGTAGAAAAAGTTAGCGATGTTGAGCTTTCATCTAAAAAAACAACGGCGATACTTCAAAAGCTGGTTGATGATGTGCGTGAAGTATTTGGCTCACCATTGATGGAGGCTTTTAGAGCTGAGGCGGCTCGCCTCAAAGAATTTAAACAGTTTATTGAGTCCGTGATGCATATCGCTCTGCAAACAATGTTTGTTTCCAGAGCGATGCAGGCGCTAAAAATGATTGTTAATCTAAAGGTCATCGAGCCTGCCAAGGAAATGGCGCGTATTATTTCAATGCAACAGCATCAAAGCTTTGCTTCCCGCGTTGCGGGGGCATCGGCCGGCAAGGCGCTGGGAATTTAATTATTTTTTGATAGATTTTCCTGCTCATTAACAGGCTTCCAATTCTGAATGAGCTGGCTGCTGTGAGCCAGATCAGATGCTGTCATATTTTCTGATAATGTTTTGAGAGTCGCCGCTGATTCCTGAATGCCATTATTTTCAGCAAGGCGATGCCAGCGATAAGCCTCAATCAGGTTGGCCTGAGTTCCAAGGCCACGTGCATAACGATTACCAACATTATACATTGCCTCCGGAACGCCCTGATTAGCGGCGCGCAAATACCAATCAAAAGCCTCTGCTTCATTGGGGCTGACGCCGGCACCTTTATTATACATATTTGCTAAGTTCATTTGCGCTTCCGGGTGGCCGTCTTGCGATGCAGATAAGAACCAGCGGAAAGCAAGACTGTAATCAATGGGCAGCCCTCGTCCTTCATAGTACATAACGCCAACGGCAAATTTAGCCTCAACATTGCCGCGCGAAGCGGCGCGTTTATAAAGGCGCACCGCTTGTTTATAATCTTGTGGCCAGTTTTCTCCCCATCCCCAAAAGAACATATCGCCAAGCAGCTTCATCATCTCGGTGTTGTTTGTTTCAAGAATCTCACGGCAAGTATCCGCCGCGGCAATGTTTTGTTTATAAAACTGTTCGCGGCATTTTTTTTCAAGTGCAGGTGAAACTTCTGCAGCCAGCGCCGTGCTGGAAAAAAGAAAGATAACGAATAAAATCCTAAACATAACACACTACCTCTATCAATAATGGCTTGGTGTGGAAACAAAAGATCACAAGCACTTGCATTGCGGATTGCATATTTGTATGTATGTGTCAAAAAATTTGGACGGGTTATGGCTAAAAAAACAAATACAATGAATGCAGAAGTTAAACGGCGGGATTTTATCACATTGGCTGCAAGTGCCACGGCGGGCATTGGCGCGGTCTCTGCCGCATGGCCTTTTATTGATTCAATGAACCCTGCTGCCGATGTTTTGGCTTTATCATCCACGGAAGTGGACGTCAGTACATTAACGCCCGGGCAGGGTGTAACGGTAATGTGGCGTGGTAAGCCGGTATTTATTCGCCGCCGCACGCAAGAAGAAGTGGCTGCGGCCAACGCTGTTGATGTTGCAGAGCTTCCTGATCCTCAAACTGATAATGAGCGTATTATTAAAGGCAAAGAAGAGTGGCTGGTTGGGGGAGGTATTTGCACGCATCTGGGCTGTGTTCCGCTGGGTGAAGCGGGGGATTATCACGGCTGGTTCTGTCCATGCCATGGTTCACACTATGATACGTCAGGAAGGATTCGCAAAGGGCCTGCGCCTAAAAATATGGCAGTGCCGGAATATACTTTCCTTAATGATACAACGATCAAAATTGGGTAAATATTATGTCAGGTCAAAAAACAGAATATACCGGTATTAAAGGGTGGATTGAGTACCGCCTGCCTGTTTTCAGCTTTATGAAGCATCAGGGGGAATACCGCACGCCAAAAAACCTTAGTTTTGCCTGGAATTTTGGCTCTATTCTTGGTGTTTGCCTTGTTATTCAAATTCTAACCGGAGTTTTTCTGGCTATGAATTACACGGCGCATGTGGATTATGCGTTTGAGAGTGTTGAGCGTATTATGCGTGATGTTCCCTATGGTTGGCTGCTGCGTTATATGCACGCCGTTGGAGCTTCAATGTTTTTTATGGCGGTGTATGCGCATATTGCGCGTGGCCTCTATTATGGATCCTATAAGCCCCCGCGTGAAGTGCTTTGGTGGTTTGGTATTGTAATTTTCCTGTTGATGATGGCGTCTGCGTTCCTTGGTTATGTGCTGCCATGGGGGCAGATGAGCTTCTGGGGCGCAACCGTGATTACTAATCTGTTTTCATCGCTGGATGCCGTTGTGGATGGTTTGGGAACATCCATTGTTCAGCTTCTTTGGGGCGGATTTTCAGTGGATAACCCAACCCTTAATCGCTTCTTTGCGCTGCATTATCTTCTACCAATGCTGCTGGTTGGTCTGGTTGTATTGCATGTTGTTGCGTTGCATATCCATGGCTCAACCAACCCAACGGGTGTGGAGGCCAAAACGAAGAAGGATACCATTCCATTCCACCCTTATTATACGGTAAAAGATTTCTTTGGATTTGGCATTTTCTTTATCATCTATTTCTATTTTGTGTTCTTTAACCCCAATGTTCTGGGGCATCCGGATAACTATATTCCGGCGAACCCATTGGTAACGCCGGCGCATATTGTGCCGGAATGGTATTTCCTGCCGTTCTACGCCATTCTTCGTGCCATTACGTTTGATATTGGTATTCCGTTCACGGATATTGTATTAATTCCGGCGAAACTTGGCGGTGTCATTGCAATGTTTGGCTCGATTATGATCCTTTTTGTTTTGCCATGGCTGGATACGCATAAGGTGCGCAGCGGTACCTATCGTCCAAAATTCAAGTGGTTTTACTGGCTCTTTATTCTTTGCTGCTTCTTGTTGGGATATGTTGGTGGCCAGCCTGCTGATGATACGACATTCGGAATCAATAACACGATGTTGGCACAATTTGCCACGGCCTGTTATTTTTCATACTTCCTGATTGTGCTTCCAATTTTAAGCCGCGTGGAAGTGGCTAAAAAGCTGCCTTCGTCAATTGATGAAGCGTACCAAGCTAAAAATTCATAGGCAGGGGATTATTATGCCATTTGTAAAAACTTTTTTACTATCCTTTTTTCTTCTTCTATCGGTGCTTTCTGCCGGAATATCTTATGCTGCCGGTGATGCGAAGCATCCAAAGCAAATGCATTGGGCGTTTGACGGGTTTTTCGGCGCTTTTGATCGGGCGTCAATTCAGCGTGGGTTTCAGGTTTATAAGCAGGTTTGCTCGTCATGTCACTCTATGCACTTGAAAAGCTACCGTAATTTGACGCAGATTGGATTTTCCGAAGACGAAGTGAAGGCCATTGCTGCGGAGTATATGGTGATGGATGGCCCGGATGATTCCGGTGATATGTTTGAGCGTCCGGGGCGGCCGTCAGATCGTTTTGTGTCGCCATATCCTAATGAAAAGGCCGCGCGTGCAAGTAATGGCGGCGCATACCCGCCAGATCTGTCGCTGATAACCAAAGCGCGCGTTGATGGTCCTAATTATGTTTACAGTTTGCTAACCGGTTATGAAGATGCTGCGGAGGATGTTAATTTGCGTCCTGGACAATATTATAACCCTTATATGCCGGGTGGTAAAATTGCTATGCCGCCGCAATTATCCGATGGTCTGGTTGAATATATGGACGGCACGGAAGCAACGGAAGGACAGATTGCGCGTGATGTTGTGAACTTCCTGCAATGGGCTGCAGAGCCGGAGATGGAAGCGCGCAAGCAAATGGGGCATAAGGCAATTCTGTTTGCATTAATCCTCACCATATTGTTCTACTTCTCTAAAAAGCGGATTTGGTCGAACCTGTCTCAGAAAGACTAAGTAAAAGCGGCGGGATGATGCTGCACGTTATCGCCCGTTTATTGCTTTTTGGTGCATTGGTTGCGTGGAGTTTGTCGCTATTATTGCCATTTATTACGGTCACAACATTCTATTTTTTTGATGATAGCCAAACCTTGCCGGGAAGCGTTGCACAGTTATGGGGCAGGGGTGAATATTTATTGGCAGTGATCATTGCTATTTTTAGCCTTATTTTGCCGCTGGCAAAGATTTTGATGCTGTTTCTTTCAAGCTATTTTATGCATTCGGGTAAGAGTCGTCTGGTGATTTTTCTGGAAAAATATGGCCACTGGTCGATGCTTGATATTTTTGTGATTGCTTTGTTGCTGGTCAGTTTTAAGCTGGATAGTATTGTGTCAGCTTCCGTGCATGCTGGTTTTTATGCATTCACTTTCTGTGTAATTCTAACAATGCTTGCAAACACTCTTTTAAAATCCACAAAAATGATAAAATCATAGGGCGCTAGCATCTTGCATGTTGCCGGATTGATGATATAAGCAACCACCTTTGGGTTAAAGGGGCTATAGCTCAGCTGGGAGAGCGCTTGCATGGCATGCAAGAGGTCGGCGGTTCGATCCCGCCTAGCTCCACCATTTTGTTCGAACATTTAAGCTATTGTAAGAAGTTATATAAAGTGTTCGAACACCCTACGCACAAACCAGTTCTTTATGATGTGTCAGTCTTTGATGCTCCGAAAGCTGTTCTTTGCGATAGTAATCATTGAGCGCTTTAATGATCGTGTGGCCTATTTCTTCAGCCATATTCACGGGAACGGCGTTCCCAATTTGTTTGTACTTCGAGGTTATTGGACCCGAAAACTCCCAATCATCTGGAAATGTTTGTATGCGTGCATACTCACGAACGTTAAATGGCCTCGTTTCTTCTGGATGACAACGCTCTGTCTGTTTCTGCGCTGGATTGCATGTTAAAGTTAAACTTGGCTCATCCCAACTCATTCGCCTAGCCATTCCAGTTTTTCCTCCACCAAGGTAAAAACTTTTCATCATATATTCTTTTTGCAAATCTAATGGCAAATCTCGCCAGTAGCCACCTTGCGGCACATGTTCTAAAATCTCTCTTTTTCTTTTTGAGTAAGTCATACCTTCCGATGGGGGAGCATCTTGATCGTAGAGGCGTCCCTTACATAGGGCGTCTCTGACATTGTAATGCTGGTCGTGTGCTAGTGGAAAATGATAATTTATATCAACATCCTTTCTAATACCGACTATCAAAAGACGCTCTCTTTTTTGAGGGACTCTATGGAAAATCGCCTTTAGTACTTTTGGGGGTAAAACTCGATAGCCAATTTCATCAAGAATAGATACCATTCCCTCAAGAGTCTTTCCGTCATCATGCTTAAGTAGCCCTCGTACATTTTCTCCAACGCACATAATCGGCTTGATAGTTTTTACTGCACGAGCAAACTCAAAAAAGAGCGTGCCACGCGCATCCTCAAGACCTAATTTTTTACCTGCATAACTAAAGGCCTGGCACGGGAACCCACCTGTTACAACGTCCACCCCAATATATGGAGAGAAGTCTATTTCTCTTACGTCTCCATGAATTACATTCCAATGCGGTCTATTATTCACAAGCGTTTGACAGGCATGTTTATCATTGTCGTTGAGTAAAGCGCATTTTAGTCCCGCAGCTTCAAGGCCAAGTGCTAAACCACCTGCGCCAGCAAATAGCTCTACCACACTATACTCTCTCAGTGGATTTTCGCGAACCGGCTTATTTTTTTCAGATAACAAACCTTCTTTGTCTAGCGCAAGTACTTGATTCTCGGGGTACATTCTGTAATCATTGATAGGATGCCTAATAGCTTTTAGCTTGCCATTTTTATCCCAATTCCTTACGGTCTGTTTTGATACTGAAAGCAAATCTGCAACTTGCGCTACAGTATATAATTTATTGGTAACCATGAGCTAAAACCTTATTAAACGTTACAATGGTTACTATAATAATGTCCTCCAAAAAGTAAAGTGATATGTTAGACAAGAAGCAAAAAGATGAGATATTAATTAAGGCACAAGGATGGTTTAGAGATGTCCTTGCTCAGAATCATATTAAAAATACAGCTAAGCTAAAAAATCCATCTGAATTCAATATCAATCCATTTCTAGTTACCTACTTAGCTAATTTTCTTACTGGCAATAGTTCACCAGAAAGTATCGCTAAGGCGCTCGTGTATCCACGCGTGTTAGGGCAATCTATCACTACCTCGTTTGGTCAGAACTTGCAGCGCTTTACTAATGATGTTCTTGGTTCATTTGGAAGCACAACTTCAGGAATAGATATTGAATTTATTGATCAAGTAGATGCACAAAAGAAATATTGTCAGCTTAAAGCCGGCCCTAATACAATCAATAAAGATGACGTGGAGACGATTAACTCACATTTTAAAAGCATACGAAATTTAGCGAGAACTAATAACCTCTCAATAACTGTGAATGATTTAATTGTTGGCATTTTATACGGAGAGCGAGATCAATTAAGTGGGCATTATAAGGCCGTAGAAAATAACCATCACTACCCCGTAATAATTGGAGCTGATTTTTGGCATAGACTCACTGGAGACAAAAGCTTTTATTATGAGCTCGTTCAAGCATTTGCAAAAGTCGCTAATGAAGCGGATAGCTCCAAACTCCTTCAAGATACAATAAAAGCTCTAGCGGCATCAGAGGAAGTTCAGAAATTATCATCTGAATCATAGGTTTTGATGATTGCCGCTTGCCCTAACTTCCTGTCCAAAACCACCTGTGCAATATGCACAATCGCATTTACTAATTCCAATTTCTGCTCTTCGGTCAGGTCGAAGTTATCAATATGGGGGCGGTAGGGTTCGAGGTCTGTGATTTTCATGAAGGTTAGCTATGCTTCGTTTCCACGAACTAGCAAGCTAACTTCTCGCTAGCCCTCACTTCAAATATCACCCGCCAATCCTGCATCACTTCAAGAATTCTGTTTGATCGAGATCGCCGACCCTCCACCAATAAAATGCCGCCCATTAGGTGGTTTTTGCCAGTAAGTATACGAAGGCGATCCTGGCCTAGCTTAGAAAATACAGCCTTTGGGGTGCCTCAACAATGCGGGCGGGAGGCAATTTTCGAGCACTCCGAATGTTTGCCATGTAGCAATAAAGCAACCGGAACAACAGTTTAAGATGCGAAAAGCTTGCTAAAACTCTTTAAATTCAATTTTTCTCGCATATCCATCTTCCTAAATGCATCATCCTTCATATGACGCAAAAGAAATACCTGCTGAGAGCTTTCTCAACATTGATGGGGCTTCGCATTGGTTCCGTATTGCTTCAGATGCTGTTATTTATGCTGGTTGTGCGCATGCTTGAAAAAGAAGCGGTGGGGTTTTATGCATTAATTAACACCTCATGGCTGTTTGGCAGAATGCTGGGGCCAATGGGGATGGATCATGCCACTATGCGTTATACGCCTAAATTCAGGGCGGAGGGGAAAGACCATCTGATCCGCCGAAATGATCTGCTGAATCATGCCAGAATAGTGATCATAACCTCATTAATTTCGCTGCTTGCCGTGATCGGAAAATATCAGGGGCTGCTATTTCATAATTTCTCGGAAACATTGATAAGCATCGCGGCGCTTGGCTTTCCGGCTTATGCATTTATTGGTTTATTTGCCGGGCAGTTGCGGTCTCATAATTTGAATTTAGCAAGCCAGATACCGGATAATATCTTGTTGCCGCTTATTGTTATACTTGGGCTGATCCTTGGTCGTTTTTATATGGCGGTGCATCTGGAGCATATTGTTTTAGCGCAATGTGCTGCGGCATGGTTGGTGGTTTTGATTTACGCCGTGCTTTGGAGAAAACACACGCCAAAGGATAGTATGGCCATACCGAAGAAAGAGCGTCGTGCCTTTAGATCGGCCTCCATGGCAATCTTTATTACAGTTGCGCTGGCCAGTATGAATATGCTTTTACCGGTCTTCTTAATTGCGCCTGTTCTTGGGGCGGCAATGGTGGCAATGTTAGAAACCGCCTTGCGTTTGGCGCGGCCACTTTCGTTAACAACCTGGGCAATGGGGATGGTGATTTCGCCGATACTTTCTCAAAACTTCTCTGAAAAAAGAACGGAGGAATTGCAGCAAATTTTTACCCTTGGATGCTGGCTGTCCTTTGTTCCGGCGCTGCTTGGTTTTGTCGTGCTATGCCTGGCCGGGCGGCCATTGATTGAGTTCATTGCCGGGGGCGACTATCTTCAGGCTTATCTTCCGATGATTATTATTGCAGGAACCTATCTTATTGATGCCTCAACGGGGCCAATTGCACGTGCCTACATTATGACGGATCATGAAAAAATTCCTGTGATTTTTAGCTGTCTTCAGCTTGTATGGATTGTTCCTGCCACCTATTTTTTTGCTAACGATTATGGAATTATTGGCGCACTCTCCGCTATTTTCATCGGGCAATGCATTCGTGATATTGGCATGGTTTTATTACTGAAGCCGGTGGTTGGCTTGCATGCTGGAGTTTGGTCGCTGCATGGCTGGCATTATATGCGAACCGGATTGGCAAGTGGGATATATCAAAAAAATATCAAAGATCTTTTGAGTAAAAGAGGCAAATTATGATCTATCTGAGGCGAGTTCCGGCAATAATTTCAAGCATAGCAAGTCTGGCCAGTGCGTGCTGGCCTTCTGCGTGGAAGAAGCTTAATGACCCCTCTCTTAACGCGCCTTTCTTTATTATTGGTGCGCCAAGGTCGGGCAATACATTGCTTCGCAGGATACTTTGCGCCAGTCAAAAAATTCATATTCCGCCGGAAAACTATGAGGTTGGCCGCGCAATTATGCAGTTTAAGCAAATGCAGCACATGGAGTGGCGCTTGTTGGTTCGAAGCAGCCTTTCCGCCATTGAGTATCACCCTGAATTTCATACGTTTGAACTTGAAAATCTTAGCGAGCTTGCCGTTAAGCTCTATCAAACACCCAAAGAACATCAGAATATTGCAACTATTCTGGATGCGTTTTACCGTTACCACGCGCAAAAAATGGGGAAGATGGAGGCAAAACTTTTATGGGGGGATAAAACGCCTAACTTGACCTTCTGGCTCAAGGAGATTTCCCTGGCCTTTCCCAGTGCGCGTTACATTTACCTTTTAAGAGATGGCGCCGATGTGGTTGGCTCGTTTATGAAATCCGGTATTGAGCAGGATGCCGGGCAGGCATCCGGAATGCTTCGAAAGCTGCCATTTGCTTCAAAATTATTTTACCTGCCTGAGAAGAAATCACATGCAGATGCCGAGTTTTGTGCACGAAGATGGATTGCCGCCAATGAGGCGGCGCGAAAACATATTAAAAAGTTTCCGCAAGAAAGCATGACAATTCGTTATGAAGACCTTGTCCGTGAGCCGGAGGTTCAAACAAAGCGGCTATGTGGCTTCCTCAATATTCCGTATGATGAGGCAATGATTGGCAGCGTGACGCATGTGCAGCAGCTTGGGGATGTGGCAACATTAAAACACCATGCTAATGTTATGAAACCCATTTCAACTGATTCCATCGGCAAGGGCAGGGCATCATTATCCGATGAGGCGCGGACAGAGATTCGTAAAATCATAAATCCTCATTTGGTTGCCAGTGGTTATGAGCCGCTATAAATTTACTTGATTACATTGCCGATTGCTTGACAGGCGTCAGATTCCGGTTAAACCAATGCTTTGATAAACCCTATGGAGAAGTGCGTGACGAATGCCGCAGCAACTGCATCAGTGATAACAATTACCCTGCCGGATGGCAGCCATCGCACCTATGATGCGCCAGTCACCGGGCTGGAAATTGCCGAATCCATTGGAGCGGGGCTGGCAAAAGCGGCTATCGCCATAAAAGTTGACGGTATTCAGAAGGATTTATCACATCTCATAGATCATCATGCCTCAGTCAGCATCTTAACAGTTAAGGATGACGAAGGGCTGGAGGTTATGCGCCACAGCACGACGGCTCAGGTGCTGGCGCGTGCCGTCAAGGAGCTATGGCCGGATGCCAAGCTTGCCATAGGCCCCACCATTGCCGATGGCTTTTATTATGACGTGGAGATGGAGCATCGCCTTGCACCGGATGACCTTCCTAAAATTGAAGCCAAAATGCTGGAGATTATTAATCAGGCCAAGCCGGTTGCGCGTGAAATGTGGGATCGGAAAGAGGCCATTGCTTATTTTAAGGAGCATGGCCAGCCTTATAAGGCCGATATTATTGAGAATGCCGCAGAGGATGACACCACGGAAAAAGGCAAAATTTCCCTTTATCGCCAGGGTGAAGGCGAAGATCACTTTATGGATTTATGCCGTGGCCCTCACGTCACCAATATTGGTAAAATAAGCAAGGCCTTCAAATTGACTAAACTTTCCGGCGCTTATTGGCGGGGTGATAGCGCAGGCGTGCAGCTTCAGCGTATTTATGGCACAAGCTGGCCGGATAAGAAGGATTTGCAAGCCTATCTTACCCGCATTGAGGAGGCTGAAAAGCGCGATCACCGGAAGCTTGGCCAACAAATGAATCTTTTCCACATTCAGGAAGAAGCCGTGGGGCAGGTTTTCTGGCATGATAAAGGCTGGCGGCTCTATCAAACATTAGAAAATTATATTCGTTATAAAATCCGCGAGAATGGTTATCAGGAAGTAAGAACGCCGATTCTTGTTGATCGTTCATTATGGGAAAAATCAGGGCATTGGGAAAAATTCCGTGAGAACATGTTCACCGTGGCGGATGATGATGAGCGTACATTGGCGATCAAGCCGATGAATTGCCCATGCCATGTGCAAATTTTCAATCAGGGTATAAAAAGCTATCGTGACCTGCCATTGCGGATGGCGGAGTTTGGATCGTGCCACCGCAATGAAGCAAGTGGTGCATTGCATGGCTTAATGCGTGTGCGTGCCATGGTGCAGGATGATGCACATATTTTTTGCACGGAAGAGCAGGTGACGCAAGAGACGGAGCATTTTTGTCGTTTGCTGGAAGAAGTCTATGAGCAACTTGGCTTTACGGATGTGGATGTCAAGCTGGCCACTCGCCCGGATGTGCGTGCGGGGACGGATGAAACCTGGGATAAAGCAGAAAAAGCGCTGGCGGATGCCGTAACTGCGGCAGGGCTGGAATTTACTTATGAGCCTAATGAGGGCGCGTTTTATGGCCCTAAGCTGGAATTTCACCTGAAAGATACGCTGGGGCGTAGCTGGCAATGTGGCACGCTTCAGCTTGATTTTGTATTGCCGGACCGTCTGGATGCTAATTTCATTGGTGAAGATGGCAATAAGCACCGCCCGGTGATGCTTCACCGCGCCATTTTAGGGTCGCTGGAGCGCTTTATCGGGATTTTAATTGAACATTATGCCGGTAAGTTCCCGCTCTGGCTGGCGCCACTTCAGGTGGTGGTTGCGCCTATCGTTAATGAGTTTGATGATTACGCCGTGGAAGTGCAAAAGCAGCTGCAGGATGCCGGCTTGATTGCTGAAGCTGACTTACGAAATGAAAAAATCAGCTATAAAATTCGGGAGCACTCCAATCAAAAAGTGCCGGTGATTATTGCAGTGGGAGCACGCGAAGCGGCAGAAAGAACAGTCGCAATTCGCCGTATGGACTCTCAAAAGCAAGAAATCCTTGCATTAAGTGAAGCAATTGAGCTATTGCAGCAGGAGGCAAAGATGCCTCTAAGCAAAAAATAAGGAAATATGCTTATTATGACCATTGATACATTGTTGGATACTCTTCCCGGCAGCTCAACTTTATGAGCAATATTCCCAATATAAATAACGAAATAACCAAGAGTCCGGTTCGCCTGATTGCTGAGGACGGGGGCATGCTTGGCGTGATGCCGTTAAGCCTTGCTCAGGACAAAGCCAAACAAGCCGGTTTGGATCTTGTGGAAATTGTGCCGCAATCATCCCCAGCTGTCTGTAAGATCATGGATTATGGCAAGTTCCGCTATGAAGCGCAGCGCAAGAAGAAAGAAGCCAAGAAAAAGCAAAAAATAACGCAGCTTAAGGAGATTAAGTTACGTGTTAATATTGGCGACCATGACTATCGGGTTAAGCTCAATCATATGAAAAAATTTATTGAGAATAAAGATAAGGTCAAAGTTTCCATTCGCTTCCGTGGACGTGAGATTACCCATGATAATCTTGGGAAAGACCTGATGGTGAGAGTGGCGGAAGATATGAAAGAAGTTGCCAAAGTTGAGCAGGAATCAAAAATGGAAGGCCGTCAAATGACAATGACGTTAGCGCCTGCTTAGGTTTTTAATTCATGTCTACCCGCATTGAAGAGTGCATCAAAGATACAGAAATATTGGCAACTCATATTATTGCATTCCAATTATATGATCTGCCGAAGCAAACCTATCTTGATTATATCAAAGAGATGATGGCAAGTGATTATCGTCTGATAGCCGTTTTTGAAGATGATAAGATCATTGCCATTTCTGGCTTTAGGGTGGGGCGGCGGCTTTATTGTGGCCGTTATCTTCATATTGATAATATGATCGTGGATGAGAAATATCGAAGCCAGGGCATTGCAAGCACCATGATTGAGTGGCTTAAAGAAGAGGCGAAGCGTTTGAAGTGTCAGTGTATTTTAGCTGATACCTATACTGATAATGTGCGGGCACAAACTTTATTTAAGAAGCAGGATTTTCAGACTCGCGGCTATCATTTAAAGTTCACCTTCTGATTTTTGATCAGCGACGTTTTTGAAAGAAATTTTGGAGTAATTGACGGGACTCATTCTCCATCATTCCGCTGTAAATTTCGGGTAGATGATTGCAGGTTTTTTGATGGAAAACACAGGCCCCATGCTCAACCCCGCCGCCTTTGGGGTCAGTTGCGGCATAATATAACCTTCCGATTTTTACATGCGCCAGCGCTTGTGCGCACATCGCACATGGTTCCAGCGTTACATAGATTGCACAGTCGCTAAGATACTTGCTGTTGAGGAGCTTTGTTGCTTTTGTAATGGCAATTATTTCAGCGTGCATTATAGCATTATTTTGTTGTTCCACTTCATTATACGCTTCGGCAACGATGTTATCACTTCCAATTTTCGTGATGATTGCAGCAATGGGAACTTCGCCTTTTTGTTCGGCCTGTGAAGCAAGTTTGATGGCTTGCTGCATGATTTTGTTACTCATAAATAAGCTCTAAAATACGTCTGCAATGAGCAGTTAATTCAACATTATGGACGCGCAGGATATCCACTTTCTTCTGCATTAACAGCACGGAAGTGATGGCGGTGACGCTGTCGCGTTTGGCTGCCGGAATTTCAGCCACTTCATTAAACATTGATTTTCTTGAATGCCCGATGAGCAAAGGGAAGCCAAGCCGCTGAAGAATATGGATATTTTGTAAGATATCCCAATTCTGCTTTTGCGTTTTGCCAAAACCAAGGCCGGGATCAAAAATAAGCTGATCACGTTCAATGCCAATTCGCCTGAATGTAGCCAGCTTGCGAATGGCCCAATTGAAAATTTCCTGAATAATATCCTGACTATCAGGCATGGTGATGGCTGGATCTGCCGGAATGGTTAAATGATGCATAAACACATAGCGTAGTTGAGGATTTTTGGCGATAATTTCCAGGATTTCGGTATCTTCACCGCCGGAAACATCATTAATAAGCAGCGAAAATTTCTCCGGAGAAAGGGTGCTCACAATATTTTTAACAGTGTCCGCATGGCGGGTGTCAAAGCTCCATGTAACCTTTGCATGCTTAAACAGAGTGGGAATAGACTCAACCACCGGCTTCAGTCGCGCCCATTCATCTTTGGGGGAAACAGGCTTTGCCCCCGGTGCGGTTGATTCTGCTCCAACATCAATAAACTGCGCCCCCTCGGTGATGAAGTCTTCAATCTGGCTTAAAACTTTGTCGGTTTCTGAAATTTCACTCCCGTCAGAAAATGAATCTGGTGTTAGGTTCAAAACACCCATTATTTGAGTTCGAAATGCTTGTTTAGCCATTGTTCCACTGCTCCCCTGCCAGAGGGTTATGACCGATGAGTTCGGACAGTTCAAGTGCGGACTTGTGATAAAAATGACCATGAAGAGGATAATGCCAATCCGGATAAATTTCAGCCAGAGGTTCAAGAAAAAAGCTGCGATTGAGCAAGTCGTAATGGGGAAGGGTAAGTGCCTTATTTTTAATAACCATGTTGCCGAAAACCAGGATATCAATATCAATAATGCGCGGTGCCCATTTGGTATTATTGCGAACCCGCCCCAGTGTGTTTTCAATGTTCAGCAGGTGATGCATTACCTTGTCGGGAGATTCCTGAATATGGTTAAAGCGAAGGCAGGCATTATAGTAAGGTATGTTCCAATTTTCTGGTGCATTCTCCGGAAGCAATGCCTCGGTCTGATAGATGGCGGAGGCAATACTCTGCTGCTCAAAGAGTGAGTTGCAGGCCGCTCTGGCCAAGGTTAGGTTATGGAGACGGTTTCCTTGATTTGATCCAAGGGAAAGAACAATGCTATGGCTAGCGATCATGAAAAAATAAGCTAGCTACTCACGTGGCAGCAGCTTACGAATTTCCCGCTCAACCATTTCATTCACAATCACCGGCAGATGCTCATTAAGCCATTCGGAAAGCATTGGCTTTATGGCTTCAACCACCAGATCTTCAATGGTGATGCCATTGCGAAAGGCCGGAGAGTCAATATCCGGCTTTGGCACGTTATGAAGCAGCTTTTGCAGCGCTCTGGTTGATGCCTGTGCTTTATCATTTGTCAGCAATGTCTCGCTTTTATGGCGTGGCACTTCACTTTCTACGACTTCTTCGCTGTGAGAAACTTCCTCAATAACGGGAGCCTCAGCAATAACTACTTCTTCCTCAATATCGGGCGCGGCGACTTCCAGAGCCTGATCAATATCCTGAAGCACATCCACCTCTTCTGAGGCATCCTCTTCTTCCACTATGTCGGTCAGTTCCATGATTTCTTCGGATGTATCTTCCTCTTGCGGCTCCTCCTTAACGGCATCTTCTTGCGGAGGGTCATTCGGCGTAGTTGTTTCCTCTACTTCCTCTGCCACGGGCTCCTCCTGCTTTTCTTCATCACCGGCAATAATGTCCCGAATGGAATGAAGAATATCTTCCATTGAGTCATCTTTCTTTTCCACATCTGTCATACTAGTATTCTGCCAAGGTAATTATCTAAAATCCAATGAATTTTGTTTTAATATTCTCATAATATTCCGCTTCATCATAAAGCGCGACATCGAGATCCAAATCCTCAGCTGTCATTTGCCCGATGGCAGCCAACATATTATAATGAGAAATCACGGCATTACGTTGAGCAATAATCAGATCCACCCGCGCATTGAAGAGCTCCTGCTCCGCGTCCAGCACGTCCAGCACGGTGCGAGAGCCAATTTCCTGCTCCTGTTTAACGCCTTCTAAGGCAAGTTCCGCTGCGGCTACGGAAGTTTCATTAGCGGTAATATCCGCCAAAGAAACTTCAATATCCGTCCAGGCGCTTGTGACACTGTTAACCACATTATTGCGTGTTGCGGAAGATAAAAGCTCCGCGCGATTGGCGTTGCGCTTGGCAGTTCGTATGGCAGAATATTCACTGCCACTTTGATAAAGTGGCACCGTTACGGTCACGCCAATGCTGCTGCTCTCCAGATTGCCGCCACCAAACTGTGACCGGCGATTGCGTTCATCGGAAAGACGACCATCCAGATCAACGGATGGCAATAAACTGGCGCGCCTTACTTGAACAGCTTTCTGCGAGGCTTCATAATCAAAGCTGGCGGCCATAAGTGACGGATTATTCTGCTTTGCCAATATCAATGCCTCATCCAGACTTTTAGGAATTTCCGGCAGACGTGGCGGCAATGAAACAAGCTCCGGCAGGGGCATTTGCACAATGCGTTCAAATTCTGCGTTGGCGGCAATGACTTCGCCTTCGGCATTGATGCGGTTTGACGTTGCCCGTGCTAATCTGGATTGTGACTGCGCCACATCGGTGCGAGTTGTTTCACCAAGGTCGAAACGTTCTTGTGTGGCGCGCATTTGTTCGGCCAGAACATTCTCATTATTAATGCTCAGCGCCAACACTTTGCGTGTGCGCACCAGATCAATATAAGCAATGAGTGCGTCCTGAAGAACAGCTTGTTCCTGTATTTTTAAACGCGCACGGCCAGCCTCAACCAGATCTTTCGATCGCTGGATGTTATAATAGCTTTCTCCGCCACGAAAAAGATTCTGGCTGTAAGCCAGCTGGGAGGTTTGTGGCGTAACGCTGCTTTCAGTGGTGCCATAATCATCTTTGGTGCGGCTCTTATTCCAACTGGCCGTGAGTGAGGGCATGAAACCTGAGATGGCGGCAGCAATATTTTCATCCGTTGCTTTAAGGCGCTCACGCTCGGCCTGCAGCTCCGGGTTGTTATTATAAGCCGCCGCCAGAGCTTCATCCAGCGGGGTGGCAGATGCAGAGGAAGCCGCCATGCAAAAGAGAAGAAGAATGATAAAAAATCTCATAGGCACGTCATAGCTTAGCAAATATAAAGTAGCAATCACGGATGCCTTATTTGCCTAAAAAAATATCATCAAAAACATCAAGTGCGATGGTTTGAATTTCCTTCGCAGTGATAGATTTTCCTTCTTTTTCAATGGAGGTGACGCCGTGATTTTTAATGCCGCAGGGAACAATTCCCTTAAAATGGTTTAAATCCGGATTAAGGTTGATGGCAATGCCATGATAGGCCACCCATTTGCGAATGCGAATGCCAATGGCGGCAATTTTATTTTCGGCGCCGGATGAATTCACCACCCATATGCCAACACGCCCGTCCCGGCGCTCCCCCGTGATGCCAATTTCAGCCAAGATACGAATAATCCATTCTTCCAGTTGCCAGACATACCGGCGCAGATCGGGCGTGCCATGATGGCGCTTTTTCAGGTCAAGCATTGCGTAAACAACCTGCTGCCCCGGGCCATGATAAGTATATTCCCCGCCGCGCCCTGTCTCATAAACCGGAAATTCATCGCTAAGTAAGTCAGTTGTTTTTGCCGATGTTCCGGCGGTGTAAAGCGGGGGATGTTCTAAAAACCATAAGCACTCATCGCCGTCTCCGGCAATAATGTGATTAACATGACTTTCCATCCAGGCGAGGCTTTCAGGGTAGGGGATGGGAGATGATGAAATTTTAAGCTGCATAATTGCTGAATAATACCTTCTTGCTTGTCACTAAAGGATTTAATTGGTAGAGGAGCCATCTGTTCCAATGTGCGACCGTGGCGGAATTGGTAGACGCGCAACGTTGAGGTCGTTGTGAGCGCAAGCTCGTGGAGGTTCAAGTCCTCTCGGTCGCACCATTCATTATCCCCTCGCAGTGGCAGGATGATTGCCCGGCGCGGATGGTTTCGAACCTCCTTTTTATAAGAGCCATCACGGCACCATGGCGATTGCATTTGGGTTACTTTTGGTATTTTTGTTCGGTGTATTTTTCTTCAGGTCATTGATGTTTCTGAAGATTTGATTGTTTTATGCGTACT